>NZ_JALLGW010000001.1:2400000-2749937 GCF_023074835.1 Halomarina salina
AGGTGGACGACGACGACCCAGAACCCCCAGAGACGCCGGACGTGAGCCGTGAGACGGTCATCGTCGACGGCGCGGCGATGAGCTACAGGGGATACCAGCGCCAGCAGGGTGAGGAGTGACGGACCCGCCACGACCCTGACGAGTCGTCGAGGCTGGCGACCCTGACTCCGTCGGCCGTGTAAACTCGGAGCGTTCGGTTTGCGGTTCCATACGGTTTTTTATTGTCAACGGTTCACTGTCCGGTGTCCTATGGCAGACAAAGACGAACTCCGTCAACAGATGATCGACGCGTTCGAAGGTGCCGACTACCCCATCAACAGCCCGATGGACCTCGTC
This sequence comes from Halomarina salina, assembly GCF_023074835.1. Lineage (NCBI taxonomy): Archaea > Methanobacteriati > Methanobacteriota > Halobacteria > Halobacteriales > Natronomonadaceae > Halomarina > Halomarina salina. Next base: position 2,400,337 of record NZ_JALLGW010000001.1, read on the forward strand.
CCGGCGCTGCCGAACGGTCCCTCGACGAAGTTCGAGTCGGGTGACTTCTCGATGACCGCCATGGAGCTCAACACGAAGCTCGGTGGGGGAGACTTCCCGTACGAATCGGCGGACGCGTTCGTCGACGACATCATGGACCAGCTCGAGGACCAGGGTCACTTCGACTGAGTCGCTGCTGCGACTGAGTCGCCGCCGCGACAGAACCGGCGTCGCCTCTCGCCTCCGATTCTCGTTCTTTCAGCGCGCGAGCACCGCCAGTGCCGTCGCGAACAGGCCGAGCGCCAGCAGCCCCCAGTTGGCGACGGTGCTGCTCGCTCGTGTCACTCCGAGACTGAACCGACGCCCCGACAGCGGCCAGAGCAGCGGGACGCCAGAGGGCGTCAGCCAGTCGGCCAGCAGGTGTGTAGTGACGCCGAACGCACCGACGAATCCCGCGAACGGGACCAGCCACTGAACGGCGAGCGACGGGGGGAGTCGAGTGACGGCCAGCGTCGCGACCCCCGCCAGCGTCGCGCCGACGAGCAGCGCGAACGCGAGGGAGTGGGTGGGACCGCGATGGCGGAGCAACGGTATCCGGAGGTCCACGTCCGGGAGCCGTGCCAGTGCGAGGACGACGACGCCACCCGCGACGGCGAGTACGGGGTCGGTCCCGAACACCGTCCAGCCGACGGGAGCGTAGCAGACGAGCGCTGCCCCCCAGTGGCCCTCTTTGCGCATGGAGGGGATGACGACGCGACCGGCATGAACCGTCCGCTTTTCGTCACCGCGTCCCTCGACTCGGTATGTTCGCGCTCGCGGGGTCGGTCGTCGAGTCGTACGGGCCGTTCCTCGTCCCCGTCGTCGTCTTCGTGGCGGGACTCGTCGGCTACGGACTGCTCTACGCGCTCAACCGGTGGCAGTGAGCGACGGGTCGTCACGCGAGCAACGGCGGAGCACTCGGGACGCGACCCGCCACCTAGAGCTTTCCCGTCGGCCCCGGAAGTCGGCCCCATGAGCGACGAGACGGAGCCGGCGATGCGGAACTTCCCGGTCCCCGACTACGACGACCTGCCCGAGGACCTGCAGGAACGAATCGACGAGGAGACGGAGCAGGCCGGGTTCACGCCGAACGTCTTCTCCGCGATGGGGTACAAACCGAGTCACTTCCGGGCGTTCTTCGACTATCACGACGCACTCGTCGAGGACACCGCCCTCGAACGCGAGGAAATAGAGATGCTCGTCGTCACCGTCTCCGGCGTCAACGACTGCCTCTACTGCGTCGTCGCCCACGGTGCGCTCGTCCGCATCTACTCGAAGGACCCGAAACTCGCCGACCAGCTGGCGACGAACCACCGCGCCGCCGACCTCAACCCGACCCACCGCGCCATGCTCGACTTCGCCGTGAAACTCACCGAGTCGCCGGGTCGAATTGACGAGGAGGACCTCGAAGCGCTCCGCCTGCAGGGGTTCTCCGACGAGGCAATCTGGGACATCGCCAGCGTCGTCGGCTTCTACAACCTCTCGAACCGGATGGCCGTCGTGATGGACATGCGCCCGAACGACGAGTTCTACCGGTTGGGGCGAGACCAACCGTCACACTCGGAGTAGGGGGCTCGAACGACGTTCTACGTCCCTGTCCGTTAGAGAGAGAGGTCCGATGGTGCTACTGTGAGTCGGTACGGCTCCACGACGGCAAGAGGACCCGGCCCCGGTCACGCCCCCGCCTCCGCGCTCGTCCCCGAGCGGACGAGCGGGACCGCCGCGACCACCAGCGTGAGAACGACGACTGCGGCACACAGGGCGTAGGTCGTCCCGAAGCCGAACCAGTCGTCGACCATCGGGACGGCGAGCAGTGGACCGAGACTCAGTCCGACGTCGCCCATGATGTTGTAGACGCTGCCCATCCGACCGATCTCGTCGCCCGGCGTGATGTCGCCGAGGATGGCCAACAGCGCGGGGCCAGCACCGCCGGTCCCGACACCGATGAGTGCCGTCCCAGCGAACAGGCCGAGGAGCGTCGGGAGCGCGGCGAGCGTGAGGAGACCCCCACCCATCGCGAGGAACGCGGGGACGAGAATGGAAGCTCTGTTCGAGAGCCCGTCGGAGACCCGACCGCTGGCGAACGTCGTGAGACTCGCCGTGACGACGCCGACGCCGAGGACGACGCCACTGATGCCCGCAGCGTCGAGGACTCCGAGTTCGACCCCGGTCTCTGCGGCGTACTTGACGACCGTCGCTAGCAACACGCCGCCGAACGTGAACCGGATGGTCATGTTTCCGACGCCGATGGGGACGACCCGTGGCTCGCGGCGGACCATCGCCGGCAGCTCCCGGAGACTGGTCCGCTCGTCGGTCGACGGCGCGACGTCGGGGAGGACGACCAGCGCGACGAACCCTGCGACGACCGCCAGCACGCCGGCCAGCAGGAACGCCTCCGCGATGCCCAGCAGGTCCGCCATCAGTCCACCGACGACCAGTCCGGTCGGGAACCCCAGGGACTGGCCGCCGCGCATGTAGCCCAGCCACCGTCCACGGTTGGCCGCCGTCGTCACGTGCGTGATGGTGGCGAACGCACCGAGGAAGACGAACGCGCTGCCGAACCCCCACATCGTCCGGGCGAGCAGGAAGACGGCGGCGGCGTTCGACACCGGCCCGACGACCGGCAGCGCCGCGAACGTTCCACTGGGGACGTACAACCCCGCGACGTAGCCGAACGGGGCCAGTCCCTGCACGAACAGGCCGACTATCATCGGTCGGCGCGCACCGACGGCGTCGACGACGGTGCCCGCCGGGGCGTTCATCAACAGGCGCGCGATGCGATTCGCCGAGAGGATGACGCCGAGGACGACCGCGCTGATACCGAGGAGGTCGTCGAGGAGGGGGAGCGTCGGGAACGCGACGCCCGTCGCCACCCCGCCGAAGAACACGCCAGCCACCACGGCCAGCGCGACGGTCCGAATCTCGTGGGGTTCGAACGTCGCGTCGGCCTGCGACTGGGGTCGCTCCGCGGCGTCGGACTCGCCCGTCGTCACGGTCGCTGAGTCACCTCGCGGCCAGCGGGTGGCGACGGTACCGGCACTGCAACGAGATACCGTGCGCGTCGGTTAACAGTTTCTCACGGGACGAAGTCGAGTCCCCAGAGGTAACCGATGGATGGACTGTCTGCGGTTTTAACGAACAACGCTGTCTCAGAGACCGGAACGCTTGTATATTGTTAACATAATACATTATAAGACATGGTCCGGAAGCCAATCGACAGACGGCGGGTGTTACAGGGAATCGGGGCCGGAATCGTCACCGCGACGGCGGGCTGTGCGGGTGGTGGGGACGGCGACCAGGTTCCGGGAGATGGAACAGGCGACGGCGGCGGGGGAGGCGGCGGCGGTGGCGGCGGTGGAAACGGGAGTGACAACGACTCGGGCAGTGGGGGCGGTAGCACCGGTGAGGTCCTCGCACTGACCGACTACGCCAGCGAGGCGTGGCAGGCGAAGTGGGAGGACGAGATAATCCCCGGATTCGAAGAGGAGGTGAGTCCGGACTACCAGGTCACGACGGAGTACGTCGGCCTCCAGGGCACCGGCGAGCAGCGCCTCACGACGCTGTTGCAGTCGGGTAACCCGCCGGAGATGTACCACGGCACAATCACGCAGGTCGCCGACCTGGTCGCGCAGGGACAGACCCGACCGCTCGACGACACGCTCTCGTCGCTCGAAGAGGCCAACGGTGAGATGTACTTCAAGAGCACCGTCACCGTCGACGATAGCGTCCAGATGATACCCCACGGTCTCTACCTCGGCGGGACGCTCAACTACCGCCAGGACATCTACGACACGCTCGGTCTGTCGGTGCCCGAGACGTGGGACCAGCTACTGGAGAACGCTCGGGCCATCTCGGAGTCCGACGAGACGAACGCCACCGGGTTCGCCATCGCCGCACAACCCGCCGGGAAGGCCGGGTCGGACTTCGACAACTTCCTCCGCAACGCCGGCGGTGGCGTCTTCCAGGGGACCGAGGGCGAGGAGGCCGAGATCTGGTTCGACGAACAGCACGTCACCGAAACGCTGACGATGATGAACGACCTCGCGGAGTTCTCGCCGGACCCGTCCAGCCTCAACTGGGGGCCGACCATCGAGAACTGGGTCGCGGGGCGCATCGGTCAGTGCATCATGAACAACGCGTGGCTGGCGGGACCGGCGTACGCCGCCGGCGCGACCGAAGTCGCACTGAACACGAACATCGCGCCCGTCCCGATGCAGAGCGACGCCGACCCCATCGACCGTGGCTGGGCGCTCATCGACGGGACGCCCGTGCTCAGCGAGTCGGACAACCCCGACGGGGCCATCGAGTTCCTGGAGTACATGTACGGCTCGCCGGAAGCGCAGGCCGACAAGAACCTCGTCGAGCCGATGCGGTTCCTCCCGCCCTACCAGGACATCCTGGAGACCGACGCCTACCAGAGCGCCGAGATATTCCAGGCGGAGGACGGCCACTTCCTCGAACTCAACCGGCGGTGTTTCGAGGAGATAGCGCCGAACCTCTCGAGCGACGAACGCCCCTCGACCGTGGCGACGACCTACGAGAGCAGGTTCCAGTACGACTCCGAGATGGTGAACTCCGTCGTCGTCCAGGGGAACTCGCCACAGCAGGCGTACGAGGACGCACTGGCGAAACTCGAACAGCGCTTCCAGGAGGGACAGGAACTCGCCTCGTCCTGAACGGTGTTCGACTGGTTTCCCAGCCGACGCCCTCCCGACCCGGCCGTCGACTCGGCCACGCCGCGACTGCTCGGTCGCCGAGCGCTCGCCGTCGTCGTCGACCTCCTCCTGTGTTACTTCGTCCTCGAGGCGATTCCGCTCGCGCTCGTCGTCTGGCTGCTGCCCGGTCTCGCGGAGGCGAACACGACCGCGCTGTTCGTCGGGAGTGTCGTCGCGCTGGCACCCGTGTCGGTCGTCTACGGCTTCTACTTCGAGTGGCGCTACGCCCGCACGCCCGGCAAGGAACTGACCGGTCTGGTCGTGACGACGCCCGACGGGATACCGCCCGGCATCGTCGCTTGCGGTGTCCGGAACCTGCTCCGATACGTCGACTTCCTCCCGGTCGGGTACCTGCTCGGCGTCCTCGTCGCGGGTCTGTCGAGCGACGGTCGGCGCGTCGGGGACAGAGTCGCCGGGACGCTCGTCGTTCGACCCAGAGCGACGGTCGAGCGCGAGCAGAGAGCCCCCACCGACGGACGAGAAGAGCGGACGGGCCGCGCCTGAGAACCCACTCGATACACACTCACCACCGACGGCACCAGAGCGGGAGACCGCAGCAGTTCAGCGGATTCGCAGGCCGCTCTCGGGGTCGAACAGGCGCAGGTGAGAGGACGACGGCTGGAGGCCGTACGTGCGGCCCTCGCCGCGGAACCCCTTCGGGGTGACGACGGTCACGCGTCCCTCTCGCGTGTCGAAGAAGCTGTTCGTCCGGTCGCCGAGCGGTTCGTCGAGCGCGTGTTCGCCTGCGATGCCGTTGCTCGCGTCGTCGGAGACGCTGATGTCCTGCGGGCGGACGCCGACGCGGATGGGGTTCCCGGTGTACTCTCGGAGGCCGTTCCGGGTCGACACCGGCCAGCGGTGCTCGCCGACCGCCACGGCGAGACCGTCGTCCTCCTCGACGACGGTCCCCTCGAACGTCTGCATGGTGGGCTGGCCGATGAACGTCCCGACGAATTCGCTGTCGGGGTCGTCGTACAGCTCCTCGGGCCCGCCGACCTGCGCGATGTGGCCGTCGTTCATCACGACGATACGGTCGGACATCGTCATCGCCTCCTCCTGGTCGTGCGTGACGTAGAGGGTCGGACAGCCGATCTCCTTGGTCACCTCCTCGAACAGCGGCCGGAGGTCGCGTTTCAGCTTGGCGTCGAGGTCGCTCATCGGTTCGTCGAACAGGAACATCGCCGGGTCCCGGACCATCGAGCGACCCAGTGCGACGCGCTGTTGCTGGCCGCCCGAGAGGTCCGTAGGCCGGTTGTCGAGCAGGTCGGTTATCTGGAGCAGGTCGGCCGTCTCCTCGACGCGCTCGTACCGGTCCGCCTTGGCGTAGCCCGCTATCTTCAGCCCGTAGGCCATGTTGTCGCGAACGCTCATGTGCGGGTAGAGCGCGATGTCCTGGAACAGCAACGCCACGTCGCGCTCCTGCGGCGGGAGGTCGGTGACGTCCCGGTCACCGAACAGCAGTGTACCCGAAGTGACCGTCTCCAGCCCCGCGAACATGCGCAGCGTCGTCGTCTTGCCACAGCCGGACGGGCCGACGAGGGTGACGAACTCCCCCTCGTCGATGGTGAGGTTGAAATCCTCGACCGCGACCAGCGAGCCGAACTCCTTGCGAAGGTCTTGTGCGTGAACTTGTACCATGGGTTACAGTGCTCTGATCTCGAAGCCTTTCAGCAGGTACGACTGGAGGAAGAACGCGAACAGCAACGGCGGGACGGTCATCAGCAGGCCGACCGCCATGAAGTCGCCGTAGCCCGTCTCGAACGAGGAGTTCACCAGCCGGAGGATGCCCGGCGGGAACGTCGTCGCGTCGTTCGAGGGCAGGAGGATCTGGGCGAACGTGAAGTCGTTCCACGCCAGGCCGAACGCGAACAGGGCGTTCGCGATGATGGCGGGCTTGGTCTGGGGCAGGATGACGTCGACGAACCCCCGCCAGCGCGGGGCGCCCGCTATCCACGCGGACTCCTCCATCGCCTCGGGGATGGTCTGGATGTACTTCCACATCAGCCACACCGCGAAGGGCATCGACACCGCGGACAGCGCGATGATGAGACCGATGTGCGTGTTCAACAGGCCGGTCCGCCGCCAGATGAGGTAGAGCGGCAGCGCCAGCACGATTGGGCTGAACAGGTAGCCCAGCAACAGGAACCGGGCGAACTGGACCTTCCCGCGGAAGTCGTAGCGCGCCAGGCCGTAGCCGGCGACGAGCGACACCGCGACGACCATCACGATGGTCCCGACGGTGACGATGATGCTGTTGGTGATGTACGTGACGACCGCGCCGTTGTTGATGATGTCGAAGCGTTCGAGCGTGAACGCCTCACCGGACGGGAACCACGTCACCCCCTGGTTGATGGCGAGTCGCGTCTTGAACGCGTTCTGTGCCATCCAGTAGATGGGGAACACCATGACGAACCCGAGCAGCAGTGCACTCCCGACCGTCCCGAACCGGAGGAGGAACCGACGGGCGGCGTACGGGAGTCTCCGGGTGAGTCCGGGGCCGTTCCGTGCGCGCCTGCTGGTCGGGTCGCCCTCCTGGTCGTCGTCGAGGGTGCTCACGTGTCCACCTCCTGACTCGGGTTGAACGCCATGAAGTACGCGATGGCCCCCACCGCGAGGAAGCAGAACATCACGACGGCGATGGCGTTCCCCAGTCCGTAGGCGCTCCCCTGGAACGTCTCGCGGTACGCGAGGATGGGCATGGTGGTCGTCTCGTAGCCCGGTCCGCCCTGCGTCAACTGCCAGATGATATCGTACTTGTTGAACATGAACACCGAGCGCAGCAGGACGGCGACGAGAATCGCGCCCTTGAGTCGGGGGAGCGTGATGTCGCGGAACATCTCCCACGACGTCGCCCCGCAGATCTTCGCCGCCTCGTAGAAGCGGTCCGGGATGGAGCGCAGTTGTGCGAGCGCGAAGATGGTGATGAACACCGAGAACTTCCACGACCCGATGAGGATGACGGCCGGGAGCGCGAGGCTGAACTCGCCTATCAGTGGCAGGTCGGCCCGCGCCGCCCCCAGCACGTAGTTCTCCCACAGGCCGAGGTCCGTCCCGAACTGGTGGACGACGCCGACGAACGGGTCGAGCATGAACAGCGCGATGAGCGTCACGATGATGGTCGGGATGAGGTACGACGTGAACACGAACGTGCTCAGGAGTCGCTGCCCGCGGTCCATGCGGTTGATGACCAGCGCCATCCAGAGCCCGACGGCCAGTTGCACGAGCGTCGACCCGACCATGAAGATGGTCCCGCGCCACATCGACCCCCAGAACCGGTCTAGCTCGAACACCCGCGCGTAGTTCTCGAGCCCGACGAAGGTCCACGCCGGCCGCGTCAGCGGTATCTGGTGAAGCGAAGCCCACAGCGCGAACCCGACGGGCAGGATGGCGATGAGCGTGTAGAGAAACAGGACGGGCAGGATGGTCAGCCCGCCCCAGAAGCCGTCCTCCGAGATGCGGAGTCGCCCGATTCTCACACCGCCCCGGGCGAATCCGCCGTCGTCCCGCACGCGCTCGTCGACGCCCATCTACGTCCTCCACCGAGCACGTGTCGCGTGAACGTTTATCATCGTTAACGGTGAGGCGGATTTCGTCTGACAGCTATTAACTCTTGGCCGAATTCCGCATCCTTCGGAACGCTTATGCGAGCACCTGTCAGGTGTTAGAACACGACATGGACTTCAGCGAACCGGACGAGGCGGTCCAGATCAAGAAGGCGCTCGACGACTTCATCGACCGGGAGGTCGCGCCGCTTGAGAGCGAACACCCGGAGTTCCTCGGCGAGGACTACGAACGCCACATCGTCGACGACGACTACTACCAGGTTCCCGAGTACCGCGAGATTCGCGAGACCATCCGCGAGAAAGCCGTCGAGGCGGGGTTCTACGGCATGGGGATGCCCGAGGAGGTCGGTGGCGGCGGCGTCGACGTTCTCACCAAGGCCATCGTCACCGAGCACCTCGCGAACCGACCGCCGGGGTTCCACAGCGCCATCATGGGGGGCGCGGGGGGACCGACCCCCATCCTGCTGGCGGGCGACGAGGCACAGCGAGAGGAGTACCTCGAACCGCTGATGGCCGGCGAGATTACGACGTGCTTCGCGCTGACCGAACCGGCCCACGGGAGCGACCCGCAGTACATGGACGCCCGTGCCGAGAAGGACGGTGACGAGTGGGTCATCGACGCCAACAAGTACTGGATCACGAACGGTCCCTACGCCGACTTCGCCATGGTGTTCGCCCGTACCAGCGGCGAGGACGGGGAGTACGAGGGCATCACCTGCTTCCTCGTCGACGCCGACGCGGAGGGGTACAGCGTCGAGAAGGTCCACCGGACGATGGGCCTGACGCCGGGCGGCCAGTGCGAACTCCGGTTCGACGGCGTCCGCGTCGGCGAGGACAAGGTGCTCGGTGAGGTCGACCACGGCTTCCAGACCGCGATGAACTGGATCGGTGGGGGGCGCATCAGCATCGCCGCCAACGCCGTCGGCAGTTCGCAGTTCCTGCTCGACCTGGCCGTCGACTACGCCCGCGACCGCGAGACGTTCGGCAAGCCCATCGGCCACCGACAGGGCATCTCGTTCCAGCTGGCCGACCTCGCGACCGACATCGAGCAGACCCGCCACCTGTACCGCTACGCCGCGTGGAAGATGGACAACGACGAGCGCGCCCGCAAGGAGGAGTCGATGGCGAAACTGCGGGGCGCACAGCTCAACAACCAGGCGGCGGACGTGGCGATGCAGGTCCACGGCGGGTCGGGGTTCATGAAGGACCTCCCCATCGAGCGCCAGTACCGCACCGCCCGCGTCCTCCGCATCTTCGAGGGGACCGACGAGATTCAGAAGCGGACCATCGCCCGCGAACTCATCTGAGGAGGACGGTCGTCGGCTGTACCGAATGTGAACGTCCGTTCCCGACATTCCGGCCGCGGTTAACGGTGACGAGAACCGTGGGCAGTGGTAGCGTTAAGTGAGTCGACCCGTTCGGTGGAGTATGGACGGGTCGGGCGAACGAGAGCAGGTCGACGGGGCGTGCGTCACGGTCCACCGCGTCGAGTTCAGTATCGAGTGGCCACCGTGGACCGTCGCGGCGTACCTGATTCCGGGGGACGAACCGATACTCGTCGACGCCGGCGTCCCCGGCGAGACGGGTGAGGCGGAACTCGTCGACGGTCTCGCCGACCACGGCTACGCACCGGACGACCTGGCCCACCTCCTGCTCACGCACCCGCACAGCGACCACCTCGGGCAGGTGCCCGCACTGCGGGAGGCCGGAGTGACGGTGTACGCCGCCCGACAGACGCTCGACCGTCTCCGACGCGACGAAGCGGCCCTCGAAACCGGCGTTCGCGAGACCGCTCGTGCGGTGGGTCTCGACGAGGACACTGCGGAGGCACAGGTCGACCGCGCGCTCGACTCGTTGCGGCGGAACCGCCGACTGCTCCCGCCCGACGAGGTGGATATCGGGTTCGCCTTCGGCGAGTCCGTCGACGTCGGGTCGCGGTCGGTGACGCCGCTGCACACGCCCGGCCACCAGGCCGACCACGCCGCGTTCGCACTCACGCTCGGCGACGAGCGAGTCCTGTTCTCGGGCGACGTACTGGTCGAACCGTTCCGCTCGGCCGCGCTGAACGTGGGCCTCGACAGGGGGGCCGACGACGCGGTGCGCGAGTACTACCGGGCGTACGACGCCCTCGACGGACGACCGTTCGACAGGGTCTACCCCGGCCACGGTCCCGTCTTCGACACTTTCGACGAAGTCCTCGACGCCTCCCGCGAGCGACTGGACGAGATGGTCGCGGACGTCTTCGAGGCAGTCCCCGAGAACGAGGCCGCCTCCGCCGTCGCCGTCACCGAGGCCCGCGGGAAACGCCTCGACCCGCCAGCGGCGTTGCTCGACACCATCGGCGCGCTCGGCTATCTTGCCACGTCGGGACGAATCGTCGTCGACGTGACCGACGGCGTCCGTCGCTACCGTCGCTCGGGTCGAGACTGAGAGCGACGACGCCTGGGTCAGTCCTCACTCTCGGCGACCGTCACTCCGTCGCCGTCCACGAGCTTGAACTTCTGTATCTTCCCGCTGGCCGTTCGCGGGAGTTCGTCGGCGAACACGACCTCGCGGGGGTGTTTGTACTCGGCGACGCGGTCGAGACAGTACTGGACGAGGTCCTCGCTCTCCACGTCGACGCCCGCCTCGACGCCGGGTCTGACGACGACGTACGCTCTGGGCACCTCGTTGCGTCGCTCGTCGGGGACGCCGACGACGGCGGCCTCCGCGACCGCGTCGTGTTCGTGGAGCAGTTCCTCGACCTCGCTCGGGTAGACGTTGTAGCCCGCCGTGACGATCATGTGCTTCTTCCGGTCGACGATCTCGAAGTAGTTGTCCGGGTCGCGGCGCGCGATGTCGCCGGTTCGGAAGAAGCCGTCGTCGGTGAACGCTTCGGCGGTGGCGTCTGGAAGGTCGTGGTAGCCGGCCATCACCTGCGCGCCGCGGACGAGCAGTTCGCCCGTCTCGCCGAGCGGCACCTCTTCGCCCGTCTCGTCGACGATGCGGGCGTCGACCATCCGCAGGGGCTGGCCGATGGTCCCGTGTCGCGGGCCGAACGTCGAGCGCTGTTGGGAGTGGGTCGCGCCGTTCGTCTCCGTCAGGCCGTACCCTTCGGTCATCTCGATACCCGCAGTGTCCTCGAACTCGCGCTGGACCGCGACCGACATCTTCGCACCGCCCTCGGCGGCCTGGACCAGCGAGGAGAGGTCGTGGTCGCCGAAGGACTCGGCGTTGACCATGTCGACGTACATCGCCGTGACGCCGACGAAGTGGGTGATGCCCTCCGTCTCGATGGTCGTCATCGCCTCGCCAGCGTCCCAGTCGGTCGGGTTGCGGAGGTAGAGCGACCCGCCGCTGACGAGCGGTTGCATCGCGGTGTGGGTGAACCCCGTGATGTGGTACAGCGGGAGGTAAAGGAGGCTCTTGACCTCGTCGCCGGCCACCTCGCCGTAGCTGGCGAGGGTCGTGAGCAACTGTGCGCGAAAGTTCCGGTGGGTGAGTCGGACGCCCTTCGGCTGACCGGTCGTCCCCGACGTGTAGGGCAACAGCGCCACGTCGCCGTCTTCGCGGTCGACGGTCACCGGGTCGCCCCGAACCGACCGGAACGCAACGTCGTCGCCCGCGTCGCCGTCCACTTCCGTCGGCGCGTCCTCGCCGCCCGTGTCGACGGTGACGACCACGGGATCGGTGTCGGACTGCTCGATGCCACCCGCGAGGTGGTCGCGGAGCACGGGATGGGTGACGACGGCGTCGACGTCGGCGTCGTCCAACTGGTACGAGAGCTCTCGTGCCTTGTACTGCGGATTGGCGGGCGAGACGACGACGCCCGCACGGAACGCACCGAGCGCCGCGACGAGGTACTGGGGGCAGTTCGGGAGGTAGAGCAACAGGGTGTCGTCGGGTCCGACTCCGAGGTCGTGGAGACCGCCCGCGAACGCCCTCGTTGCCCCCTGCAACTCCTCGTGCGTCATCCGATAGCCAGTCGCCTCGATGGCGAGTGCGTCCCCGTGCGTCCGGACGGTGTCGTCGAACAGGTTCGCCGCGTTCCCCGTTCGCCCGGCCGGGGTCGTGTCAGAGATATGCATGCCAATCGTTACCTGTGGACGGTAATTAATCCTTTTTCGTGCCTGTCGTTCGTCGACCGAGCGGCCCGAACTATCAGCGGAAACCGCAGCCGTCCGTGAGGGCCGCGCGTGACCGACCGCTCGTTCACCGACCTCGAAGCGACCGTCGGCGCGTCGAAGCAGTCTACTGTCTCCGTGCGTCGGTGACCCCTCCCCCGGGGGTGGTTCGACGCTCCCTGGGACGCCGTACCGGAACGCCAATGGTCACATCGTGTGTGCTGTGACCATACGTGACCGAGCAATGAGCGTGGGGTACACGACGGTGGGTGCGGTCGTCGAGCGAACGACCGGAGGGCAGGTGGTACCGTCCGATGAGTGAGCGCACCGGCGCTGGGGACACTCGGGTCGGCGTCGACGTCGGCGGGACGTTCACCGACCTCGTCACGATACGCGACGGCACCGTCAGGGTCCGCAAGACCCCCTCGACGCCCGAATCGCCCGACGAGGGCGTCGTCGCGGGCATCGAGGAGGCGCGAGCGAACGACGGCCTCGACCCCGAACGCGTCGCGTTCTTCGGCCACGGGACGACGGTGGCGACCAACGCCGTCCTCGAAGGGGAGTGGGCGGACACCGCACTCGTGACGACCGCGGGGTTCCGGGACGTGCTCGAAATCGGGCGACAGGCCCGCCCCGACATCTACGACTTTCAGGCCGAGAAGCCGACCCCGGTCGTCGAGCGCGACCGGCGCTACGAGGTGGTCGAACGCCTCGACGAACGCGGCGAAGTACTGACCGACCTCGACGAGGCGAGCGTTCGGTCGCTCGCCGAGGACCTCCAGGCGACGGACGCAGAGAGCGTCGCGGTCTGTCTGCTCCACTCCTTCGAGAACGACGACCACGAGCGCCGGGTGCGGGAGATGCTGGACGACGCAGGCGTCGACGCGGCCACGTCGCTGTCCTGCGAGGTGCTCCCCGAGATACGCGAGTACGAACGGACGCTCGCCACCTCGCTGAACGCCGCGCTCAAACCGGTGATGGACCGCTACATCGGCCGACTGGAGGGGAGCGTCGCCGACCAGGGCGTCCCGGCCGAACTGAAGATTCTCCAGTCGAACGGCGGTATCATCACGGCCGACGTCGCTCGGGAACGGCCGGTCAACACGCTGCTCTCCGGGCCGGCGGGCGGCGTCCAGGGTGCGGCCTACGTCGCGGGCCTGAGCGGCGTCGAGGACATCGTCACGATGGACATGGGCGGGACGTCGTGTGACGTCTCGCTCGTCGAGGGCGGCGACCCGCTCGTCTCGACGGACGTCCACGTCGGCGACTACCCCGTCAGCGTCCCGATGGTCGACGTCCACACGGTCGGCTCGGGTGGCGGCTCTATCGGCTGGCTCGACGCGGGCGGTGCGCTCCGCGTCGGCCCGCGCTCTGCTGGCGCGGACCCCGGTCCGGTCTGCTACGGACGCGGCGGGACCGAGCCGACCATCACCGACGCCCACCTCCTGCTCGGCCGCCTCGACCCGGCTGGCTTCCTCGCCTCGGCCGACGACACGACCGTCGAGGACGTGCGGACGGTCGTCGAAGAGCGCCTCGCCGACCCGCTCGGGACCACCGTCGACGAGGCGGCGCAGGGCATCCTCGACGTGGCCAACGCGAACATGGAGCGCGCGCTGCGGGTCGTCTCGGTCGAGCGCGGCTACGACCCCCGCGAGTTCAGCATCGTGGCGTTCGGCGGTGCCGGGCCGCTCCACGCGACCAGACTCGCCGAGTCGCTGGACGTGCCTCGCGTCGTCGTCCCGCGCACGGCGGGCGTCCTCTCTGCACTCGGGTTGCTCATCAGCGACGTCCTCTACGACTACAGCGTCTCCCGCGTGCGACCGTGGGACGAGGTCGACCACGAGTCGCTCGCCGAGTCGTTCGCCGAGTTCCGCGAGCGCGGTGAGTCGAGACTCGACGAGGAGGGTCTCGTCCCCGAGCGGATGCGGTTCGAGCGCTCGCTCGACCTGCGCTACGCCGGCCAGTCGTTCGAACTGCAGGTACCGGTGCCGGAGGGTGACGTCGACGCGGCGACGCTGGAGACGGTCGTCGAGCGGTTCCACGACCGGCACCGCCAGCGCTACGGCCACGCCTACACCGACGAACCGGTCGAACTGGTCACGATTCGGGTGCGTGCGCGCGGCCTCGTCGAGACGCCGGACCTCAGACCCGCCTCGACGGCGGGGTCGGTCGCCGACGCCCGCCGGGAACGTCGGCCCGTGCTGTTCGACGGCGAGTTCGTCGAGACGCCCGTCTACGACCGCGAGTCCCTGCCCACCGAGTCGTCGTTCGACGGCCCGGCAGTCGTCGAGGGCGCGGGGAGCACGACCGTCGTCAGGCCGGACACCAGCGCGACCGTCGACGAGTACGGCAGCATCGTCGTGGCGGTGAGCGACTGATGGTCGACTCCGTCACGCTGGAAGTCGTCCGGAACGCCTGCGAGGCGCTCTGCGAGGAGATGAACGCCAACCTGATTCGGACCAGCTACTCGCCGAACATCAAGGAGCGGCGGGACTGCTCGTGTGCGCTGTTCGACGGCGACGGCGAGATGATAGCGCAGGCCGAGAACATGCCCGTCCACCTCGGCGCGATGCCGTTCTCCGTCGCGGCGGCGGTCGAGCGGTTCCCGCCCGAGACGCTCGAACCGGGCGACGCCGTCCTGCTCAACGACCCGTACCGCGGCGGCGCGCACCTCCCCGACCTCACGCTCGTCACGCCCATCTTCCACGACGGCGAGGTGGTGGCGTTCGCGGCCAACCGCGCCCACCACGCCGACGTGGGCGGCGCACGCGCGGGCAGCGTCGCCGCCGACTCCACCGAGATATTCCAGGAGGGCATCCGTATCCCGCCGGTGAAGCTGTTCGACGGCGGCGACCCGAACGAGGCCGTCTTCGACATGATTCTCGCAAACGTCCGCACGCCCGACGAGCGTCGTGGCGACCTGCGAGCGCAGGAGGCGGCCAACCAGACCGCCGTCGACCGGTTCGAGGACCTCGTCGGGACGTACGGCTGGGAGACGGTCGCCGAGGTGCTCGGCGAGATTCAGGACTACTCCGAGCGCCGGATGCGCGCCGAGATCGAGGACCTCCCGGACGGTACCTACGCGTTCGAGGACATCCTCGACGACGACGGGCAGGGCAACGAGGACCTGCCCGTACGGGCCGCGGTCACGGTCGACGGCGACTCGGTCACCGTCGACTTCGACGGGACCGCGCCCCAGACCGCGGGTCCCATCAACGCCGTCCTCGCGGTCACCACGTCGGCGACGTACTACGCCATCCGCTGTGTCACCGACCCGACGATACCGCCGAACAGGGGTTGCTATCGGCCCATCACGGTCGACGCACCCGAGGGGACCGTCGTCAACCCGCGGCCCCCCGCGGCGGTCGTCGGCGGGAACCTGGAGACGTCCCAGCGCGTGACCGACGTGGTCCTCGGGGCGTTCGCGGAGGCGGTCCCCGAACGCGTCACGGGCGCGAGTCAGGGGACGATGAACAACGTCACGTTCGGGGGTGTCGACCCTCGCGGGAGTCGGAGTGAGTCCGCCAGCGCGACCGAAGCCGGGACCGAGGAGGCGACGCCCGACGCGGGGTCGCCCTACGCGTTCTACGAGACGCAGGGCGGCGGCTTCGGCGGTCGTGCCGGAAAAGACGGCATGGACGGCGTCCACGTCCACATGAGCAACACGATGAACACGCCCGTCGAGGTGCTGGAGACGGCCTACCCGCTCCGGGTCGACCGCTACGAGTTCCGGCGGGACTCCGGCGGCCCCGGCGAGTTCCGCGGCGGCCTCGGCCTCCGGCGGGACATCACCGTCCGTGACCACACCGCGACGTTCAGCCTGCTCGCCGACCGTCGGACCCACCGGCCCTACGGCGTCGCTGGCGGCGACCCCGGTTCGACCGGGAGCGCGGTCCTCTCCGACGCCGACGGTGAGGAAGAGCCGTTGCCGGGGAAGACGACACGCGACCTCCCGCCGGACTCGACCGTCAGCATCCGGACGCCGGGCGCTGGCGGGTACGGACCGGTCGAAGAGCGCGACCCGGAGGCGGTCCGCCGCGACGTGCGCCGGGGGAAGGTCTCCCCCGAGGCGGCTCGCGAGGACTACGGCGTCGACGTGGACGGCGACGAGCGAGACGGTAACGACGGCGGTGACGCCGAACTCGACGACGGAGAGGACGACGACCGGGCGAGATGAGGGCGCTGCAGAACTCCGGGTAGACGGGAGATAGAGGCGGGCAGAGACCGTCTGCCGAGAACTGGAACGACCGATGGATCGACCGTCGAGTCGGCGAACGGTTCCTCGACGGCGAATGGTTCGAAACCAAACCGAACGGGCCGAAACACTGTTGATGCCAAAGCCAGTACGAGCGAGTATGCCCGACCTCGACGACACCGACCGGACCATCCTGCGACTCCTGGTCGAGGACGGTCGGAGGCCCTACAGCGAGATAGCAGACGTGGTGGACCTCTCGCCGCCGGCCGTGTCCGACCGCGTCTCTCGCCTGCGTGACTGGGGTATCGTCCGTCGGTTCACCGCGGACGTCGACCGGTCGAAACTCCGCGACGGCGTCTCTGTGCTCGCCACGCTGGACCTCGAACCCAACGCCGTCGAGACGACCCGCGCCGCACTCGTCGGTGACGAGGCCGTCGAACACGTCTTCACGACGGCCGAGGGGTCGCTGGTCGTCACGCTCCGCGTCCCGGACAACGACGTCCGCAACTACCTCGCGGAGACCATCGACTTCGGCGCGGTGCGGTCGCTGGACGTCTCGCTGCTCACCGCGTCGTCGTGGTCGCCGGGCATCGGCGCGGCGGAGTTCGCCCCCGAGTGCGCGGAGTGTGGCAACACGGTCACCGCCGAAGGCGATACGCTGACGCTCGGCGAGGACACCTACCACTTCTGCTGTTCGTCGTGTGCGGGGCGGTTCGAGAAGCGGTACGAGGAACTGGAGGCGGGGACGTAAGAACGGGTGGATAGGAGGAGGAACAGACGCTAGGGCGGCCGAGCGGCCGTCGTGGGGCCTACGCGCTCGCCTCGTAACCAGCGTCCTCGACCGCGGCGACGAGGTCGTCCAACTCGGCATCGCCGTCGACGGTCGCCGTTCCCTCGCTCTCGTCGGCGGTCGCGGAGTCGACGCCCGAGACCGATTCGAGCGCGTCCTCCACGCTCTGTTCACAGTGACCGCAACTCATCCCGGAGACGGAGAGTGTCGTCGTCACGAGTGGCCCTACTAGCCCGTCGAACTTGAGTCTTGGCCATCGAGTTCGCCGAATAGCTTTCGGAGTCAAAGTCAGCGACCAGGATGGCGACGTATTCGAAGGCACAACCCGGTTGAATAGCGAGCACGTAACTTTAGACATGAGCTACCGCCGGGAACGCCTCGCGATAACCGGGATGAGCTGTGCGAACTGCTCGTCGACGGTGACCGAGGCACTCGAATCGCTGGAGGGGGTACGGGAGGCGAACGTCAACTTCGCCACCGACGAGGGGACGGTGGAGTACGACCCCGAGGTCACGACGCTCGCTGCTATCTACGACGCTATCGACGACGCGGGGTACGGAGCCGTCGACGACACGCTCGCCATCACCGTGACGGACATGTCCTGTGCGAACTGCTCGCAGACCGTCGGCGAGTCGCTGCTGGACACGCCGGGCGTTATATCGGCGGACGTCAACTTCGCCACCGACGAGGGTCGCGTCCGGTACAACCCGGAGGAGGCGACGCGCTCGGACCTCTACGACGCCGTCGAGCGGGCCGGGTACTCGCCGGTCCGGGACGACGCCGACGGCGATACGGAGGCCGGTGAGGGCAGCGGCGACGGCGAGAGCCGGGCCGACGCCGCCCGCCGCGAGGAGCTGCACCGCCAGCGGAACCTCGTGCTGTTCGGGACGGCCCTGTCCCTGCCGCTGCTCGCGATGATGGTCGTCGAACTGCTCGCGCCCGGGACGCTCCCCGAGACGATTCCGGGAACCGACCTCGCGATGGGGTGGGTCGCGTTCGCGCTGGCGACGCCCGTCCAGGTCGTCCTCGGCCGCGAGTTCTACGTCAACTCCTACAAGGCGGTCGTCAGGAACCGCACGGCGAACATGGACGTGCTCATCGCACTCGGCTCCTCGACGGCGTACCTCTACTCCGTCGCGGCGCTGGCGGGACTCATCGCGCAGGCGGGCCTCTACTTCGACACCGCCGCGCTCATCCTCGTGTTCATCACGCTGGGCAACTACCTCGAAGCCCGTTCGAAGAGCCAGGCCGGTGCTGCGCTGAAGCACCTGCTCGAACTGGAGGCCGACACGGCGACCGCCGTCGACTACTCCGAGGAGTCGGGAGCCACCGACGAGCGGGAGGTCCCACTCGACGAGGTGGAGGCGGGCGACCACCTGAAGGTCCGGCCCGGGGAGAAGGTGCCGACCGACGGCGTCGTCGTCGAGGGCGAGTCGGCCGTCGACGAGTCGATGGTCACCGGCGAGTCGGTCCCCGTCGAGAAGTCCCCGGGCGACGACGTGGTCGGGGCGACGGTCAACCAGAACGGCGCGCTCGTCGTCCGCGCGACGAAGGTCGGCCGGGACACGGCGCTCCAGCAGATCGTCGCGCAGGTCCGCGAGGCCCAGTCCCGACAGCCCGACATCCAGCGCGTCGCCGACCGCATCAGCGCCTACTTCGTCCCCGCCGTCATCCTGAACGCGCTGTTCTGGGCCGCGGTGTGGTTCCTCTTCCCCGAGGCGCTCGCCGGCTTCGTCGGCGCGCTCCCGATGTGGGGACTGGTCGCCGGTGGCCCCGCGGCCGCGGGCGGCACCATCTCCGTGTTCGAGTTCTCCGTCGTCGTCTTCGCGAGCGCGGTGCTCATCGCCTGTCCCTGTGCGCTGGGGCTGGCCACGCCCGCCGCGACGATGGTCGGGACCACCATCGGCGCGCAGAACGGCGTCCTGTTCGAGGGCGGCGACGTGCTCGAACGCGTCCGCGACGTCGACACCGTCGTCTTCGACAAGACGGGGACGCTCACCAACGGCGAGATGGAACTCACCGACGTGGTGAGCGTCGGCCCGCGCGCCGACGGCGGCGAACTCCAGTACGACGAGGAGTCGCTCGACGAGGACGGCGTGCTCCGCCTCGCAGCCAGCGCCGAACGAGACAGCGAACACCCGCTCGCACGGGCCATCGTCGAGGGTGCCGAGGAGCGCGGTCTCGACCTCGTCTCGCCCGAATCGTTCGAGAACGTCCCCGGTCAGGGCGTCCGCGCCACCGTCGATGGCCGCGAGGTGCTGGTCGGGAACCGGACGCTCCTCTCGGAGGCCGATGTCGACGTCGGTCCCGCGGAGGAGACCGCAGAGCGCCTCGAATCGGAGGGGAAGACGGCGATGTTCGTCGCGAGCGCGCCGACGGGCACGAGCGAGGGCGAGGTCGTCGGCGTCCTCGCCAACGCCGACACGGTGAAGGCCACCTCGGCGGAGGCGGTGCGAACGCTCCGCGAGCGCGGAACCGACGTCTGGCTCATCACCGGCGACAACGAGCGGACGGCCCGCGCGGTGGCCGAGGAGGTAGGCATCGACCCCGAGAAC
Organism: Halomarina salina; assembly: GCF_023074835.1. Classification (NCBI taxonomy): domain Archaea; kingdom Methanobacteriati; phylum Methanobacteriota; class Halobacteria; order Halobacteriales; family Natronomonadaceae; genus Halomarina; species Halomarina salina. Next base: position 2,420,276 of record NZ_JALLGW010000001.1, read on the forward strand.
GTCCGTGCCGAGGTGCTCCCCGGCGACAAGGCCGACGCCGTCTCGGACATCCAGTCCGACGGCCGCAAGGCGATGATGGTCGGCGACGGCGTCAACGACGCGCCCGCGCTGGCCGCCGCGTTCGTCGGCGTCGCCATCGGGTCGGGCACCGACGTCGCCATCGAGGCGGCCGACGTGACGCTGATGCGCGACGACCCGGTGGACGTGGTCCGCGCCACCCGTATCTCCGAGGGGACGCTCGCCAAGATCAAGCAGAACCTGTTCTGGGCGCTGGGCTACAACACGGCGATGATCCCGCTCGCCTCGCTCGGCCTGCTCCAGCCGGTGCTCGCGGCGGGTGCGATGGCGTTCTCCAGCGTGAGCGTGCTCACGAACAGCCTGCTGTTCCGGAGCTACGACCCCGACGATGACTACCGACTGCTCGGGTTCCTGCGCAGGTAGCAGTCGTCCCGAATCTCACCGTTGCAAAGATTCAACAGGTCCCGGTCGATGAACGACACATGGACGAGAACGAATCGCCCGCCGTCGTCGTCGACGGCGTCAGCAAACGATACGGTGACGTCGTCGCGCTGGACGGACTCTCGCTGACCGTCGGCCGCGGCGAACTGTTCGGCTTCCTCGGCGCGAACGGCGCGGGGAAGACGACGACCATCAAACTCCTGACGGGTCAACGAACCCCCGACGAGGGGTCGGTGTCGGTGCTGGGTCGGGACCCGAGCGCGGACCCCGTCGAGACGCGACGCCACCTCGGCGTCCTCCCCGAACGCGAGGACCCGCCGAGCTTCATGACGCCCCGCGAGTACTTCGCGTTCGTCGGCCGCGTCCGCGACATCGACGACGAGACGCTCGCCGCGCGAATCGACGGGTGGACGACCCGGTTCGCTTTCCGCGAGCAACTCGACACGCTCTGTACCGACCTCTCGCGCGGTCAGCGTCAGAAGGTGATGATAACCGCCTCGTTCCTCCACGAACCCGACCTCGTCTTCATCGACGAACCGCTCGCGAACCTCGACCCGGTGATGCAGGAGCGCCTGAAACGGTTCCTCGTCGAGTACACACGCGAGGACAACACCGTCTTCCTCTCGACCCACCACATCGACGTCGCCGAGGAGATCTGCACGCGCGTCGGTATCCTCCGCGATGGCCGACTCGCGGAGGACCGGCGACCTGCGTCGGACGATGACGACGACGAGCGACTGCTCGACGCGTTCCTCGACGGGGTGGCGGTCCAGTGAGCAGCGGTCGGGCCGACGACGTCCTCCCTGGTGGCTTCCGGTCGGAGAGCCTGCTCCGGGCGCTGTTCCGCGAGGAGTGGCGACTCCACGCCGACCTGTTCGGCGGGAAGCGATTCGCCGCGTTCCCGGCGTTCGTGGCCGTCCTGAGCGCGGCGGCGCTGTACGGGCTCCAGGCGGTCGGCACGCCGCTCGGCGACACGCTGGCGGGCCTCCACGCGCTCGTGTTCGTCTTCGGCCTCCAGACGGGTGCCATCGGCTTCGTCAGTTCGGACGCGCTCGACAGCCTGCTCGGGGACGTGACGCTCCTGCTCTCGTCGAGTCGCACGCTGCCGGTCTCCGAACGGCGCCTCTACGCGCTGTTCCTCGTGAAGGACGCGCTCTACTACTCGCTGCTGTTCCTCGCGCCGCTGGCACTCGCCGCCGCTGGCGTCGGCGTCGCGACCGGTCGGACCGACCTGCTCGTCCGCTCGCCGCTCCTGTTCGTCTCGCTCGCGGGCACGTTCGCGCTCGGACTGTCGACGACGCTCGTCGGCATCGGACTCGCGCGCCGCGGCGTCGTCGGGAAGGCCGTGCTCGCGCTCGCCACCGCAGGAGTCGCTGGCGCGCTCTGGTTCGACCTCCCGCTGGTCGCGTACTCGCCGTACGGCGTGTTCGCGGTGTTCGACCCGCTCCGGGCGGTCGCCGCGCTGTTCGCCGTGCTCGTCGCTGGCCTCCTCGGCTGGCTGCTGTTCGACCCGAACGACGAGCGGCAGGCGCGCACCGCGACCGACCGGTTCGACGCGCTCTCGGCGCGACTCGGTGACCCGCTCGCCGCCCGGTCGCTGCTCGAACTCCACCGGTCGGGCGGGGGCGTCGCGAAGGTGGTCGTCTCGACGGCGCTCGTCGCCGGCGTCGCCGTCGCACTGCTCGAACTCGTCGGTCGCGTCGTCGGCGAACCGCCCGCACCACCGGTCGCACTCGGTGCCATCCTCGCGCTGACGGCGTTCACGACGTACAACTGGCTGACGCAGTTCGACTCGCTGGCGGAGTACCGGACGCTCCCGCTCTCCGTCGCCGACGTGTTCCGGGCGAAGGCGCGCGGGTTCGCGCTGTTGCTCCCCGTCGGCGGTGCCGGCTACCTCGTCACGGCGCTGTACGTCGGCGGCACGCCCGTCGAACTGCTCGTCGGCGGCGTGCTGTTCTGCGGCGTCTCCGCGTACCTGTTCGGCCTGACGGTGCTGCTGGCCGGCGTCGAACCCAACGAGTTCCTGTTCGACACGGTGCTGTTCGCGGCGTTCACGCTCGCGGTGGTCGTGGCGCTCGTCCCAGTGCTGGTCGCGGGACTCGTCCTCCCGCTATCGGCGACGCTCGCTGGCGGTATCGTGGCCGAGTCCGTCCTCCTGGCGGTGGTCGGCCTCGCGGCGCTTCGGCGCGCGGCACCGCGCTGGGAGGCGCGACTGCTCCACGACGCGTAGCCGCGGCGGTCGCACGCGTGGACGTCCCACTACAGTCACTCGCCTTGCGGACACCGACCTGACGAGTCCCTACTGCTGACTCTCATCTGACGGCGAATCCACCTGCGGACTGCGGGCAGTACAGCGTCGTTTCGGCTGTTCTCGTGTACTGTCGCCACTGTCGTTTCGACCGTTCGCCAGCGAAACGTTCGGAGAAGAGGCGGTCTACTCGTCGTACATCGGGCCGACGTCGGGCAGCGCAGAGCGACGGCGGGCGAGGAAGCGCAGGGCCCGCTGCATCTCGCCGTAGTCGGGCATCCGGGAGTCGCGCGTCGCGTTCATGGCCACTCACCTGCGAGTACGACCTGCTGGCGATGGTCGCCACCCATTGCGATGGACGTTGCGGTCATATTATTTCAGGACAACGTGTCGAGGGGTCTTTGTTATGCCTGCCTATGCAATCGGGTAGCATCGACCTAACCGGGTCTCACAGCCGATAACGACGGTCTGACCGGCGCTCCGGCGGAGTAGATCGGAGGCGTTGTTAGTCGCCAGGCAACCCGGCGGACCCGTCGAGGAACTCCGGCCGGTCGGGCCGGGAAACGGGCGGCAGGTCGGCCGGGAAATCCGATGTTCGCCAACTACTGACCAGTCGTGTCACCGAACAAAGTGTGTCCGGCGACGATACGTTTATGCGTGCCCGAACCCGTCGTGTGTGCGTATGGCACGACTGGCCGCGACCGGGGTGACGTTCGGATGACGTGGTACACGTTCGTCCGCCCGTACCTCCGTCCGCTGGGCATCTCCATCGTGGGACTCCACGCGACGTTCGCCACCCTCGGCGCGGTGGCGACGGAGTCGGTGTTCACGCTGGGGGCGCTCGTCCTCACGCTCGTCCTGGCGGGAGCGGTCGGACTCCACGCGCACGGGCGGGGACCGCTGGTGCCGACGGTGCTCGGTGCGGGCTACACGCTCGCGGCGGCGTTCGCGGTCACGCTCGCGGTCCCCCTCGGTGCGCTGGGTCCGATGCCGGCGGACGCGTTCGCCTCGCTGTCGTGGCGGACCGTCGCCTCGGTGGTGTTCTTCGCGCTGTTCGCCGGGGCACCGTGCTACGCGCTCGCGGCGCTCTCGCTGGTCGGTGGACGGCCGAACCCGATGCTGATAGAGGTCGACTGACGGTCAGTCGTCCGACGGCACCGAGTCGTCGAGAAGGGAGTCGCTCTCCGGGTCTTCGCCAAGCAACGAGTCGAAGTCGAGTTCCTCGTCGGAATCGAGCGCATCGCGTTCGCGGTCGTACAGGTCCTCTCTGAGCTGATGGCGCTTGCCACGGCCTTTGCGCTCACGACCACGTTTCGTGTCTGGCATACTCTCACATACCACACCTACTGTCTTGAAGCTTGTCCCCACGCGACCAGTTCGCACAGGAGACGGGGGCCGACCCGTTCCGTGACGTAACGGGTTTGAGCAGCCCCGACCAACGGCTGGTAGTGACAGACGAGTCGCCCTCGCCCTCGCTCTCGCTCGACGAGTTCCAGTCCGCCCTCCAGCGTCTCGGTCGGTCGGTCGTGACGGCGAGTCAGGTCGCGCGCGTCCTCGAGTGCTCCCACGCCGAGGCCAGCGAGCGACTCGCCGCACTCGCCGACGCGGGCCGCATCGCCAGTGCGGACGTCTCCGACGACCCGGTGGTCTGGTATCCGCTCGACATCGAGGCGCTCTCTTCCCGAGAACACCGTATCCTCTTCCCCGAACGGCGGGAGGTGGTCGTCGAACACCCCCGGCAGTTCACCCGCGCGCAACTCGCGCAGTTCGCCCACCTCGTCGACTCCTCGGGCGACGCCTACATCTACCGCATCCGCGAGGAGGACGTCTGGCAGGCCCCCTACGACCACCTGGAGGACCTCCTGCGGACGATGCGCGACGTCCTCCCAGAGCGGTCGCCGCACCTCGAAGAGTGGGTCGAGCGCCAGTGGGGACGGGCGCACAAGTTCACGCTCGCGACCCACGAGGACGGCTACACGGTTCTCAGGGCGGCCAGCGACGACCTGATGGGCAACGTCGCACTCCAGAGACTCGACCAGGGCGAGCACGTCCGCGCGCCCATCAGCGACTCCGAGGTGTGGGTCGCCTCCGAGCGCGTCGGCGAGATAAAGCGCATCCTCTACGACGCGGGCTATCCGGTCCAGGACGACCGGGAACTGGAGTCCGGCGACCCGCTCGACATCGAGGTGGAACTCGACCTCCGGGAGTACCAGCGGTCGTGGGTCGAGCGCTTCGAGTCCGCACACTCGGGCGTCTTCGTCGGCCCGCCCGGCAGCGGCAAGACCGTCGCCGCGATGGGCGCGATGGCGGCCGTCGGCGGCGAGACGCTCGTCCTCGTCCCGTCGCGTGACCTCGCCGGACAGTGGCACGAGGAACTGCTCACCCACACGTCCCTCTCGCGCGACCAGATCGGCGAGTATCACGGCGGCGAGAAGAACATCCGTCCGGTCACCGTCGCGACCTACCAGACCGCCGGGATGGACCGCCACCGGTCGCTGTTCGACGACCGCGAGTGGGGGCTCATCGTCTACGACGAGGTCCACCACGTCCCCTCGAACGTGTTTCGTCGGAGCGCGGACCTGCAGGCGAAACACCGGCTCGGCCTCTCGGCGACGCCCATCCGGGAGGACGACCGCGAGGCCGACATCTTCACGCTCATCGGCCCGCCCATCGGGACGGACTGGGCGGCGCTGTTCGACGCCGGGTTCGTCGCCGAACCGGAAGTGGAGATTCGCTACGTCCCGTGGGCCGACGAGTACGCCCGCAACGAGTACGTCTCCAGTCACGGCCACGAGCGCCGGCAGGTCGCCGCGACGAACCCGGCCAAGGTCGAGGCGGTGCGGACGCTCCTCGAGGACCACGTCGGGTCGAAGGTGCTGATATTCGCCGACTACCTCGACCAGGGCGAGGCGCTTTCGAAGGCGCTCGACCTGCCGTTCGTCTCCGGCGAGATGCGCCACCGCCGTCGGCAGGTGCTGTTCGACGAGTTCCGTACCGACCGGCGAGACACCCTCATCATCTCCCGGGTCGGCGACGAGGGCATCGACCTGCCGAACGCCGAGGTGGCCATCGTCGCCTCGGGACTGGGCGGCTCCCGACGACAGGGTGCACAGCGTGCGGGGCGGACGATGCGCCCGGTGGGGAGCGCGCTGATGTACGTCCTCGCCACGCGCGGGACGAACGAGGAGGACTTCGCCCGCCAGCAGTTGCGCCATCTCGCCGGGAAGGGCATTCGAGTGACGGAACGCGACGCCCCGCAGGTCGAACCGGTGGTCGACCCGAGCGAGGAGGACGCCCAGGGGAGCGACGAGGACGCGCCGACGGACGGCATCGGCGGCACCGACACCTCCGACGAGACGGACACCTCCGACACCCCGACGGACGGCGACGGAGACGAGTGACGTCGGCAGTCGGGGCAAGAGTAATACGTGTCGCTCGTGACCCGACAGATGCACCCGCTAGTGCTCCTCTCACGCGAGACTGGATGGGTGTATGCGGTGACTGCGTTCGGTGAGTGCCGTGCGGCGAGCGTTCGCGCGCGCTGCGGTCCGTTGTGGGCGGATCTGGTGCTCATCCGCACACCGTGCTCTCGACTCCTGGAGCGGTCGCTCCGTCACGAGACCGACACCGAAGGGTAGTCGGTTCCGCACGTGCCCGTCGCTGGGGGTCGCCCTGTCGCCGGGCGCTCAGGTCCGGTCGACGAACGCGAGAATCTCCTCCGCTATCTCCTCGCCCGCGTCCTCCTGCAGGAAGTGTGCAGCGTCCTCGACCCAGATGTCGGGTTGCTCGCTCGCCGTCGGAATGAGTTCCCGCAAGGGGTCGCGAGCGCCCCCGGTGATGGGGTCGGAGTCTGCGAAGAGGACGAACGCGGGTTTCTCCCACTCCTGCAGCAGTTCGTGCGCTTCGGTCGTCAGTTCTGCACCGTCGCCGCCGTCCTTCCGCGGGACCATGTCGGGCCACGCGTAGGCTCCCGCTTTCGACGCCTCGTCGGGGAACGGTGCCTCGTACGCGGCGAGTTCCTCGTCGGAGAGTTCGGTCGCCGTGGCGTTCTGGATGAGCATCCCCACGGGCAGTTCGTCGACGCGCTCGACGAAGTCCCGGAACTGGTGCCACTCCTCGGCCATCTCGGTGTCGTCGGTCGGCACGAACGTGTTCATCGCCACGAGGCGGGCGAACCGGTCGGGTTCGAACGCCGCGTAGGTCAACCCGACGATACCGCCCCAGTCCTGACAGACGAGGGTGACGTCCTGCAGGTCGAGTTCCTCGACGAACTCCGCGAGCGTGTCGTAGTGCAACCGGAAGCTGTAGTCCTCGCGTTCGGTCAGCTTCTCCGAGCGACCGAACCCGATGAAGTCGGGGACGACGACGCGGCCACGCTCGGCGAGCGCCGGGATCATCTTCCGGTAGAGGTAGCCCCACGTCGGTTCGCCGTGGAGCAGGAGGAACGTCTCCTCGCTGTCCGCGTCGCCGGACCCCGTCCGGTCGCCAGCGAGGTCGTTCGACCCCGCGCTGTCGCCCTCGTCGACGTACGCCATCTCCAGAGAATCACCCACCGAGACGCTGTGGCGCTCGTAGTCGAACTCCGGTAGTCCCTCGAACCGTTCCTCGGGCGTCGTGGTTCGTCCCATGGCCCACCCGTCGGCGGGATACGGTAAGGCGATTGTGGCGCACACGCCTGCAACGAGTTCCTGACCGCCGGGCGAGGGCGCGATACTGTACCGTGTGCCGGTTGTGACGGGGTTTATACGACTCGCGGCGGGAGTGCAGTCATGGAGGCAGAGGTCGACTTCGAGTTCTACGCGACGCTACGAGACGCAGTCGGGGAACGGACGCTGACCAGAGACGTCGAGTCCGGAACGACCGTCGCCGAGTCGCTCCGGACCCTCGGTGAGGAGTTCCCGTCGCTCCGGTCGCTCCTGTTCGACGGCGACGGACGACTTCGCCCGCACGTCTCGGTGCTGGTCGACGGCGAACGCGTCGAGGGCGACCGACGGCTCTCGGGCGGCGAGACGGTCGGTGCGGCCCCCGCAGTCGCCGGCGGAACCGGGCCGTCGTCTCCCGCGAGCACGGAGGCGACGCGATGAAGGCCATCAGTCTCGGCAACCGTGCGTTCGAGGGGCTGAACAACGCCTACCTGCTGGAGGGTGAGGTGACGACGCTCGTCGACACCGGCATCGCCACGCCCGACACCGAGTCGGACCTTCGCGACGGCCTCGGCGAGGCGGGCTACGAGTTCGCCGACGTCGAGCAGATACTCGTCACCCACTTCCACGCCGACCACGCCGGTCTGGCGGGCGCGGTGCAGGAGGAGAGCGACGCGGTCGTGCGCGCCCACGAGGCCGACGCCGCACTCGTCGCGCAGGACCCCGACGCCGTCGAGGCGATGGAGGAGCGCCAGCGGACGCTCCTCGACCGCTGGGGGATGCCCGAGGACGCCCAGTCCGAACTGCTCGACACGATGAGCGGCGCGCTCGGTATCGACGGCCAGGCGGTCGACGTGACGACGTTCGGGGACGGCGAGCAGTTCACCGCGGGCGACGTGACCGTCGAGACGGTCTCCCTGCCGGGTCACAGCGCGGGCCTCACGGGGTTCGCCTTCGAGAGCGACTACCGGGGGCTGTCGGGCGAGGGGAGAGAACTGTTCTCCGGCGACGCGCTGTTGCCCTACTACACGCCGAACGTCGGCGGCGCGGACGTTCGCGTCGAGCGACCGCTGGCGCAGTACCTCGACACGCTGACGCGCATCGCCGACGGCCGGTACGCTCGCGCCTGGCCCGGCCACCGCGGCCCCATCGTCGACCCCGCGGGGCGGGCGCGCGACATCGCCGTCCACCACCGCGAGCGCACCGACCGGGTCCTGTCGGTGCTCGACGAACACGGCCCGGCGGACGCGTGGACCGTCAGCGCCCACCTGTTCGGCGACCTCTCCTCGATACACATCCTCCACGGGCCGGGCGAGGCGTCGGCCCACCTCGACCACCTCGCGGAGGGTGGCGTCGTCGGCGTCAGCGAGCAGTCGCCCGCCGAGTACGCGCTGTCGGGAGAGACCGTGGACGAGAGTGCGGTCGACGACCTGTTCCCGCCGCTCGCGACGGACGAACGGTAGCGCCGTTCACGCCGAGCCACGTCACGGGTCGACCATCGGCGGTTCGTCGGCGTCCATCGGGTCCATCTCGTCCTTGCGCTCGAACGCCTCCTCGATGTACGGTTCCAGTTCCTCGCGTTTCTCCGCGACGTGTGCCTCGTCTCGCTCGTGGAAGGCTGGCATCACCTCCTCGGCGAACAGTTCGAGGGAGTCGCAGATGTGCTCGTGCTCGTTGTTGCCGCCCTGCTGGACGAAGATGACCTGGTCGACGCCCGCTTCCTCCAGCGCTTCGAGGTGTTGGCGCACGTCGTCGGGCGTGCCGATGGCACCCGGCGTGTCCTCGGCTTCGACGTCCACGCCGTCGAGGACGGCCTCCGCGCCGCCGACGTCCTGGAACTCCTGCCAGACGTCCGTCCGTCCGGGCTGGTGTGGAGCCGCGCCGTAGTAGTGCGCCAGCGCGTACTGGAAGAAGGCGAACCCCTCCGCGCCGCGGTCGACGGCCTCCTGGCGGTCCTCGTGGACGGAGAAGCCGGTCACCATCGCCACGTTGGGGTTGACGGCGTGGCCGATCGGCTCGCACTCCTCCCTGAACGTCTCGTAGTAGGTGTCGACCCACTCGCGGGCGTTCTCGGCGGCCGCGAAGTCGAAGCAGAGCGCGCCGATACCCCGACGCGCCGCCTCCTCGATGGTCGACCGCGACGAACAGGCGACCCACAGCGGCGGGTGTGGGTCCTGTTTGGGTTTCGGGACGACGTTCCGGGACGGCATCTCGAAGAACTCGCCGTCGTAGCCGGGATACGGCTCCATCGTCATCATGTTCGTCACCTGCTCGGTCGTCTCCTGCCACATGGCGTCCTTCTCGCGGCGGTCGATGCCGAACCCGCCGAGTTCGATGGACGAGGAGGACTCGCCCGTCCCGAACTCGACGCGACCGTCTGAGATCAGGTCGAGCGTGGCGATACCCTCGGCGACCCGTGCCGGGTGGTTGTAGTCGGGGGGCATGAGGCGGATGCCGTGGCCGAGGCGGATGTCCTCGGTCCGCTCGGCGGCCGCCGCGAGGAACACCTCCGGCGACGACGAGTGGCTGTACTCCTCGAGGAAGTGGTGTTCGACCTCCCAGGCGTAGTCGATGCCGAGCTGGTCGGCGAGTTCGACCTGGTCGAGTGCCTCGTCGAGGATGCGCTGTTCGTCCCCGTCGGACCACGGACGGGGGAGCTGGTGTTCGTAGAAGATGCCGAATTTCATGTGCTGTGGGTCGGGTGTGGTGTCTGTTGGTCGTCGTGCTGTTCGGTGTCGGTCGGCTCGCTGTCAGTGGAACGCGTTCATCCCGCCGTCGACGAGGACGACCTCGCCCGTGGTGTACGGCGACGCCTCGCTGGCGAGGTAGAGGGCAGTTCCCTTCAGGTCCTCCGGGTCGCCCAGTCGCTCGATGGCCATGCGCTCGGTGAGTTGCTCGCGGACCGCGTCGGCCGCCTCGTCTTCTCCTGCGCCGGGCAGCATCCCGCCGGTCATGCCGGTCTGTATCCAGCCGGGCGCGAGCGCGTTGACGCGGATGTCGTGGCGACCGAGCTCTGCCGCGAGCTGTTTCGTCACCTGGACCACGCCGCCCTTCGACGCCGCGTAGGCGGCCAGCCCCGGAATCGAGGCGCCGTTGAGTCCGAGGATGGACGCGGTGTTGACGATGCGGCCGCCGGTGCCGCGTTCGCGCATAGACGCGGCGGCGGCCCTGTCGGTGTGGAAGACGCCCGTCAGGTTGACCGAGAGCAGGTCGTGCCACTCGTCCATGTCGGCGTGGACGACGCTCCCGACGGAGGTGGCGACCCCGGCGTTCGCGAACGCGACGTCGAGACCGCCGAGCGTCTCGACCGTCTCCTCGACGGCCGCGTCGACCGAGGCCTCGTCGCTCACGTCGCACTGGAGCGGGAGCACGTCGGCGTCCGTCCCGGCCCGGAGGTCCTCGGTGGTCTCCGAGAGGCCGGCTTCGTCCACGTCGACGAGCGCGACGTCGGCCCCCGCCTCGGCCATCGCCTCGGCGAACGCGCCGCCGATACCGCCCGCCGCGCCCGTCACGAGGGCGACGTCACCGTCGAGTCTGAACCGGTCGAGGACGCTCATCGGCCCCTCCCGGAGTCCGTCTGTGGGTCCATCTGTCTACGTGCTCACTGTCGTGGAGACGGGGGAAGCGGTTCTGCCACGTATGTGGGGGGATATTTACGCGAGCTACTGACACGCGCTCTCCGTCCTCGTAACAGTGATTCTCGACGTGGTGTCGGCACCGAGACGAACTGCCGCTACCCGGAGCTTTTCTGGTAGTGGTCGAGACATTGTGGCACGATGACAGTCGACTCGGACACCGACGCGGACAGTTCGGCGGTGCGGGCCGACGCGCCCCACCCGGAGGTGCAGGCCATCCTCGACGTGATGGACCAGCAGGAGACGCCGTCGCTCTCCGCGCTGACGCCGGAGAATGCGCGTGCCCAGTTCAGCGAGATGAACGACCTGCTGGAGGGCGAGTCGGTCATGCTCACGCAGGACGTCGAGATGGCTGGACCGGACGGGCCGATTCCGCTCCGGGTGTACAAACCGGTCGACGAGGACGACGTTCCGGTCCTCGTCTACCTCCACGGCGGCGGGTTCGTCGTCGGCGACCTCGACAGCCACGACCCGATCTGCTCCATCCTCGCCAACCGGACGGAGGCGCTCGTCGTCAGCGTCGACTACCGCCTCGCGCCCGAACACCCGTTCCCGGCGGCGCTCGAAGACGCCTACGCCGCCGTCGAGTGGGCCGAGGAGTACGCCGCCGACCTCGGGGGCGACCCGGACCGACTCGTCGTCGGTGGCGACAGCGCGGGCGGGAACCTCACCGCGGGCGTCACCCTGCTCGCACGGGACCGGGAGGACGGCCCCGACGTCGACCGGCAGCTGCTCCTCTACCCCGCAGTCGCACCGGGCGACCACGACGACATGCCCAGTTTCGAGGAGAACAGCGAGGGCTACTTCCTCGAAGCCGACGACATGGCGTGGTTCACGGACTGCTACGTGCAAGACGAGATACACGCCCGCAACGAGTACCTCGCACCGCTCCTCGTGCGGGACCTCTCGGGCCTGCCGCCCGCCTCGGTGGTGACGGCGGGGTTCGACCCGCTCCGAGACGAGGGCATCGCGTACGCCGAGCGCCTCGACGAGGCGGGGGTCGACGTCGTCCATCGCAACTACGACGACATGATTCACGGGTTCGCCAGCATGACCGGCGTCGTCTCGACCGCGGAGGCGTGTCTGGAGGACCTCGCTGCCGACGTGACGGGCCAGTTCGAGTAGTTCGGTCGGCGAAGTGTCCCCTCTGTCGGTGGCGTGGCGGTCGCGTGGACGCCCCCGCCGAAGCTACTTGTAGCGCGGCTCTCGTGGGGACAGTACGTATGCGGTACGTCCAGTTCCAGCTCGTTCCCGTCTCGGGGAGCCTCCACCCGCTCTCCCGCATCCTCCGCGAGGACGACCTGGTCACGCAGGAGGCCATCCACCACCTCAGACTGCTCGACGACGACACCGTCGTCGGCCTCTACGAACTGGAAGGGGAGGTCGAGCACCTCCGGACGACGTTCGACGAGCACCCGGCGATGCTCGACTACACCGTCTCTCGGTCGAACGGCGCGGTGTACGCCCACGCCCGGACCCGGCCGACCGACGCGCTCCGGAAACTGCTCGCCATCCAGCGGCAGTACGACATCGTCGTCGACGGCCCCATCGAGCACACCAGCCAGGGCGGCTTCCGCATCACGGCGGTCGGCACGCTCGACACCGTCCGAGAGACGGTCAGCGAGCACCCCGAGGAGGTGAACCTGGTCGTGGAGACGACCGGCGAGTACGTCCCCCGTCGGAACCGGCCGTTCGTCCAGCTGACCGCCCGCCAGCGGGAGGTCGTTCTGACGGCCGTCGACCGCGGCTACTACGAGAACCCCCGCCAGTGCACGTACGACGACATCGCCGACGAACTGGACATCTCCCCGGAGACGGTCGGCGAACACCTTCGGAAGGCGGAGGCGACGTTCGTCCGGATGGCGGTTCCGTGACCGACGCACGCGACGTCACGACGACCCGACTGCGCGCTGTGGTATAAACGACCACACATACGCCGGAGAACGCTATTGTCCCGTACCACACAATCGACGGATAGCTGCCGGGCTTCCCGGCGACACCGACCCACACATGTCCGAGGCAACCACAGACGTCGACTTCGAGAGGCTGGAACGCATCGTCGAGGCGGACGACGAGACGTTCAAGGAGGAACTCGGTGCGGCCACCGAGGGGCTGGACGACCCGGCCGCCATCGACGAGTTGCTCGTCGAGCACCCCGACGCCTACGAGGCGCTGAGCGTGCGCATCGCGACGGTCGAGGACCCCGAGGACCTCGCCGACGAGGACCCGGCGGCACTCGAACGGGCGATGGCCGTCCTCTACGGCGGGATGGCTCGCCTCTCCGAGGTCTCCGAGGACGTCCGGGAGGCGGTCACCGACGACTACGCGGTCAACTGGGAGGTCGAGGGGTACGACCTCGGCTGGCACCTGGAGACCGACGCGGAGAGCGGGCGCATCGACGGCGGGCCGGGCCTGCTCGACGACCCGACGCTGACGTTCATCGGGTCGCTCGATGTCATGCTCAGCATGACCGGCGACCCCGACTTCAACGGTCCGCTCGCGTTCATCCAGAACGAGTTCGAGATCGTCGGCCCCATCCAGCAGGCCCGCGACCTCGACTCGATGATGGCGGCCGTTCGAGACAACGCCCGCGACATGGCCTGACCCGGCGATGGCACGGTCATCGACGTTCATCGACGAGAGCGACCTGCTGCCCCGCGACCCGCCCGGTCCCGAGCGGTGGAACTGGCTGTCGCTCGCGCGTCAGTTCCTCAGCGCCGACACGACGGAGACGCTCGCCATGCTCCGCGAGGACTACGGCGACGTGGTGAAGGTGTACTTCGACGGCGAGGCGTACGTCGTCTCGAACCCCACCTACGTCCAGCACGTGCTGGAGGCCAACCAGGGCAACTACGCGAAGGCCGACGTCTACGACGAGGAACTCGGCGAGGTGTTCGGCCAGGGACTGCTCACCGCGGAGCCAGCGACCTGGCAGCGCCAGCAGGAGCTCATTCGGCCGATGTTCATGCCGGCGACCATCCGCACGTTCGCGGACCTCGTCGCCGAGGAGACGCGGGCGATGCTCGACCGCTGGAAGGAGTACGCCGACCGCGGCGAACCCATCGACCTCCTCTCCGAGACCGAGCGCGTCACGCTGCTCATCATCGGGAAGGCGATGTTCTCCGAGGACATGGCCGACGAGGCCGACCGGATGCAGGAGGCCCTCCACGTCTTCCGCGACGAGTTCAAACGACAGACCCGCTCGGTGGGACCGACGCTCCCGCGGTGGGTCCCCACGCCTCACAACCGACAGATGGAGGAGGCGCTCGACTACCTGAACGGGTTCGTCTACGACCTCATCGAGAAGCGCCGCGGCCGCGAAGACGAGTTCGACGACCTGCTGACGATGCTGCTGCAGGCCCGGACCGACGACGACGAACGGATGGCCGACGAGCAGATTCGCGACGAGATCGTCACGTTCCTGCTGGCGGGCCACGAGACGACCGCGACGGCGCTCGCGTGGACCTGGTATCTCCTCGCTCACCACCCCGAACAGCACCGGCGTCTGCACGACGCCGCACTCGACGCACCGTGGCTCGACGGCGACTCCCCCGACCCGACGCGGTTCGAGGAGGGGCCGTTCGTGAAGCAGTGCGTGCAGGAGGGCATGCGCATCTACCCGCCCGTCCCGGCGTTCAGCCGCCAGGCCATCGACTCCGACCGACTCGGCCCGTACCAGGTCGACCCGGGGACGGAGCTCATCATGAGCCAGTTCCTCGTCCACCGCGACCCGTCCATCTGGGACGACCCGCTGGACTACCGCCCGGACCGGTTCGACGGGGACGGCCCCGACTGCCCGCGGTACGGCTACTTCCCGTTCGGCGGCGGTGCACGCATGTGCATCGGCCGGGAGTTCTCGCTGCTGGAGGCCCGCATCATCCTCGGGATGGCCGTCCGCGACGTGAAGCTGGAACTCGAATCGCCGGACTACCACCACTACGACGACATCGGTCGGGACTCGGCCGTGACGATGACGCCCGCAGAGCGCATCGAGATGCGCGTCGGCGAGTGGGAGTGAAGAGCGTCCCCAGCCGTACTCACTGCCCATCGCCACAGTCACTATCGCGAGGGCGTGGCGTGGCGGGATTCGAACCACGGTCGTTCCCGTTCGCTCGCTAGCGCTCGCTCACCTCACACTCCCTGCTTCGAATCCCGCACGGTTCGCTGTTCGTCCTCGCTGGCGCTCGGACGGAACAGCGGGCGTGGCGGGATTCGAACCCGCGATCTAGAGGTTAGGAACCTCTCGCCCTATCCGCTAGGCCACACGCCCTACGTCCCCGGAGCAGGGCGGAGTGAAAATCAGTTCTGCTTCTCGGTCTCGACGGTCTCCTCGGTGGCCGCCGACGTCGTCGTCTCGGCGCTCGTCGTCGTGGTCGTCCCCGTCTCGGTCTGGGTCGTCTCCGTGTTCTGCGCGTTGCCCTCCCCCTGCATCTCGGCGAGTTCCTGCTCGACCTCCTCGCGGCCCTTCTTGAACTCACCCATCGCCTGCCCCGAGGAGCGAGCGAGTTTCGGGAGCTTGTTCGCCCCGAACAGCAGGACGACGATGAGCAGGACGACGAACACCTCGATGCCCCCGGGGATACCCGGGAACAGCGGTACCAGGGTTGCCATATCTATCGGTTGTTACCAACTCCCGACTATAGGCCTTTTGCTCGTTCCCAGCCACGGGTATAAGGGTCCGACGCCCGTCGGTTCGGTCGATGCAGGTCGGAGACACCGCACCGGAGTTCACCGCACCGCTCGCGACCGGCGAGGATGTCGACTCGTTCACGCTCTCGGAGGCCGTCGAGGACGGACCGGTCGTCCTCGCGTTCTTCCCGGGCGCGTTCACCAGCGTCTGTTCACACGAACTGACGACGTTCCGCGAGCGCCTCTCGACGTTCGAGGATGCCGGCGTCCGCCTCTACGGCGTCAGCGTGGACTCGCCGTTCGCGCTCAACGCGTTCCACGACGAACTCGACCTCAACTTCCCGCTCCTCAGCGACGCCAACCACGAACTCGTCCACGAGTACGACGTGGCGATGGACTTCGCGGAACTGGGCGTCCGGGACGTGGCGAAGCGAGCCGTCTTCGTCGTCGACGAGGACCGCACGATAACCTACGCCTGGGTCAGCGACGACCCCGGCGTCGAACCGGACTACGAGGAGGTCGAGGCGGCGGCGACCGACGCGTAGATATATATTTTCGAAGGCGTTTTCCTATTCCCACTCGCACCGTCAACCCATGCAATCAGAAGACGACCGTGGGAACGGCGGTCGGACGTACGACCCCGACGCGGACCACGCGTTCCCGGACCAGCAGCTGAACGACGTGCTCGAGTTCATCGACGAGGACGAGGAGATTCAGACGTACCTCGAGGCCCAGAACGTCAACCCCGTCGACCGGAAGGGGTACAACGACCACGGGCGCAAGCACATCAGCATCGTCCGGAACCGAGCGCTCTGCCTCTACGACCTGCTGAAGGCTGGCGACGTCGAGTTCAACGGCGCGCGCCAGCAGGGCCTCGACGAGGCCGACGAGGCGGTCATCGTCGCGCTGGCGGCGCAGTTGCACGACATCGGACACGTCGTCCACCGCGACGACCACAGCTACTACTCGATTCCGCTGGCGTCGGACGTGCTCGACCGCATCCTCCCGGAGTTCGGCTACGACGTGGCCGAGGCCGTCCGAGTGAAGGGCGAGGTGCTCCACGCCATCCTCTGTCACCACACCGAGGAGACGCCCCTGACCCTCGAAGCCGGCGTCCTGCGCGTCGCGGACGGGCTGGACATGGAACGCGGGCGTTCGCGGATGCCCTACGAGCGCGGCGGACGAGGTATCAACACTCTCTCCAGTCAGGCCATCCGGAAGGTGACGCTGCGGGAGGGCGACGACCGGAGCGTCCTCGTCGAGATCGAGATGACCGACGCGGCGGGCGTCTACCAGGTCGACGAACTGCTGAAGTCGAAGCTGGACGGCTCGCTCATCGAGGACGACATCCGCATCGTCGCCATCAACAGCCACGGCGACGGCGGCCAGCTGGTCGAGCGCATCGAGCTGTAGACGCGGCCCGACCGCTCCGGGACGACCGCGTGTCGCTCGTTCTCTATCACGGTCTTTCCACCCTTCATCGTCCGGTTTTCGGGGGTTTAACCGTCTCCGCATCGTCGGTCGAGACACTGTGGCTGGTGGCTCGTTCGGCGTCCTCCGGGACCGCGAGTTCCTCGCACTCTCGGGGACGGCCTTCGCTCGTGCGCAGGCGTACTCGACCATCGCGATAGCGCTGGCGCTGTACGCGGACATGCTCGGCACCACGAGCACCGTCGAGGGCCTGTTCGCCACCGCCTTCGCCCTCGCGCAGTTCGTCATCGTCCTCCCGCTCGGCCGGAAGATAGACACGGGCAATGCGAAGCGGTTCCTGCTGGCCGGGCTCGTCCTCAACGTCGCCGTCTTCGTCGGGTTCTGGATGGTCGACTCCGTCGTCGACATCGTCCTCATCCGGGTCGTGCAGGGCCTCGGCGCGTCGCTGCTCTGGATAACCGGGTCGACCGTCGTCGGCGAGATATCGCCCGACGGCGAGCGCGGCCAGTGGCTCGGGACGTACAACCAGGTCGGCGCGTTCTCCTCGCTCGCGGGCGACCTCGTCGGCGCGTACCTCCTCTCGGCGTACGACTTCGGCGTCACCTACGCCGTCCTCGCGGGGGTGACGACGGTCGCCACCGTCCTCGTGTACGCCTGGCTCCGGGACAACCCCGGCGGGAGGGCCGACCCCGAGGAGGCGACGGGACGCGAGACGCTCGAACAGTTGCTCTCGCGGACGCCGATTCGCGCGCTCGTCACCTTCCGCTTCGGGATGAGTTTCGGGAAGATGTGCGTCATCCTCTTCCTGCCCATCTACGCGAAGACGGTGCTCGACGTCCCGACGCTGTACATCGGCGGCATCCTCGCGGGCGGGAAGCTGACGAAGGCGCTGACCCAGGGGTACGTCGGGGGTCTGACCGACCGCGTGGGGTCGAAGCACCTGTTCGTCTTCGCCGGGGCGCTCTGCTTCGCTCTCGGCACGCTCCTCATCCCGTTCGCGGGTATCGCACACCGGTTCATCTCGTCGGTATCGCTCGCTGGCTACACCTTCGCACCGGGCGTCATCGTGCTGTTCGCGGCCTACGGCATCTGTGGCGTCGCCGACTCCATCCGCCTCCCCGCGAGCATGGCGCTGTTCGTCGAGGAGGGCGAGCAGTTCGACGCCGTCGCGGCGAGCATGTCGCTGCGCTCGGTCGCCTGGAAGGTCGGCCAGGTCAGCGGCCCGTTCCTCGTCGGCGTCATCTGGGACCTGACCGACGTGTTCACGGCGTTCGCCGTCGCCTCGGGCACCATCGTCGTCGCGTCGCTCGCGTTCATCGGGATGTACACGGTCGGCGACCCGGTCCCGGCCGACCTCGTCTCGAACGACGACGAGGAAGTCGTGGACCTCGCTCCGGGGGGAGAAGAGCCCAGTTGCGCCGACGACGACTGAACGCAATCGGCGACCGAATCCAACTGGCGACCGAACGCTATCGGCGGCCGGCGACCGACGAGATCGGGACCATCGAGCGTCTCACGTTCTCTCCGAGTGAGAATCGAGAGCGTGGTTTATCCCCTCGGCAGTCGACTATCCGATCGAGGTTCCATCATGTCCGTCACCACTATCTCCCAGGACGGAGCGACGGGTGTACACACCACCCGTGGCCGCGTCCGCGCCGTCGCCGTCGCCGCCGCCATCACCGTCGTCGCCCTCGTCGTCGGTATCGTCGCTTCCATCCCCGTGCTCGTCGGGTTCGCCCTCGCGGGCTACGACATCACGGCCGTCGAGACGCTCGCACGACCCGAGGTGCTCGTCCTCTCGGCGTTCGCCACGCAGGGGTCGATGCTGCTCGTCGGCTACGGCTACGTCCGGCGATACGGGCTGGCCGTCCCGGTCCGTCTCCCGACCCGTGCCGACGCTCTCGTCGCCGGCGTCGGCGTCGTCGCCGCCATCGTCCTCGCGATACTCGGCAGTCTCGTCATCTCGCTCGTCGTCCCCGTCGACCAGGGGGCGACGTCCGTCCTCGGTGACATCGGTGCCGTCGACCCGGTCGCCCTGCTCGTGTTCGCGGCGCTCTCGGTGGTCTGGATAGCACCGGCCGAGGAGTACCTGTTCCGCGGCGTCGTCCAGGGTCGCGTCAGGCAGGCGTTCGGCATCGGCGCGACGCTCGCCGTCGCGGGCGCGCTGTTCGCCTCCATCCACGTGTTCAACTACGCCGGGACGGCCGCCGTCATCGCCGCGTACCTCGGCCTGCTGGTGCTCGTCTCGGTCGTGTTCGGCTACGCCTACGAGCGGACGGGCAACCTGACGGTTCCCATCGCCATCCACGCCCTGTACAACGCCGTCCTGCTGGGCGGTTCGTACCTCGCGCTCGTCTGGGGCTGAGTCCGCGAAAAATCACCGCATCGGTCGTCCGCTCTTCCCTCCCTCGACCGACGAGGGCCTCGGTTACAGGCTCCCGTAGTCGTAGTTCTCGGCCATCTCCGCGAGTTCGTCGAGGGTCTCCTCGTCCTCGTCGAGGTTCTCCCGGAGGAGGTCCTCGGCCTCGCTGTCGCCGCGCTCGTGAGCGAGGGCGACGAGGCTCTCGTAGGCCGTCTGCTCGTAGCGCTCGGTCTTGATGGCCGTCACGAGGTTGTAGTAGTCGTGGACGGACCCGGCGTCGTTCTCCTCGGCGAACTCCTCCCACTCCGCCAGGAGGCCCTCGATGCCCTCGCACTCCTCGGTCTGGGGGGCCTCGCCCGTCAGTTCGAACACCTCGACGAGACGCTCGATGTGGTCGCCGGTCTCCTCGACGTGTGACTCGAAGAACGCCGCCACCTCCTCGTCCGACGACGTCTCGGCCATCCGGTCGTAGGCCTCGGTGAGTTCGTGCTCTGCGAAGTAGATGTCTTCAAGTTCGTGCTCGAACAGGTCGTCGATGTCTTCGGCGGCCATGTTACGAGAGCAACCGACTCGCGCCACCCGGAATACCGTTGTGCCTGAATCGTCGTCCCATCGGGCCGTCGTACCGTCCTCGCCGCCGACTCTCAGTCGCTCTCCGGCGCTCTCAGCCCCGAGATGACCTCCACCGCGGCGACCTGCTCGAACGGCTCCTCCCCGGACTCGCGTAGCCGCGCCCGAAGGTCGCGCTCGAACGCCGCCCGCTCGTCGCCGAACCGCTCGGGCGAGCAGAACGAGAGCGAGAGGACGTAGCCGACGACGTCGTCGGCCGTCCACTCCCGCTCCACGTCGAACGTGACCGTCTCGACGGACTCGAACCCAAACGCGGCGAGTGTCTCGTCCCACGGGTCGTCGTAGGTCACCGCCTCGGGGTCGACGCGCTCGGGGACGTCGTCGAGGTAGTCGGTCACGACGTCGTAGACGGTCGCCTGCCACGCCTCGCGGCCCTTCGTCAGCCACTCGCGGTCGGTGAGGAGGGCGACGCCGCCATCGGCCTCCGTCGCCCGATAGAGCCGGTCGAGCGTGCGCTCCTGGTCCATCCAGTGGAACGACCGCCCCATCGTCGTCAGGCGGAACGGTCCCTGCTCGACGCGCAGGTCGGCGTCGGAGCCGACGACCCACTCGACGTTCTCGACGCCGGCTTCGGCGGCCCGCTCGCGGGCGTGACGCAGCATCTCCTCGTTCGGGTCCATCGCCACCACATCGTAGGCGTGGCGAGCAAGTGGAACCGCGAGTTGCCCCGCGCCACACCCCAGGTCGAGGACGCGCGCGTCCGAGTCGAGCGCGAACCGCTCCCGGAGGTAGTCGACGGTCGCCTCGCCGTAGTCGGGGCGGTGCTCGGCGTAGTACTGCTCGGTGCCGATGAAGGGGTTCGACTCGGTCATGGGAACTCGGGACCGCGACGGAGTGGGTTGTCGGGCAAACGTGTTGCGGTGCGTCGTCGCTGACGGTCGCGAGACCGTCCCGTCTCACGCCGTCCCGTCAGTCGTAGTGCTCGGCCTTCGCGTAGATGTAGCCCGCGACGACCACCGTGAGTCCGACGACGAGGTACTGCGACTGGACGAGCGCGACGCCCGCATCCAGTGCGTACAGACCGAGTGCGGCCCGCCACGCCCAGTCGCGGAGCGACCAGAGTCCCCACACGACGGGGAGTTCGACCAGCGCGAGGCCGACGACGAGGCCACCGAGGAGGACGTTCGACGCCACCAGCAGGTCGTAGCCAGCGAGGAGCGCGAACGCGACGACCCCGAGTCGGACGAGACAGGCGAGCGTGATGCCCGGCGGCGTCGCGTCCGGCGTCTCCGCCGTCGGCGGCCGCCGCGCCTCGCTGAGGTTCTCGTTGTCCGGCGACTTGGTGGGGGCGGGCGGAGGGGAACCCATGAGCGGGCGTACCGTCCGCACAGGTATCAGTTTTCGGGGGTTTCCGTGATGAACGTACTTCGGTGGAATCGCGGTCAGTACGCGGTGACCGTCCCGTCGACGCGGTCGGCGAGGTACCGCCGGACGTCGCCCTCGCGCCACCCCAGCGGGCCGACCACGCTCGTCGCGGCGCGAACCAGGAGGTCGGCGTAGAACGATGCGTCGTACCGGTCGGGACGCTCGGCGGCGAGTCGCACCCGGTCGCAGGACCGCCGGTCGTCGTCGACCACGACGTAGGCGACGCCCTCGCCGGGGTGTTTCTCCATCCCGAGTCGAGCGGCGCGTTCGAGCGCTGCGACGTTCCGGGTTCGCTGTGTGTACTCCTCGGCGGCCTTCGACACCCGATTCTCGATGCGGAGGTCGAGCGGGTCGACGTCCTCGGTTCGGACCTCGGCGAGGAACCCCCGCAGGCGGTCACAGACCCGTTCGGGCGTGCGGTGTCTGTCGAACGTCTCGACGAGCGTCCGCTGGGCGTCGGCGACGTACGGCGGCGTGCTCCGCTGGCGACACTCGACGCCGCGGAACTTGTACTGCGCGTCGTCGGGCGCGGCCGTCTCGTCGCTCCGTCGACCGAAGTACTTCGTCAGCGCCCCGTCGACGCCGGCGTCGGGAGCGTCGCCCGCGGCGGCAGGAGCGTCGCTCGACGCGGCGGGACAGAACGCCAGCCAGTCGAACCGGCCCTCGTACTCCAGGCGGATGCCGACGTCGTCGCTGACCAGCCGGCAGAGGTCGTCGAGCGGCGTCTGTGAGCGGTCGGGGTCGGCAGTCACCCAGAGGCTGTCGACGATGCCGTGGCGGACGTGCCAGCCGTGGGACTCCAGCGTCGCCTTGGTGTCGAGCAGTATCTCCCGTGCGTAGGCGTTGATGGCCTCGTGGGCCTCGATGCGGCCGTAGCGGGCGTTCGAGAACCCCTGGTAGCCGAAACAGCTCACGAGGATCCACTTGATGGCGCTGGATATCCCCTCGGCGACCGCCCGTGCCCTGGGGTCGTCGCTCGCACGCAACGTCCCCTTGGCCCGGTCTCGGCGCTCGATGAGCGGCCCGAGCACGTCCGTCAGGTAGCCCTGCTCGTCGCAGATGCTGTAGCCCAGGCCGGGCACGTCCTCGCGGTCGGCGTGGCAGCCACAGCAGACCGTCTCGGGGCTGACGTTCCGCGTCACCATGATGTTCGGGTACAGCGCCGAGAAGTCCAGTTCGTGGACGTCCTCGTGGACGCCGACCTCGGGTTCGACCGTGTGGCCGCCCCGGTCGGCGTCCAGGTGCTGTCGAGCGCCCTTGAAGAACTCACAGCGCCACGAGTTCCACGGCACCAGCACGTTCCGCCGTCTCGCCTCCCGAATCTGGATGGCCGTGAGGACGTTCCCGATGGAGGCCCACGCGAGTTCCTGGAGCGGCTTGCGCGACTGCTCGACCACGAAGAGACAGCCCGCGAGGTTCGAGCGGTTCCACAGGAACGTGTTCGACCGGTCGACGATGACGCGCCCCGGAACCGAGTAGCGAGCGGGCGAGTGTCCTACCTCCCCGTAGCTGGTGTACGTCGACGCGCCTGCAAGCTGCTGCCAGCCCGGCCGTCGACCGAGGAACAGGTCCTCGCGGTCGTGTGCGGCCGCCGTCGCCGAGAGCCGCGGCACCAGTCTCGCCGTGTTCAGGTCGAGGACGTCCGGGTCGGACTCCCGGAGGTGCGCGACCAGGTCGTCGAGGACGTCCTGCGGGTCCCCCGTGTAGTCGCGTCCGTCGACGGCGAGTCCGGTGATGGCGTCGCTCGCCAGTTGCGTGGCCGCGACGTCGATGGTACAGACCCGGAGCTCTCGACTGGAGTCGTCGTCCGGTTCAACGTCACCGCCGGGCAGTGGCTCGACGTCGCGTTCCAGACAGAACCGGAACTCGCGACTCAGGTCGACGTCGAAGAGCCGGTACTCGCCGGGCGTCCCCCACCCGCGGACGGTGTGGGCGACCGACGTGACCGACTTGACGTCGTCGACGTCGACGCGCAGGACGGCCTCGGCGTCGTGGCGGAACCCCGGCCGGTGGCGCTCGTAGGCCATGTCGACGACGTGGGGGTGTTCGGCGACGAACCCGCGAATCTCGTCGAGGTCCGCCCGCTCGTGGCTGGCGGCCGAGACGTACATCGTCGGCCGGTAGTCCTCGATGCGCTCGCAGGCCACACCGTCGCCGTCGACCGACCACGCGAGCACGTCACCGTCGAGGAAGTCGAACGTGAACGGCATCCACTCACTCCGAGGGCGTCGACGGTCGCTCGGTCGCGCCGTTCCCGTCGCTCGCGTCGTCGGGGTCGCCATCGTCGGGGTCACCGTCGTCGGGTCCGTCGACCCTCCCGTCGGCTCCACGTTCGTCGCCGGCGCGCTCGTCGCTGCCGGACTCGACGGCCCGGAGGCGGTCGTCGAGGGCGTCGAGGCGTCGCTCCTGTTCGAGGTCGATGCCGACGAGCGCCGGGAACAGTGGCGTCTCGTGGTTGAGGTAGCTCGCCGCGTCGGCGTGGCGGCGGGCGTAGGTGAACAGGCGGTCGAACCGCGACTGGTCGCGCCGCCTGAGCGCCCGCCGGTAGTCGCCCCACCGCCGTTCGATGCCGCGCAGGAGGTCCCGGAACGTCCGGTTGGTTCGACCCATCAGGCCAGCACCTCCCGGCGCAGGCTCTCGCGGGCCTGCTGCCGTTCTTCGAGGACGCGCGACCAGAACGCGAGCGTCGTCTGCACGTAGTCGTGCCCGCGGTACACCAGCGTCTCGAACCCGTCGGCGACGAACCGCGGGCCGAAGCGCGTCGTCTCGACGCGCATCCGCTCGTCGGCGATACCTGCCACCGGGTCGGTCAGGTCGTCGTCGCGTTCGCGCGTCACCAGCACGGCCACGTCGTGGCGCTCGGCGACGGCCTCGACGTGACCGACGCCCGCTTCGACCATCCGCTCGGGTTCGCCGCGCGTCAGGTCGTCGCTCCGGTAGTGGTGGTCGAACGCCGGGACGACGACGAGCGCGGTGTCGCCGTCCACGCGGTCGGCCAGTCGAGCGAGCAGCGTCTGGTGCTGGAACGCCGTGAAGGCGCGCGCCATCCGAATCCTGTCGAGGAACCGCCGACTCGGTGCCAGCCGCACGAGCGACTGCGTCCGCGCGTGCCCGTGGCTGTCGGCCCACAGCGCCTCACCCGAGTGGATGAGCAGGTGGTCGACGACCAGCGAGTGCACCGCCGCGCGCACGCTGTCGTCGGTCTCTAGCAGGTGGACGCCCGTCCCGAGCGTCGGCAGTTCCGGTATCCCCTCTCCGTCCCTCTCTCGCATACTATCGGGGTCTCCCGATTCGGTGATATACCGTTCCGGGTCGGTTCCGAAAGTTCCGATTGCGAGCGCTTCGGTGGATTCTCGACGCCTCGGTGCTCCTGTGGGGGTTCTGCCGGAGTTCCGATTCCGTTCCGGGTGGGGCGTCCCCGTGGTCGTTCGGCTATCCGAGACCGCCTGATTCCCCACTCGTCCCGCGTTTCGAGGCGACGGAGGCCGGCCGGACGAAGGTGTTTCGGCGGTACCGCCCTACCGCAGAGGTGTGACCGCCTTCGACCCCGAGCAGTTCGAGGAGAAGTACGTCCACTATCTGGACGAACTGCAGACGGCGTACCGGAACGCGTACCAGCACTTCCACGGCGAGTACGACTCGACCCTGCTCCGAGCCATCGACCGCCAGGTGCTGGACGAGAGCGAACCGTTCTACGAGGGCGACGGCGAGTTCCGCGTCGAACTGCCCGAAAGCCCGCGCGAGCGGGTCGGAGAACTCCCGGTCGACGACGAGCGGTTCTACGCCGTCCTCGACGAGTTCGTCGACCGCATCGAGTACGAACTCCGCCGGGTCTTCGGGTTCGAGGCGAAGTGAGCGGGCTGGCAGTCGGAACGCCGAACGACTCGACGACACCGCAGAATGCATCGGCCGGGATTGTGAACCACGCCGTGACGTGCTCGCTCCGCTGCGCGCGTCACGTCTCGTTCAAATCCCTTCGTTGTGCATCTCTTCACTCCAGTTCGCTCGGAGCCTATCGGCTCCTCGCGTGGTTCCGTTCAGAAGATGCACCGGCCGGGATTTGAACCCGGGCCATGAGCTTGGAAGGCTCAGGTCCTGCCACTAGACCACCGGTGCTCGCTTCGCTCGCACCGTGCTTCGCCTCACTGCGTTCGGCGAAACACCGGTGCACTCGCATCCCGTGCCTCACCTCGCTTCGCTCGGTGAGACACCGGTGCTCTTGAAGCTATTATCTGGTTCCAAGTCCCGACGTATGTGCGTTTCCTTTCCCCCGCGCCTTCGCGTCCCGGTGGTGAGCCCCAGGGGTCACGCTGGTCCCGTGACGACCGCGTAGCAGTTGCCCTCGCTCTCGTATATCCGCTCGACGCCGAGCGCGCTCGCCGCGCAGTCGGCCTCGAACTCCGCGAGGTCGTAGACGTGGTAGAACCGGCCGACCGTCTCGCCGCCGGGGAGCGTCCAGTCGACGGTGGTGTCGAACCCGGATTCGCGGTCGAATTTGGAGTGCGTGACGGCCCAGACGCTGACGAGCGCGCGCCCACCCGGCACGAGCACCCGCGCGAGGTCGTCGAGGCTCGCCCGGCGGGACTCGCGGGTCGGCAGGTGGTGGAGCGCGGCGACGTACACCCCGAGGTCGGCGCTGTCCGCGGCGAGCGGGATGCGCGCGGCGTCGCCCGCGACGAGCGAGAGCGCGTCCGAATAGCCGCGGTCGACGGCCCGGTCGCGGGCGACGCGGAGCAGTTCGGTGCTGGCGTCGACGCCGACCACCCGGTCGACGCGCTCGGCCAGCAGTTCGGCGTGGCGACCGTTGCCACAGCCGAGGTCGAGCGCGGTCCCGGAGTCGTCGGGCGTCGAGGCGGACTCGCAGAACTCGCGGACCTCCGGCCACGGGTGCTCGCGGGTCTGCGAGAAGTGCTCGGCGATGCGGTCGTACGTCTCGCGCACCGAGCTGCGGTCCGTACCGTCTCCCGGGTCCGCGTCGGTCATGGTCAGATGATGCGCTTGCCGAGACCGCTGGCGGCGAGTTCGACCGCCAGGTCGGCCGTGCGGTTCGAGCGGTCGAGGATGGGGTTGACCTCGACGACCTCCAGCGAGCGCACGTCGCGGCGTGCGGTGCGTTCGAGCGCGGCGTGCGCCTCGCGGTAGGTGACGCCGCCCTTGACCGGCGTCCCGACGCCCGGCGCTTCGTTCGGGTCGAGCCAGTCCAGGTCGAGACTGACGTGGATGCCGTCGGTGCCCTCGCCGACGACGTCCAGTGCCTCCTCGGTCACGTCGGTGATGCCGCGTTCGTCGATGTCGCTCATCGTGAACACGCTGACGCCGCTCTCGCGCAACTCCTCGCGCTCGGTCCGGTCGATGCTGCGGAGTCCCACGAGCGCGACGTTCTCCGGCTTCACGTTCGCCTGCGCCCAGTCGGTGTCGCCGAACTCGCCCTCGCCGAGGAACGCGGCGACCGGCATCCCGTGGACGTTGCCCGAGGGCGTCGTCTCGGGGGTGTTGAAGTCGGCGTGCGCGTCGAACCAGACGACGCCGACGTCGGCGTCGCGGGCGCTGCCGTTGACCGACCCGATGGCGATGGAGTGGTCGCCGCCGAGGACGAGCGGGAACGCCCCGTCGGCGAGCGTCTCGGCCACCTCGTCGGCCAGTCGGGTGCAGACGTTCTCCACCTCGCCGATGTACTTCGCGTTGCCCGTCCGCGGAGTGACGGCGTCGGGGTCGCCCACCTCGGGGTGGGTGACGGGGAGGTCGCCGACGTCCGTCGGGTCGTACTCCAGGTCTACGAGTTCGTCGTGGAGGCCCGCGTAGCGGATGGCGGAGGGGCCCATGTCGACGCCACGTCGGTCCGCGCCGAGGTCCATCGGCACGCCGATGACGCGTAGCGGTCGTGTCATGCTCGTGGCGTCACCGGCCGACGACAAAGGGCCGCCGGTTCGGTCCGTGTCTGCGGCCAGCCGTGCGGTCCGACGGCGCTCCAGGGGACCCACCGACCCCGAGATTCTGCGTTCTGTGGCTGTCTTTCGTTGCAGATGACACGGACAGGGCACCAACACTAAGCCGTCGGCCGTCGCGGTGGCGGTATGCGCCTGATAAAGCTCCTCGTCGACGAGGACCAGCTCGATACGGTCCTCGATATTCTCGACGAGGAGAACATCGACTTCGTCGTCACCAAGGACGCGACGACGGAGAAGGACTCCTCGCTGGTCGAGTTCCCGCTCCCGACCCAGGCCGTCGAGTTCGTCCTCGGCAAACTCCGGGACGCGGGTGTCGACGACCGCGAGTACACCATCATCGGGAGCGCCGAGACGGCCAAGACCGAGCACTACCACGAACTCGAAGACCGGTTCGTCGCGGGCGTGGAGGAGGACGACTCGGTCGCAAAAGAGGAGATCCGTGCGAAGGCGCTGGACATGTACCGCAACGCGCTGACGTACTACTCGCTGACCGCCTTCTCGGCCATCGTCGCGGCCGCGGGCCTCCTGCTCGACTCCCCGGCGGTCGTCGTCGGCGCGATGGTCATCGCCCCGCAGGTAGGGTCGGCGCTCATCGCCAGCGTCGGGATGGTGCTCGACGACACCCGGATGATGAAGATGGGCGTCCGCACCCAGATTGTCGGGTTCACCATCGCCATCGTCGGGGCCGTCGCCTTCGGCGGGTTACTGAAACTCGGCGGCTTCGTCCCGAACGCGCTCGACGTGACGACCGTCGGCCAGATATCGAAGCGCATCTCGCCCGGCCTGCTCTCGGTCTCGGTCGCGTTCTGTGCGGGCGCGGCCGGGGCGTTCGGCCTCGCCACCGCCCTCCCCGTCTCGCTGGTCGGCGTGATGATCGCCGCCGCCCTCGTCCCCGCCGCGGCCGCCGTCGGCATCGGCATCGCGTGGGGGATGCCGTCGGTCGCCGTCGGCGCGTTCCTGTTGCTGGTGGTCAACGCCGTCGCGGTCAACCTCTCGGGGTTCGTCGTCCTCTGGTACCTCGGCTACCGTCCCGACTCGTGGGGGAGCGCCGACGTCGGAGCCGTCCGACGCTACGCGCCGACCGCCGGTGCGCTGGTCATCCTCGTCGGCATCCTCGCCGTCGCGGGCGGTGTCGTCGGCGGGAACGTCGCCCTGGAGAACGACGTCAACCACATCGTCACCGACGCGGTCACCAGCGACGAGTACGCGCAGTTGAGCCTCGTGAGTGTCCAGACCGAGGTGAGTTCCATCCGGATGCTCGATGAGACGCCGACCGTCAGCGTCGTCGTCTCCCGGCCGACAGGCGAGGAGTACCCGGACCTCGCCAGCGACCTCAGGCAGAGAATCGAGTCGTCGACCGGCGAGCAGGTCATCGTCGAGATACAGTACCAGGACCGCTCCCGGTCGACGCCGGGGGCCGCCTCGCTGGAACCGCGGTCGTCGGCCGCCGTGGGGAGTGCGTCGCACGCCGTGGTCGGGCCGTCCCACGTCGCCGCCTGACGGTCACCACGTCGCCGTCCGACGGTCACCACATCGCCGCCCGGCGGTGAGTCCTCGCGGCGACGTACTGCACGCCCTCTTTCTCCCTCACTCTCGCCGCTCAGAGGTCGAGCGTCGTCGGTTCGAACTGGAGGAACGCCGTCTCGTACCCCTCGTGGCGAGCGACCTGTGGCGGCGCCGTCGGCGTGAGCGTCAGCGAGTCGCCCGACTCGACGTCGACGCTCGTCCCGTAGTGATAGTTCAGGTCGGGGTCCAGCGTCCGCGTGAGCGAGCCGTCGAACACCGTCTCGTCGCCGCGCGTGACCGTCGCGTCGAGGCCCATGGCGGGGAGGAGGAGGTCGTTGTACCGCGTCCGCGCCGAGACGGCGAGGTAGCCGTCGCCCGAGACGCCCGCCGGGGGCGAGTCGAGGGTGGTGACGACGAAGACGGCGTCGTCACTGCGCGTCCGACCGCGGACGGTTCCGGGGAGGTCCTCGGGAGCGGGCGCACGAGCGGTCGGCAGCGACCCCATGTCGTTCGGAGCGAGCGCCCCCTGCTGGCCCGCCTGCTCGACCTCGCGGGTGGTGACCTCGGACTGCGTCTCGTTCGTGAAGTCGAGTGGAATCTCGACGGTAGCGGGGTCACCGAACCGCCCCTGGAACGCGCCCGTTCGGCGGATGTTCGTCCCGCCGACGCTGAGAGCGACGGAGTACGTCCCGTTCTCGGGCAGTGTGAAGTTCCCGCCGTAGTGAAAGCCCATCGGCTGACTCAACATCGGGTAGATGACCTCCTGACTCACCAGTTCGCCCGCACTCCCGCCCGACGCTCGCCGGATCTCGACCGAGAGTCCCGTCTCGGGGAGCACCGTCCCCGTCTCGGGGTCCCAGACCTGCGCCATCAGGTGGAGGCTGTCCTCAGGCGTCTTCGCGGTCTCCTGGACCTCGGTCCCGTTGACGTTCCAGAACGTGTGCGGGACGGTGAACATGAGCGCGAACGCGTAGTCGCCCGCCGTCTTCGTCCCCTGCATCGACATCGTCTCGACGAACGACTGCACGTAGATTCCCGAGGGCTTCTCGCCCGGCGTCCCTGGGGGCGTCGCCGTCCCGGTGGTGCTGTTCGACGACTGGTCGGCGGTGGTACTGGCGTCGGTGGAGGGGTCGGCGGAGGAGGAGTCGGAACAGCCGGCGAGTACAGCGGAGCCAGCGAGTCCGAGACCACCCGCGAGGAACCGGCGGCGTTGCATCGCCAGACGGTAGCGCCTCGGGGGATAAATGCGTCCGGTCCGACGGCGGGTCGGTGGCGAGAACGGAACGGGCGATTACAGTGATTACAGATACGACGCGCAGACGCGGCGGAGCCCCTCGTCGAAGTCTATCTCGGGGTCCCACCCCGTCGCGTCCTTCATCTTCGACGGGTCGGCCTTCGTGTCGTGGACGTAGTTCTTCAGGGGGTTCTCGACGTACTCGGGTTGGACGTCGGTCCCGAGCACCTCGTTCAGTCGTTCGATGAGGTGGTTGATGGTGTAGGCGTCGCCGGTGCCGAGGTTGTAGACGCCGTCGAGTTCGTGGTCGGCGGCGAGTTCGAGGCCGCGGACGATGTCGTCGACGTGCGTGAAGTCGCGGGTCTGCGTCCCGTCGCCGTAGATGACCGGCGACTCGCCGCTCGCTATCTGGTCGGCGAACTGCGCGATGAGGTTCGCGTACTCGCCCTTGTGCTCCTCCGCGCCACCGTAGCCCTGGTAGACCGAGAAGAAGCGCATCCCCGCGGCGTTCATCTCGTGGAAGTTCGAGTAGTACTCGGCGTACTTCTCGCGGGCCATCTTCGACGCCTCGTAGCCGGTGCGGGCCTCGACGGGCATGTCCTCCGAGCAGGGGTCGGTCTGGGAGCCGTAGATGGAGGAGGTCGACGCGTAGACGACGGTGTCGCAGCCCTCGGCTCGAACCTGCTCGACGGTGTTGATGAAGCCCTCGACGTTGACGCGCGCACCCTGCATCGGGTCCTCCTCGTGCATGTTCCGGGAGGAGAGCGCGGCGAGGTGGAACAGGGCGTCGACGTCCGCCGGCAGGTCGTCGTCGAGCACCGACCCCTCGACGAAGTCGACGGCGGGGTCGAGGTTCTCCGCGGTCCCGAGGTACGCGTCGTCGAGCGCGATGACGTGGTTGTCCTCGGCGAGCGCGTTCGCCAGGTTCGACCCGATGAACCCGGCACCGCCCGTCACGAGGACTCGGTTCCCTTCCATACCGGTGTGCCACGATGGCGTGGCAAAGGCCTGTCGGTCCACTCAGCGGTCCCCGTCCACCGTGCGCGACGGTCGATTCCACCGTCGGGTTTATCACGTGGAGTTTCGAATCCTACAGCATGTCATCGATAGAGCTCACGTCGAGCCAGAAGAAGATTCTGCAGGAGCTCATCAATCTCTACGGCTCGTCGGAGCGAGCGGTCAAGGGCGAGGACATCGCCGACCGCACGGACCGGAACCCGGGGACGATCCGCAACCAGATGCAGTCGCTGAAGGCGCTCCAGCTGGTCGAGGGCGTTCCGGGTCCGAAGGGCGGGTACAAACCGACCGCGAACGCCTACGAGGCGCTGGAGATTCAGGACCTCGACGAACCCGCCGAGGTACCGCTGTTCCACAACGGTGAGCAGGTACAGGACGCCAACGTACAGGAGATAGACCTGACGAGCGTCCATCACCCCGAACTCTGCCGGGCGGAGATTCGACTCCACGGCTCCATCAACGAGTTCCACGACGGCGACACCGTCCGCGTCGGGCCGACGCCGCGCTCGAAGCTCCTCATCGAGGGCGTCGTCGACGGGAAGGACGAGTCGAGTAACGTCCTCGTCGTCTCGACGACGAAGATGCAGGCTCCCGCGGGCGACCCCGAGCACTGACCTCGTGGTGAGTCGAACCGACGAACCGCGCTGCTGTGTCGGACTGGCGACCGACCGAACTGACGGGCCGACCGACGAGACGGGGACTCGATAGCGATACCGAACCGCACGGTGTTCGACACCGAGGCACATTCTCTATCCAAAGCCTTTGTATCCGATGGGGTTGAGGTGAGGCATATGACTGAGAACGTCGTTGTCCTCGGGTCGGGGTACGCCGGGGCAGGCGCGGTCAAGAGTATCGAGAAGAAACTCGGCGACCGCGTCGACCTGACGTGGGTGTCGGACGTGGACCACCACCTCGTTCTCCACGAGGCCCACCGGTGCATCCGCAACCCCCGCGTCAAGGAGAAGATCGCCATCCCGGTCGACGAGATCAAATCACCCAGTACGCGGTTCGTACAGGCGGAAGTGACGAACATCGACAGCGACGAACAGGTCGTCGAACTCGACGACGGCACGACGGTCAACTTCGACTACTGCGTCGTCGGCATCGGCTCCCAGACCGCCTTCTTCGGTATCGACGGCCTCCAGGAGCACGCGCTGACGCTGAAGAACCTCTCGGACGCGCTGGAGGTCCACGACGCCGTCAAGGCGGCGGCACGGGACGCGACGCGCTCGGACCCCGCACAGGTCATCGTCGGCGGGGCGGGCCTGTCGGGCATCCAGTCCGCGGGCGAGATCGCGGAGTTCCGCGACATGCACCGCGCTCCCATCGACATCCACATCGTGGAAGGGCTGGAGAGCGTCTTCCCGCCGGGCGAGCCCGAGATTCAGGCCCAGCTCGACGAGATGCTCCGCGAGCGCGACATCCAGATTCACACCGGCGAGTTCATCGGCGAGGTCGACGACGACACCGTCTACGTCGGCGACGACAAGGAACTGGAGTACGACGTGCTGCTCTGGACCGGCGGCATCACGGGCCAGAACGTGGCCGAGAAGCTCGACATCGGGCAGGACGAGCGCTCCCACCGGCTCCACGCCGCCTCGACGTTCGAGACGAGCGAACCCGGCATCTTCGCCATCGGCGACTCCGCGCTCGTCGAACAGCCGGGCGACGAGCCCGCGCCCCCGACGGCACAGGCCGCCTGGGACGCCGCCGAGGTCGTCGGCGAGAACCTCAAGCGCGCGATGAACGACCAGCCGCTCCAGGAGTGGCGGTACAAGGACAAAGGGACCGTCATCTCGGTCGGCGAGAAGGCCGTCGCACAGGACGTCAAACCCATCGAGGGCGCGGAGATGCCCATCGCCCGCGTCCTCGGCAACCCGTTCGGCGGCATGCCCGCCAAGACGCTGAAGAAGGCCATCGCCGCGCGCTGGATCAACAAGATCACCGGCACCAGTCGCGCCGCGAAGGCCTGGACCGACATGTAACAGCACCGTTTTCTTCGTCGGGTGTCCTCGCCCGTGCCTGCGACACTCGCTGCGGGCACCGCTCCTCGAAAACCCTCTTCCAGCAAGCGCGCGGGACTCCGTTCCGCTGGCAACCGGCGGCGAAGCCGCCGGTGACGTTCACGAGAGCGAAGCTCTCGTGTGCCAGCCGAAACCAACGGTTTCGGCGACGAAGCTTCTGGGAGCCTGTGAGACGCGAAGCGTCTCACAATGGCACAAAAAGGCCGCTCGCTCGTTCGCCGCTCCGCGGCTCACTCGCTCGCGGTTCAGTAACCTGGTGCAACCGCACCGCACACCGCGCCGCGAACATTCAAGTAGCAAACTGGGGCCAGACCCGTCGTGCGCTGAGAGCAGTCACGTGACGGGTCGAGCGGAGTGCGACGCGCCCCGCCACGTGTGATGCAGTTCGTAGCGCGTCGCCGTGTTCGCCCTTCGACTTCGACGCGACCGCGTTACTGGCTCTTGTAGTCCTTCTGTGGCACGTCCTCGACGTCGTAGCCCGCGGTCTGCCACGCGGTGAACCCGCCCGCCATGTGCGCCACGTCCTCGAACCCCATCTCCTGGAGGACCTTCGCGGCGAGCGCCGAGCGCCCGGCCTCGTTGCAGAACAGGACGTAGCGGTGCGCCGGGTCGAACCAGTCGCGGTAGTACTCCGTCTCCGGGTCGGCCCAGAACTCCAGCATCCCGCGCGGCGCGTGTTTCGCGCCCGGTATCGTCCCCTCGATCCACAGTTCGCGGACGTCGCGGATGTCGACGAGCGTCACGCTCTCGTCGCCGAGTCGCGTCTCCACGTCCTCAGCCGACACCGTCTCGATCTCCTCCTCGGCGGCCTCGGCCATCGACCACGCGTGCTTGCGGAGTCCCGTCATCGTCTACCACGGGACGCGACGGGTGAAAGTCCTGTCGTCGGTCACAGGGAGAGGCCCGCGTGCCAGCGGTCCGCCCCGGCCTCTGCTTTCACCTCGTCCATCCGGGCGAGCAGGTGGGTGGCGAGGCTCGCCGTCTCGGCGGCACGCCCCTCGCCCTCGGTGCGGAACTCGCCGGTGGTGCGGTTCGCGTACACCGTGCAGACCGCGCCAGCGCGGAGACCGTAGACGTTCGCGAGCGTGCAGATGGCGCTGGCCTCCATCTCGAAGTTCTTCACGTTCGCGGCCTTCATCTCCTCGAACAGGGCCTTCCCGCCGGGCGACTCGTAGCCGCCGAACCCCTCGCGGCCCTGCCCGGCGTAGAACGAGTCCGTCGAGGCGGTGACGCCGACGTGGTAGTCGTAGCCGAGTCGCTCGGCGGCGGCGACGAGCGCCGTCACCACCTCGTGGTCGGCGACGGCGGGGTAGTCCTCCCGGACGTAGGCGCCGCTCGTGCCTTCGAGACGGACGCCGCCCGAGGTGATGACCAGGTCGCCGATGTCCATCTCCTCCTGAATCGCGCCACAGGACCCGACCCGGATGAACGTCTCCACGCCGACCCGCGCGAGTTCCTCGACGGCGATGGCGGCCGACGGTGCGCCGATGCCCGTCGATGTGACCGAGATGGGCGTCCCCTCGTACTCGCCGGTGACGGTGTGGTACTCGCGGTGGCTGGCGACCTCCTCGCGCTCGTCCCACTGGCCGACGATGGTATCGACGCGGTCGGTGTCCCCCGGGAGGAGCACCGTCTCCGCGACGTCGCCGGAACCGACCGCGATGTGGTACTGTTCGTCGTCCGCGTGCTCTGGGTCGCTCATGCCCGACCGTCCGTCGGAGCGGGTAAAAGTGGGTGGATGTCCTTCCAGCGTTCACGAGGCGCTGACTACACGGTACGGTCTGGTTTCGCATCGTGTCAGTATGTTGCTAGTTTATGGCGCTCGCACCGCGACCTCTGTGTGCATATGCCTGGCATGCTAGACGGCGAGACGGCAGTCGTAACGGGCGGTTCCAGTGGTAACGGACGAGCGATCTCGTTGGCGTTCGCCCGCGAGGGCGCGGACGTCGTGGTCGCGGATATCCAGTCCGACCCCCGAGAGGGTGGGACGCCGACCCACGAACAGATACCGGAGGAGACGGACGCCGAGGCGGCGTTCGTGGAGTGCGACGTCACGAGTCGTGACGATCTGGAGGCGGCGATGGACGCGGCCGAGGAGTTCGGCGGCGTCACCTCGATGGTGAACAACGCGGGCATCTTCCGGGGAGAGAACTTCGTCGACGTCACCGAAGAGCAGTACGACCAGTTGATGGACATCAACGTCAAGGGCGTCTTCTTCGGGGCACAGGCCGCCGCGAAACGGATGCGAGCCAACGAGAGCGGCGGAACCATCGTCAACCTCTCCAGTGTGGCGGGGTTGCAGGGGTCCGCCGAGTTCGTCACCTACTGCACGTCGAAAGGGGCAGTCCGTCTACTGACCTACTCGCTGGCGGCGACGCTCGGGCCGGACGGCATTCGGGTGAACGCTATCCACCCAGGACTCATCCAGACGACGATGACGACGGAGGACGTGCCCATCTTCGGCACGGACGAGGAAGACGCGTTCGTCGAGACGATTCCGTCCGGGCGCGCTGGCCAGCCCGAGGACGTGGCGGACGCGGCACTGTACCTCGCCAGCGACCTCTCTGGGTACGTCAACGGCGAGTCGCTCGTCGTCGACGGCGGGATGGCTCACACGCAGTGAGTGCGCTATCGGCGTCGTCGAGACGGGTTCACAGCCGTCTCGGAAGGAGTGGATGGTTCTGTCAGTCGACGAACGGTGCGAACGCGCTCGACGAGCCGGTCTCGGTTGTCGGCCCGGAGACCCCGGCGTAGTTCACGACGACGAACGAGACGAGCAGCACCACCGCGATGATGCCGAACGACAGCGACAGCGTCCGCCGGTCGGCCGGTGAGATGCCCCACCTGTCGCCCGCCCACTCCGTGTCGAAGAGGACGGCGAGCAGGAGCGACGCGCCGATGGCGGCGATCCAGAACCCGCCGAGGAGCGAGACCGGCACGAGCAGGAGCCCGTAGGCGAACACGAGCGCTCCGACGGCGACGCCGAGGACGTGGCCGATGCTGAACGAACCGCTCGAGGTGGAGGTGGTTTGAGTAGTCACGAGGGACGGATAGTCGGACGAGGAGATAACTGTGCCGTGAGCCGTGTTACGCCGGTGCCGTGAGCAAGACGTCTCGGCTCATCGCCCACCGCCTCGCTCCCGCCGGTCCGCGGCGTCTTCGAGCGTCTCCAGCGAGATGGTGTTCGGGATGAGGTCGCCCAGGGTGTACTCCGCGACGCCGTCCGGGCCGTCACAGAGCACCCGGAGGTCGGCGTCGGCGAACTCGGCGAGCGTCTGCCGGCACATCCCACACGGCGTGACGCCGTCCTGCGCTGCGGAGGCGACGGCGAGGCGGGCGAACGTCTGGTGCCCGTTCTTCACCGCCTCGGCGATGGCTACCTCCTCTGCGTGCAGCGAGTTCGAGTAGTTGGCGTTCTCGATGTTACAGCCGACGAACACCGTGCCGTCGGCGGTTTCGAGCGCCGCCCCAACCGGGTACTCGGAGTACGGGACGTAGGCACCGTCGAACGCCTCGCGAGCGCGGGCCACGAGTTCGGCATCGTCCATACCCCCTCGTTCAGGTGGTCGCGAGAAATAGCCACCGCACGTCGTCGCTAGCGACGTCCGACAGCGTCGTACCGGAGTCAGTTGTCCTCGCCGGTCTCGTAGTGCTCGCCCGCCGCCTCCGGGATGCGCGTGCGGCCGACCAGCGCGAGGACGACGATGACGCCGATGTAGGGGAACGTCTGGATGAGCGTCCCGGGGACGCCGATGCCGGCGAACTGCAGCGGCTGTTGAATCGCCTCCAGGCCGGTGAACAGGAACGTCGAGAACATCGCCCCAACGGGGTTGTAGTTGCCGAACAGGTACGCGACGATGGCGATGAACCCCTTGCCGTTGACGATGGTCTGTCCGCTCCCGGTGAACTGGCTGACGTTGTACGACAGCGCGGCCCCGCCCAGTCCGCAGAACACACCCGAGAGGACGGCGGCGGCGTAGCGGACGCGGGGAACGCTCACGCCGCTGGTGTCCAGCGCCTTCGGGTTCTCGCCGCTCGCGCGGACCCACATCCCGAAGTTCGTCCGGTTGAGCACGTACCAGCTGAGGGCGACGACGGCGAACATGAGGTACACCATCAGCGACGCTCGGAACAGCGCCTGGAACGGTCCGAGCAGGCTCACCTGTGCGAGGCTGTCGAACACCGGCGAGACGACCGGAATGCCCGCGTTCCGGACCGACGGCACCGAGAACGGGAGGCTCTTGGTGTTCGGGCCGCCGTAGACGAGGCGCGCCGCGAACGGTGCCAGGCCGAGCGCGATGAGCCAGATGGCCAGTCCGGCGATGATCTGGTTCGCGCGGAACTCGATGCAGACGACGGCGAACACCAGCGCCAGCGCGACGCTGGCGGCGATGGCCGCCCCGAACCCGAGCCACAGGCTCCCGGTGATGTCGGCCGCGAAGATGGCCGTGAACGCCGAGATGATGAGCAACCCTTCGAGCCCGATATTGATGACGCCCGACTTCTCGGCGAAGATACCGCCGACGGCGGCGAGCGTGATGGGGACGGCGAGCACGAGCGTCGAGGACCACGTCCCCGGCAGCAGGAGGATGTCGACGAGCGCACCCGCCGTCGAGTCCGGGAACAGCGTCCCGGCGACGCCGAGGACGACGAGCGCGACGAGGACGGCACCGACGACGACGAAGCGACCGCTCGTCCAGTCACGGCCGGTGGTCGAGTCGCCGTCCACGGTGGCCTCACTCATCGTGCTCACCTCCGGGGTGGCCGCCGTCCGAGCGGACGGCGCCACCGAGGCGACGGCCGCGGCGGCCGGTGTTCGACAGGCGCTTGCCGAGCAGGCGGAAGAACTCGGGCATCGCCACGAACAGGATGATGAGCCCGCGGAGGACGCCGACGAGCTGGATGGGGATGTCGACGTTCGGGTCGGTCTGGATGGAGATGGCTCCGCTCTTCAGCACGCCGAACAGGAACGCCGCGGGGAGGACCCCCAGCGGGTTGTTCCCCGCGAGGATGGAGACGGTGATGCCGTCGAAACCGTACGCGGGCAGCGGGAGCTGGAAGTACCCCGAGAACAGCAGGACGTAGACGGTGCCGGCGATGCCCGCGAGGCCCCCGGAGATGGTCATGCTGGCCACGACGGTCCGGGCGGCGTCGACGCCGCCGTACTCGGCGGCCTCCGGCTGGAGCCCGCTCGTCCGGAGGTCGTACCCGAACGAGGTGTACCGGAGGAGGTAGTACGTCGCCCCGACGAGCAGGGTGACGAACACCAGCGCGAGGATGGAGAACTCGTCGGTCGGCGCGTACAGGAGTTTGGGGAACGACGCCTCCGCCGGGAGGTCACGCGTCTTCGTCGAGAGGCTCTCCGGGTCGCCGAACACGTTCTGGAGCAGGTAGAGTGCGACGAGCGACGCGACGAAGTTGAGCATGATTGTCGTGATGACCTCGTTCGCGTCCGCGTACGCCTTCAGCGCCCCCGGTATCGCACCGTAGAGACCGCCGAACACCGCTCCGACGACGACGCCGACCGTGATGAGGACGACCGTAGCCGCCAGCCCCGAGACCAGCGGTGCGACGAGGAGCATCCCGACGGTGCTCGCCAGTCCGCCGACGACCATCTGGCCCTGCGTCCCGATGTTGAAGATACCCGCCTTGAACGCGACGGCGACCGACAGCCCCGTCATCACGAGGACGGTGGTCTCAGTCAGCGTGTCGGCCAGTCGGGAGTTGAACGGCGTCCACCCCTCGCGGATGGGGGCGGCGAACTCGCCGTGGAGCGGGTCGAACAGCGGGTTGACGGGGTTCCCGAGCGCTCCGAGGAACAGCCTGTCGTACACCCGGAACGGGTCGTAACAGAAGCCGTAGCCGAAGTACGTCGTCGCGGCCGTCTCGCACGTCGCCGTGCGTCCCGCCGCGAGGATGACCACCGCACCGATGAGGATGGAGAGCAGCAGCGCGGCGAAACTGATGAGGACGCGCTCGAACGCGCTCGCCTCGACCAGTCGGTCGAGGGCGACGCGCGCTCTGTTCCCCCAGTCGGTGCCGTCGCTGCCGGGACTCCCCCCGGTCCCGCCAGTTCCGCCACCGTCGTCGGGGCCACCGCTGTCACCGGTCGCGTCGCTGCGGTCGCGTCCGTCGTCCGCGTCACCTGCGCCGCTCATCGCTCACCTCCGGGGGTCCCGGCGGTGCTCGGGCGCTGCTCGCCGTCCCCCTCGTCGAACCGCTCGGGACGTTCCCCGGCCATCAGCAGGCCGATCTCCTCCTCGGTCACCGTCTCGGGGTCGACGACGGCCATGAACTCGCCGTCGTGCATCACCGCGAGGCGGTCCGAGAGGCCGCGGACCTCGTCGAGTTGCGAGGAGACGAGCAGGACGCCCGCCCCGTCGTCTCGCAACCCGAGCAACTGCTCGTGGATGAACTCGGTCGACCCGATGTCGACCCCGCGCGTGGGATGCATCGCGACGACGAACCGCGGGTCGCGGGCGAACTCGCGCCCGACGATGAACTTCTGCTGGTTCCCGCCCGACAGCGACTCGGCGCTCGCGTCGGCGTTCGGCGGTCGCACGTCGTACTCCGCGATGACGTCCTCGGCGTGCGTCCGGGCCTCGGTCCAGTCGAGGCGGCCGTTCGTGGCGTAGGGCGGGGAGTGCTGGCTGCCGAGCAGGCCGTTCTCGACGAGGTCGAACTCCATCACCAGCCCCCGCTCGTGTCGGTCCTCGGGGATGTACGCCATCCCCTCCTCGATGCGGTGACGACGCGAGCGACCGGTGACGTCCTGCCCGTCGAACGAGACGGTGCCGTCGTCCGCGCTCCGGAGGCCGGTGATGGCCTCGACCAGTTCCGTCTGGCCGTTGCCGTCGACGCCCGCGATGCCGAAGATCTCGCCCTCGCGGGCGTCGAGGTCCACGCCCGACACCTGCTCGACGCCCCGGCCGTCGCTGACGC
Source organism: Halomarina salina (assembly GCF_023074835.1). Classification (NCBI taxonomy): domain Archaea; kingdom Methanobacteriati; phylum Methanobacteriota; class Halobacteria; order Halobacteriales; family Natronomonadaceae; genus Halomarina; species Halomarina salina. The sequence continues at coordinate 2,460,349 of NZ_JALLGW010000001.1, forward strand.
GCAGTCCCGAGACGTCCAGCGTCACGTCGCCGGGGTCGGCAGGGGTCTTCTCCACTTCGAGCAGCACCTCGCGGCCGACCATCAGTTCGGCCAACTGCTCTCTGGTGGTCTCGTCGGCGGGGACGGTGCCGACGTTCTCCCCGTCCCGGAGGACGGTGACGTCGTCGGCGGCGTGCATCGCCTCGCCGAGTTTGTGCGTGATGAATATGATGGTCTTGCCCTGGTCGGTGAGTTCGTCGAACACGTCGAAGAGGTCCTCGACCTCCTGTGGCGTGAGGACGGCCGTCGGTTCGTCGAGGATGAGCACGTCGGCACCGCGGTACAGCGCCTTGAGAATCTCGACGCGCTGCTGGACGCCGACCGGGATGTCCTCGACGCGGTCGTCGGGGTTCACGTCGAAGCCGTACCGGTCACAGAGGTCGTCGACGCTCCGCGTCGCCGCGTCGCGGTCGACCGCGAGGCCGAACCACTTGCGCGGTTCGGAGCCGAGCGTGACGTTCTCGGCGACGGTCATCGGGTCGACGAGCATGAAGTGCTGGTGGATCATCCCGACACCGGCGTCGATGGCGTCGCGTGGCGTCCCGAAGTGACGCTCGACGTCGTCGACGACGACGCTGCCCTCGTCGGCGCTGTAGAGGCCGTAGAGGACGTTCATCAGCGTGGTCTTGCCCGCACCGTTCTCGCCGAGCAGGGCGTGGACCGTGCCGCGCTCGACGGCGAGGTCGACGTCGTCGTTGGCGACGACGCCGGGGAAACGTTTCGTGATTCCGTCGAGGTGGACGGCAGTCGTCATTGAGAGAGTGGCAAAGTTCGTTGTCGTGTTGTGAGTCGCTCGCCCGGGTCAGGGACTGGTCGGGACGTCGACCTCCCCGTCGATGATCGCCTGACGGGACTCGTCGATCTGCGTCTTGACCTCTTCCGGCACCTCGCCGCCGATGGCGTCGCCGTAGACGATGCCGACGCCCTCCTGTTCGAGGCCGAGCGCCGTCGTCGCCCCGCCCTCGAAGTTACCGTTGGCCACGGCCTCGATGGAGTTGTAGACGGCGGTGTCGACGCGCTTGACCATGCTCGCGAGGATGACGTTCGCGGAGTTGGGTTTCGTCACGGACTGGTCGCGGTCGACGCCGATTGCGAACCGATTCTGCTCCTGTGCGGCGGCGAACACGCCCGTCCCGGTGTTCCCGGAGGCGTGGTAGATGATGTCCGCGCCCTGGCTGTACATCGAGTTGGCGGCCGACTTCCCGCCGTTCGGGTCGTTGAAGCCGCCGACGTACGTGCTCAGCACTTCGACGTCGGAGTTGGCCGCCTGGACGCCAGCGCGGTAACCCGCCTCGAACTTCTTGATGAGGTCGCTCTCGACGCCGCCGACGAAACCGACCGTCGCGTCGCCGTTCGTCTCGCCAGCGCCCGCCGAGAACTCCTGGGTCGTCAGCAGTCCCGCCATCTGGCCGACGAGGAACGACCCCTCGTGTTCGGCGAACGTGTAGTTCGCCACGTTGTCCGCCTCGACGACGGCGTCGACGATCATGAAGTCCTGGTCGGGGAACTGCCCCGACACCTCACCGAGCGCCTCCGCCTGTGCGAACCCGATACACGAGACGAGGTCGTAGTCCGGGTTCGTCGACTCGGCGTACGACTGCTGGTACGTCTTGAACTCGGTGGCCTGCTCCGGTTCGGACTCGTTGTACTGGATGTCGAACTCCTCGGCGGCCTGCTGCAGACCGACCTGCGCCTGGTCGTTGAACGACCCGTCACCGAGGCCGCCGGTCGCGTACACCATCCCGATGTTCGCGCTGCCACCCGACCCGCCGGAGTCCGTGGACTCCGTCGACCCGTTGCCGGACGCGTTCCCCTCCGTCCCTGTCGTCGTCTCGGCGGTCGAACCCCCACCGGACGAGTCGTTCTGCGTGCTGTCGTTCTCCTCCTCCGGGCCACCGGTACAGCCGGCGAGTCCGGCCACACCTGCGACACCGACCCCCTTCAGAAATTTGCGACGGTCCATTGTTGGTACCTACTGGTGTTCTGTGACGAGGGTTGAATAAGGTCACCGTTTTACACCTATTGCGAAACAGGGTGTCATCCCTATCGTCACCGACAGTTCGAGCGGTCGGGCTGCACGAACATGCAGTTCTCCTCACACCTCGGCGACGGCGCGTTCGACCCGGCCGACCACGTCCCCGACGAGCGAGTCGACGTCCTCGCTCTCCGCGTACACCCGGACGTACGGTTCGGTCCCGCTGGGTCGCACGAGCACCCACGACCCGTCGTCGAACGCGAGTCGGACGCCGTACTCCGTCTCGACGGCGGCCTCCGGGTACGCCTCGGGGAGCGTCGCACCGAGCGTCGCCATCGCACCCGTCTTCGCCTCGTCGGGACAGTCGACGCTCACCTTCCGGTAGGGGCGTTCGGTGACCGGTTCGCGGAGCGCCGCGAGTCCTCGGTCGGCGACCAGCACCGAGAGGACGGCGGCGCTGGCGACGCCGTCTATCCACGGGCCGAACGCGGTGTGGACGTGTTTCCACGGCTCACCGGCGAACACGACGTCACCACCCGCGGCCCGCGCGCTGGCGATGCCCTCGTGGAGCGACCCCAGTTTGACTCGCTCGACGCGCCCACCGGCGGCCTCGACCCGGTCGTCGATGCGGCCGGACGCGTTCGGCGTCGTCACGACCACGGGGTCCACGGCGTCGGCAGTCCGGACGTAGTGCTCCGAGAGGACGGCGAGGATGGTGTCCTCGTGGACCACCTCGCCCGCCGCGTCGACGACGACGATGCGGTCCGCGTCCCCGTCGTGGGCGATGCCGAGCACGTCGTCGTCCGCGTCGGCGACGAACGCCATGAGGTCCCCCAGCGTCTCCGGGGTGGGTTTCGACGGCCGACCGGGGAAGTGGCCGTCGACGTTGCCGTTCAGCGCGACGACGCGCGCACCCAGCGCCCTGAGCACCTGCGGCGTGGCGCGGGCGGCCATCCCGTTCCCGCAGTCCACGACGACCGTCTGGCCCGCCAGCGGGTCGCCGTGCCCCAGTGCGAACTCGCCGACCGCATCACGGTACGCCGGGAGCGGGTCGACCGACGAGGAGTCGCCCCACTCGTTCCACCGGACGGGGTCGAGGCCCTCGGCGACCGACGCCTCGATGCGTCCCTCGGCGTCGCCGTCGAACTCCGACCCGTCGACGAACAGTTTCAGCCCGTTGTCCGTCGGCGGGTTGTGGCTGGCGGTGACCTGCAGTCCGTAGCGGCCCCGCGAGGCGAACGCGAGCGTCGGCGTCGGTTGCTGTCCCGCGCGTCGGACCTGGACACCGCCGCTCGTCGCGCCCGCCTCGACGGCCGCGACGAGCGCGGTCCCCGTCGTCCGCCCGTCGCGGGCGACGACGAGTTCGTCACGGGTTCCGTCGCTCTCGCTCCGGTCGCGTATCTCGTGCGCCATCGCCCGCCCGACCGAGAGCGCGAGGTCCGGGGTCACGCGCTTGCGTGCGTCGCCGCGGATACCCGCGGTCCCGAAGAGTTCCATACTGCACGCATCGGCGGCGGCTACTTAGCTGGTTTCGTCTCTGGTCCCCCTGCTCGCCGTGTCCCCTCCTTCCCGCCGTCGCTACAGTCGGCGGACTGGCTCGCTGGAGGACTGGCTCGCTGGAGGACTGGCTCACGGTGCGCCCCGGTCGTCGCTCCCCCTCGACCGCCTCAGAGTTCCACGCCGCTGGAGACGAGCGAGTGGCGTCGGAGGAGGCCGCCGTTCTCGTCGTACACCAGGAGCGTGTCGACGTCGATTTCGAGTGCCGTGTCGCCGTCGCTCCGCCGGACCACGAACCTGAACTGGCCGTCCTCGTCGTCCTCACACTCGCGGGCCGCGCTCACGAGCGCGCGGACGTCGACCGCCGTCGCGTCGACCTCGAACCGGAACTCGCCGGTGTAGCGGTCGGAGAGTGCGAGGACGCCGTTCGCGTCGTCGGCCATCGGTTCGCGAAGACGGTAGGAGATGTCGACGCCGTCGGCGTCGAGGGGAGCGCCCGACTCGTCGGTCAGTCGCTCGTCCAACAGCCCTGCCGGGCCGTCGAACTCGACGGTCGCCACTGGCTTCGGACCCGTGGCGTCCACGTCGAGCGTGAAGTAATCGCGCCTCATTCGATGAGTGATTGGGTCGCACGCGCAAAGAACGTAACGCCGGCCTGCGCCGATATCACCGCGAGAAGCCGTCTCGCTGGCGTGGCAGGCGGTTGGTCAGTCACCGTCCCGAGGACCATCCGACGCCGATTGCGCTGCTCGGGTCACCCTGCACAGCCACCTCGGGACGTCCCGTATCGTCCACCCGGCCGCACGGTCACGGACGCTTTACCCGCTCGGCACGAAGCGTCCCCATGACGCAGTCACTCCGTCGCGGGGCCGCGCTCCTCGCCGCGACCGCCGGCGTGGTCTCGCTGGGCGTCGCCACACTGCTCGTCCTCGGTGGCGCGTCGTCCGCCCAGGCGCTCGCCGGCGGCCTCCTCGCCGGTCTGTTCGCGGTCGTCGTCGGGCCGCTGGTCGTCATCGCGCGACGTGTCGGGTCGGTCACGGACGACCCGGCGACGCTGGAACGACGGATCGGCGTCGGCGCGGGGCGGTCGTCGGCCGAACTCGACGCGCTCGCGGAGTGGGACGAACGGCGCGGCGGCCTCGACGACGCCCCCGACCACCACGGTCCCGACCGCGAGTCGTAGCATCGCGCTGGCGGTCGGCGGCACTGGCGGTGGGATGGCCGGCAGTCTGCACGCGTCGCTCCGTCGTGTACTGGTCGCCGAAGGAGAACTGCGCAGTCCGTTACTCGTCGCCGTCTCCGCTCTCGACGCTCGCGTCCTCCTCGTCGGTGTCCTCGTCGCTCCCCGGTGAGAACACGTCGACGCTGGCGACCCGGTCGTCGGCGTCGAGTTGCATCACGCGCACGCCCATCGTGTTGCGCCCCTGTTCGGACACCTCCCCCGCGTGGGTGCGCATGATCTGGCCGTCCTCGCTCATGATGACGAGGTCGTCGTCGGGCGTCACCGTCTCCAGCGCGGCGACGACGCCGTTGCGCTCGTTGGTCTTGATGTCGATGAGCCCCTTCCCGTAGCGCGACTGGACGCGGTACTCAGAGAGCTTCGTCCGCTTGCCGTAGCCGTTGCAGGTGACGGTCAGCAGCGAGGTGTCGCCGTCGGTCGTTCCGACGAGCCCGACCACCTCGTCGTCGCCCTGGAGTTTGATGGCGTTGACGCCGCGCGCGGAGCGGCCCATCGAGCGGGCCTCGGCCTCGTCGAACCGGATGGTCATGCCGTCGCGCGTCCCGATGATGACGTCGCCCGAGCCGTCGGTGACGGCCACGTCGACGAGTTCGTCGCCCTCCTCCAGTTTGACGGCGCGGATGCCCGTCGAGAGGATGTTGTCGAACTCGGTGACGGGGGTGCGCTTGATGTACCCGCCGCGGGTCGCCATCGTCAGGAACTCGTCCTCGTCGAGTTCGTCGGCGTTGACGATGGCCGTCACGTTCTCGTCGCGGTCGAGCGTGAGGATGTTGACCGCCGACCGCCCCCTGGCGGTGCGGCCCATCTCCGGCAGTTCGTAGGTCTTCAGCTGGTGGACCTGGCCCTTGTCGGTGAAACAGAGCAGGTAGTCGTGCGTGCTCGCCTGGAACGCCTTCGACACCCGGTCGCCGTCCTTGAGTCGGGCCCCGATGATGCCCTTCCCGCCGCGGTGCTGGGGGTCGAACGACGACAGCGGCATCCGCTTGACGTAGTCCTCCTGGGTGAGGACGACGACCATCTCCTCTCGGGGGATGAGGTCCTCGCGCGTGACGTTGCCGTAGTCCTCCACGATGGAGGTCCGACGGTCGTCGTCGTACTCGTCTTTGATGTCGCGGAGTTCCTCTTTGATGACGCCGAGCAGTTCGGACTCGTCGCCGAGGATGGTCTCCAGGCGCTCGATCTCGGCCGAGACCTTCTCGTACTCGTTCTGGAGTTCCTCGGCTTCGAGGGAGGTGAGGCTCCCGAGTTGCATCCGGACGATGTGGTCGGACTGGCGCTCGGAGAAGTCGAACCGCTCTTCCAGCGCCGACCGCGCGGCGTCGCGGTCCTCGCTGCCGCGGATGAGGTCGACCACCTCGTCGACGTGGTCCAGCGCGTGCAGTCGGCCCTCGAGGATGTGCGCGCGGTCCTCGGCCTCGTCGAGTTCGAACTGCGAGCGCCGACGGACGACGTTGCGACGGTGCTCGACGAACTGTTCGAGCAGTTCCTTCAGGTTCAGGACGCGGGGCTGCCCGTCGACCAGCGCCAGCGAGATGATGCTGAACGTCCGTTCGAGGTGGTGTTCGAGCAGCTGGTTGCGCACCACGTCTGCGTTCGCGCCGCGCTTGAGTTCGATGACGACGCGGATGCCCTCGCGGTCGGACTCGTCGCGGATGTCCGAGATGCCCTCGATGCGCCCGTCGTTCACGTCGTCTGCGATGCGCTCGATGCGCCGCGCCTTGTTCTCCTGGTACGGGAGTTCCGTGATGACGATGCGCCGTTCCTCCTCTTCGACCTCCAGCTCCGCGCGAACGCGGAGCTTCCCGCGACCGGTCTGGTAGGCGTCGACGATACCCTCCCGGCCGACGATGTTCGCGCCCGTCGGGAAGTCCGGCCCCTTGACGTGCTCCATCAGGTCCATGACGGTGCAGTCGGGGTCGTCGATGACCTCGATGGCCGCGTCGACGATCTCCCCCAGATTGTGCGGGGGGATGTTCGTCGACATCCCGACGGCGATGCCCGATGCCCCGTTGAGCAGCAGGTTCGGGACGGCGGCGGGGAGGACGGTCGGTTCGGTCAACCGGTCGTCGTAGTTCCCCTCGAAGTCGACGGTGTCCTTCTCGATGTCGGCCAGCATCTCCTCGGCGATGGGGGCCATCCGCGCCTCCGTGTACCGCATCGCGGCGGGCGGGTCGCCGTCGACGCTCCCGAAGTTCCCCTGCCCGTCGACGAGCGGGTAGCGCAGCGAGAAGTCCTGGGCCATCCGCGCGAGTGCGTCGTAGATGGCCTGGTCGCCGTGGGGGTGGTAGTTCCCCATCGTGTCCCCGACGATGTTCGAACACTTGCGGTGGCCCGCGTTCGACGTGATGCCCGCCTCGTGCATCGCGTAGAGGATGCGCCGCTGGACGGGTTTCAGCCCGTCTTTGGCCGACGGGAGCGCCCGTCCGACGATGACGCTCATCGCGTAGTCGATGTACGACTGCTCCATCTCCTCCTCGACGCGGACCGGGTTGATGCGCTCCGCCGGGACGTCCGGTGAATCGCCGGGTAGGTCTGAACTCATGGGTGCCTCGTAGGGGTCGGGGTCGCTCTTCGCGTCGGTGCGGTCGCTCGGTTCGCGGGCGAGTCGGCGGGGACCATCAGATGTCCACCCACTCGGCCTCTTTCGAGTGCTCCTTGATGAACTGCTTTCGCGGCCCGACGGCGTCGCCCATCAGGACCGAGAACATCCGGTCTGCTGCCGCCGCGTCCTCGATGGTTATCTGCTTGAGGATACGGTTCTCCGGGTTCATCGTCGTGTCCCAGAGCTGTTTCGGGTTCATCTCGCCGAGGCCCTTGAACCGCTGGACCTGGTCTGGCGACCCGCCACAGACGTCCTCGACGATCTCCTTGCGTTCGACCTCCGTCATCGCGTCGTACGTCTCGCCCTTGTACCGGATGCGGTAGAGTGGCGGCTGGGCGGCGTAGACGTAGCCCGCTTCGAGCAGCGGCCGCATGTGCCGGTAGAGGAAGGTGAGGTAGAGCGTCCGGATGTGCGCGCCGTCGACGTCGGCGTCGCTCATGATGATGATCTTGTGGTAGCGCGCCTCCTCGATGTCGAACTCCTCGCCGATACCCGTCCCGATGGCGGTGATGAGGTTGCGTATCTTGTCGTTCTCCAGCACCCGGTCGAGCCGGTGTTTCTCGACGTTGAGGATCTTCCCGAACAGCGGGAGGATGGCCTGGAACTTGGGGTCGCGTGCCTGCTTCGCGGACCCACCCGCCGAGTCCCCCTCCACGACGAACAGTTCGGCCTCGGAGGGGTCGCGGGTCTGGCAGTCCGCGAGCTTCCCCGGCAGCGAGGTGGATTCGAGCGCCGACTTCCGGCGGGTCAGCTCTTCGGCCTTCTTCGCGGCCATCCGGGCCTTGGCGGCGTCGACGGCCTTCCGGATGATTATCTCCGCGGTGTCGGGGTGCTCTTCGAGGTACGTCCCGAGTTCCTCGTGGACGGCGCTCTCGACGATGCCCCGGACCTCGCTGTTGCCGAGCTTCGTCTTCGTCTGGCCCTCGAACTGCGGGTCGGGGTGTTTGACGGAGATGACGGCGGTGAGACCCTCGCGGATGTCCTCGCCCTTGAGGTTGCCGTCGATGTCGTCGGTGTGGCCCTGCGCGTTGGCGTAGTCGTTGACGACGCGAGTGAGCGCCGTCTTGAACCCGGTGAGGTGGGTGCCGCCCTCGCGGGTGTTGATGTTGTTGGCGAACGCGTGGATGGAGCCCTGCACGCCGTCGGTCGCCTGGATGGCTATCTCGACCTGCACGACGCCGTCGTCGGTCTCCGCGTCGGCGTCGAAGTAGACGACGTCGTCGTGGAGGGCGGTCTTCGTCTCGTTGAGGTACTCGACGAACTCGCGGATGCCGCCCTCGTACTCGAAGGTGGCCTCCTTGTCGTCGGGCTCCGAGCGGAGCGTGATGCTCACGCCGGGGTTGAGGAAGGCGAGTTCGCGGAGCCGGGATTCGAGCGTCGAGTAGGTGAACTCCGTCACCTCGAAGATGGAGTCGTCGGGCCAGAACGTTATCTCGGTGCCCGTCTCCTCGTCGGCGTCCATCTCCCGGACGCGCTCGAACTTCTCGGGTTCGGGTTCGCCGTGGTCGAAGCGGTGGTTCCAGACGCCGCCGTCGCGCTTGACCTGGACCTCCAACCACTTCGAGAGCGCGTTGACGACGGAGATGCCGACGCCGTGCAGTCCCCCGGAGACCTGATAGGACTTGTTGTCGAACTTCCCGCCGGCGTGGAGGACGGTCATGATGACCTCCAGCGCGGGGCGGTCGTACTCGGCGTGCGTGTCGACCGGGATGCCCCGGCCGTCGTCACGGACCGTGACCGAGTCGTCCTCGTTGATGACGACCTCGATGGTGTCACAGTAGCCCGCGAGCGCCTCGTCGATGGAGTTGTCGACGATTTCGTAGACGAGATGGTGCAAGCCGCGAGAGTCTGTCGAGCCGATATACATAGCCGGGCGCTTTCTGACAGCTTCGAGGCCCTCGAGGACCTGAATCTGTCCTGCGCCGTACTCTGAATCCTGCGACATGAACTACTTGGATTTCTTTGGAAGTTCCGACACATAAAGCTCCCGCACGCGCGCGCGGAGTGAATGTGAAACTTAGTCACGGAGCCACCCTCGGTGGCGTCCGTCTCCGGTCCGGATTCACTTTCACCTCGGTAACGAGGAGGTTTTAACCACCCGGTAGTAAGGGACCGCACAGGATGACGTCATACCAGTCGGAACTCGGCGGCGGTGGCAACGTCGCCGAGGAGTTGGCCAAGGGCCAGCGAGCCATCTCCATCGCCGAGTTCTTCGAGAAGAACAAGCACATGCTCGGGTTCGACTCGGGCGCCCGGGGGCTGGTGACGGCGGTGAAGGAGGCCGTCGACAACGCCCTCGACGCGACCGAGGAGGCCGGCATCCTCCCCGACATCTACGTCGAAATCGCGGAGGCGGGCGACTACTATCGCCTCGTCATCGAGGACAACGGACCGGGCATCACGAAAGAACAGATTCCCAAGGTCTTCGGGAAGCTCCTCTACGGCTCTCGGTTCCACGCCCGCGAGCAGTCCCGCGGGCAGCAGGGTATCGGTATCTCCGCGGCCGTCCTCTACTCACAGCTCACCTCCGGGAAGCCCGCGAAGATAACGTCGAAGACACAGGGCTCCTCGCAGGCGGAGTACTTCGAACTCATCATCGACACGGACTCGAACGAACCCGAGATTTCGGTCGAGGACACGACGACCTGGGAGCGGACCCACGGGACGCGCATCGAACTGGAGATGGAGGCGAACATGCGTGCCCGCCAGCAACTCCACGACTACATCAAGCACACTGCGGTCGTCAACCCCCACGCCCGCATCGAATTCCGCGAACCCTCCGAGCACCTGAAGTACGAGCGAGCGACCGACCAGTTGCCCGCCGAGACGACGGAGATTCGCCCGCACCCCCACGGCGTCGAACTCGGGACGCTCATCAAGATGCTCGGGGCCACGGACTCCTACAGCGTCTCGGGGTTCCTCCAGACGGAGTTCACCCGCGTCGGGCAGAAGACCGCCGACAGCGTCGTCGAGCACTTCCGCGACCGACACTACGGCCGCGAGATGGCGTGGTCGCCACCTGCTTCCCAGGATGAGGCTGACGTGGCGGCCGCCATCACCGACGCCGTCAACGGCAAGGGTGCCGAGGCGACCGAAGCGTTCACGGACGCCGTGATGAAGGTGCTCGACGCCCGGGAACGCATCTCCCATCACGAACTCGTCACCGTCGTCGGGAACGCGGCGGACGCGACCGAGGACGAGCAGGGCGTCACGTTCGGCGAGACGGTCCGCGAGAACGCCGTCGAGGCTGCGTGGGGAGCGATCGTCACCAGTCGCGCGGCCGACTGCTACCGACTCGTCGACGACGCGACGACCAGCAAGAAGGACGACGCGGCCGTCGAGGCCCTCGCCCGGCGCATCGAGACGGCGTTCGCCAACAGCGAGGACCCGCGTGACCGCGTCACCTACGACACGCTCTCGCAATTCGTCGACCGGGCGGCCGAGCGGACGAAGGAACGCGACGAGGTCAGCTTCGGCGAGACCGCCCGCGAGAACGTCGTCGACGCGTTCTGGAGCGTCTGCCGGACGGTCCCGGACGACGCACCGAGCGTCTCGGAGACCGAGGGCGACCGCGACACCGCGAGCGAACTGCTCGAAGCGATGCGCGAGACGGACATCCTCTCGCCGCCGACCGACTGCCTCGCGCCCATCACGGACGACCTGGTCCGGGCGGGACTGGAGAAGGAGTACGACGCCGACTTCTTCGCGGCGGCGACCCGCGACGCGGAGGTCCACGGCGGCGACCCGTTCATCGTCGAGGCTGGCATCGCCTACGGCGGCGACCTGCCCGCCGAGGGACAGGTCGACGTCCTCCGGTTCGCGAACCGCGTCCCGCTGGTCTACCAGCGCGGCGCGTGCGCCTCGACGGACGTCGTCAAGCGCATCAACTGGCGCAACTACGGCCTCGACCAGCCGGGGGGCAGCGGGATGCCCAACGGCCCCGCCGTGTTCATGATCCACGTCGCGTCCACGAACGTCCCGTTCACGAGCGAGTCGAAGGACGCCATCGCGAACGTCCCCGGCATCGAAGACGAGATAGAACTCGCGCTGCGGGAGGCGGCCCGCGAACTGAAGCGCTACCTCAACAAGCGACGCTCGATGGAAAAACGGCAGCGCAAGCAGGACGTCATCGCCGACATCCTCCCGCGGATGGCCGACAAGCTCTCGGAGGTTACCGAGCGCGACCAGCTACAGGTCGGCGACTCGCTGGCCCGCATCATGAACAACGTCCTCGTCGAGCGGTCGGTCGAGGACGGCACGGTGAGGCTCGTCGTCCGGAACTTCTCCGACACGAACGCGAGCCTCGACGTCACGGACATCGTGACCGCCGACCCCGGCGAACCGAACGACGGGCAGGTGGTCGAGATGGACGGCGAGTGGTTCGTGAAGTGGTCGCCGACCGTCTCGGCGGGAGACACCGCCGTGCTGGAGTACCGGGTCGGCGACGACGCGACGTTCGATGTCTCCGTCGAGGGCGTCGAGGACGCGAAACTGACGGTGAATGCGTAAATGAGCTCAGACAGCAACATGACGGAACAGGACGAACTCGCCCGCCAGCGTCTCATCGACCTCGCGGCGGAGTTCTACGACCAGTTCGCAGAGGGGGAGGTGCCGTCGATGCAGATTCCCACGCGGACGAAGAGCAACATCGAGTACGACGAGGAGCAGGGCGTCTGGGTGTACGGCGACCGCCACTCCACGCGTTCGGCGAACACGGTCGGTGGCGCACAGAAGCTCCTGAAGGCCATCTACGTCATCGACTTCCTCCAGAACCAGCTGCAGGAGAACCGCTCGTCGACCCTGCGTGAACTGTACTACCTCAGCGAGTCCTGGGACCTCGACGCGGCCCAGTTCAACACGCAGGACGAGTCGAACAGCCTCATCGAAGACCTGGAGATCGTCTCGCACGTCAAGCGCGAGGACTTCCACATGCGCCCGGAGGAGTCCGGCGCGAAGGTGATGGGTCCGCTGCTGCTCCGCGAGCAGACCAACCGCGGCGCCCGGGAGATTCACTGCCAGGACGACGTCGGGCAGGGCGGCTACCAGATTCCGAACAACCCCGACACCATCGAGTTCCTCGACCACGACGCGAAGTTCGTGATGTGCGTCGAGACCGGTGGGATGCGCGACCGCCTCGTCGAGAACGGCTTCGACGAGGACTACAGCTGCATCGTCGTCCACCTCGGTGGCCAGCCCGCGCGTGCGACCCGTCGGCTCACGAAGCGCCTCCACGACGAACTCGACCTCCCCGTCACCGTGTTCACTGACGGTGACCCGTGGTCGTACCGCATCTTCGGATCCGTCTCGTACGGCTCCATCAAGTCCGCACACCTCTCGGAGTACCTCGCGACGCCGGACGCCCAGTTCATCGGTATCCAGCCGTCGGACATCGTCGAGTACGACCTGCCGACCGACCCGCTCAGCGACTCGGACGTCAACGCGCTGGAGTCCGAACTGGAGGACCCCCGCTTCCAGACGGACTACTGGCGCGAACAGATCGAACTCCAGCTCGACATCAACAAGAAGGCAGAGCAGCAGGCGCTCGCCGCCCGCGGCCTGGACTTCGTCACCGACACCTACCTCCCGGACCGACTCGAGGAGATGGGCATCCTGTAGTCGAGGGCCGTTCTTCCAGCCCTCTCGTTCTTCACGTCCGTTCCAGTCCCTCGCGTCCGCCGACGCCTCACTCGTTCACGAGCAGTAGCTTCCCGACGAAGTCGCCCTCCTCCGCTCGACGGTGCGCGTCGGCCACCTCGTCGAACGAGAAGCGTTCGTCGACGTGCGGGTCGATGGCTCCGTCGTCGACGAGCGCAGCGATATCCGCGAGTTCGTCGCCGATTCGCTCCTGGCGTTCGCCGAGGAGCACCGGGAGGATGACGAGCACGACGCCGAGGTCCAGCGAGTTGGCGTGCATCGGCGAGAGGTTCTGGGTCGAACTCGACTCGGTCGTCACGACCGTCCCGAACGGCCGGACCGCCTCGAACGCGGTCTCCAAGTGGTCGTCGCCGATGGGGTCGAAGACCGTGTCGAACCCGCCGCCGGTCGCGTGCTCTTCGACGTACGACGCGACGTCCGTCTCCGTGTAGTCAACGGTCGCGTCCGCGCCGAGGTCGGCCGCGAACTCGCGTTTCTCCTCGGTCGACCCCGTCGCGGTAACCTCGGCACCGTGCCACCTCGCCAGCTGGACGCCGACGTGACCGACGCCGCCGCTCGCGCCGTAGACGAGCACCTCCTCCCGGAGGTCGACAGTCGTCTTGTCGGTGAGCAGCTCCCACGCGGTCAGTGCGACGACCGGCAACGAGGCGGCGTCTTCGAGCGGGATGCGGTCGGGAGCGCGGGCGAACGTCCCCGCGTCACCGACCACGTAGTCGGCGAGCGCCCCCTGACGCCCCGCTCCGCCGGGCATCCCGTACACCTCGTCGCCCTCATCGAACCGGTCGACGTCCTCGCCGACGGCGTCGACGACGCCCGAGACGTCACAGTGGAGGCGCGCGGGGAACTCGGGGGCGAAGTCGGGCAGGTCGCCGCGTCGAATCTTGTAGTCGACGGGGTTGACGCTGGAGGCGACCACCGACACGCGAATCTCGTCCGGCGCGGGGTCGGGGCGCTCGACGGTCGTTCGTGAGAACACGTCCGGGTCGCCGTACTCCTCGACGACGTACGCGGTCATCTCTGTCACGGGGACCGGTTCGGGCGCGACGCCGGAGAGTGTGTCCCTTCCGGAGAACGCGTGGTCGTCGGAGTCGGGGCTGGGGCTTCAGTGCTCGGTGTCGGCGACCGGGTCCTCGACCGCCCTCGACGCCTGGTCGTACTCTGAGAGGCCGCCGCTCGCACAGGAGCGACAGTACTGGTTCTCGCCGGAGTCGGTGGTGAACAGCGGAATCCCGGCGACGACGTACTCCTTTCGGTAGGACCGTTCGACGCCCTCCTCGACCGCCTTCGAACAGACGACGCAGGGCTTGTCCGGGTCGACGCGGGTCGTCTCGTCGGTGGTGTGGACGTGGCCGAACGACGTCGGCGGGTGGCGGTCCTTCAGGCGTCGTCGCGTCGCGGGCATCATCCACAGCGCGGCGACGAAGAAGAACACGCTAAACACCATCGCGAACAGGTCGAGCGAGGCGAGCATCGCCAGGGCGACGACGAGCGCCAGCGCCCCACCGAGATACGCCGGGACGCCCTCGAACGACGAGTCCGACTGGTCCGCGTAGGGACTGCTCCCCGGTTCGAGGGAGTACGTGTCGTCGCCGTCGGCCCGGAGGAGGCGTCTGTCGCCGCCCTTCGCGTACTTGTACCAGCCGTACGCGAGGTTCCCGATGCCCCACGTGAAGAGGAACAGCAGGACGTGGACGCCGACGCTGCCGTACTCCCGCTTGCGGAGCAACACGCTGTCGCCCTGGTCGTGTTCTATCTCCCAGCCGTCGACGAGGTGGTCGCCGACGCGCCGCCGGAACCGTTCGTGGTCGACGCCGTCGATAGCCTGGGCCGAACTCGCCTGCCCCGTCCGTCCGGCTGTTCCTCGGCCTCCGGTGGACTCCGTCGTCGCACTCGCCGTTCGCGTCGTCGTCGCCTGCTCCCGTGGCGTCGTCTCACGGCACTTCGTCCCGCACTGCGGGCAGTAGTTGGTGCTCTCGTCGAGCCCCGCTCCGCAGTGCGAGCAGAAGTTCACGTCCACGTCGCCGTTGCCGGAGGGCATACGTGTCGAACGAACGTGTGGTAGAGGTAAAACGTTCCGGTGGAACCGGGCGACACGGCGTCGGTAGCGCCTCGCCGAGCGGAGTCGATTCGCCGTCGTCGTCCCGTCGAACCCGTCGTGGCCGACAGGGACGCTGGCCACGGGCGACGAGCGGTCGGTCGCGCGAGAGAGAGCGGGTGCGTCGTGCCACACGGTCGGCGGGGTCCGGTCCGCTTTTGCTCCCGACGGCCCCAGCCGACCTATGAGTCATTTCTCGTCGTTCGACGCCCTGTGTTCGGCGCTCGACGACCGTACCTTCGACCGGCTGCCGGCGCTCGTCGCCAACGCGCACATCACGGGACTCGGGGTCGCGCGAGCGCTCGCCGCCCACGACGTGCCCGTCGTCGCGCTCGACCGGAGCGGCGACGGGGTCGCCCCGGCCTCGACCGCCGTCACCGCTGCCGGGGAAGTGACGTACCCGCTCGACGACCGCGACGCGTTCCGCGAGGACGTGGAGGAACTCGTCGACCGCATCGGCCGGGAGGCGGTCGCCTTCGGCTGTATGGACGAGTGGGTCCACGCCTTCGCCGAGACGCGACCCGACGGCGTCCGTCTCTCGTTCGACGCCGACGCCGCGCCGGCCGTCCTCGACAAGGAGGAACTGTACGCCCGCGCCGACCGACTCGGCGTGCCCTATCCCGAGACGTACTCGCTGGACGAGGTCGACCCGGCCGACGCTGCCGAGGCGCTCGAATTCCCGTTCCTCGTCAAACCGGCCCGCAAACGCGAGGGCGAGGAGGTGCTCGGGACGAACGTCGTCGAGGTGGCGGACGCCGAGGCGTTCGCCGAGGTGGTCGACCGGGCGCAGTCGGCGGACATCCGGGTGCTGGCCCAGGAGCAGGTCGACGTGGCGGTCGGCGAGGACCGGTCGCTGGCGTCGTACGTCCCGCCGGGTAGCGTTGACGTGGACGATTCGACCGACACCCCCGACCCGCTCGCCGTCGTCGGCAACGCACGGGTGCGTCACCCCCGTGCGTTCGGCACGTCCTGCGTCGTCGACGTCGTGGAGGACGCGACCGTCAGGGAGCAGGCGCTGTCGGTGCTCGCCGACGCCGGCTACCACGGCATCAGCGAGTCCGAGTTCGTCTACGACAGGGAGCGGGGCGAACACGTCCTGCTCGACGTCAACACCCGGCCGTGGAAGTGGATCGGTCTCCCCGTCGCGGCCGGTCGGAACCTCCCGCTGGCGGCCTACGAGGCAGTCACCGACGGCGACGTCGAGCGCGCTTGCGGCCGGGAACGCGCGTCGCGGTGGGTGTACCTCCGTGACCTCCTCGCCGGACTGGCGAGCGGCGACGCGCCGAACGTGCTGACGGGTGAGCAGTGGCACGCCGTCGCCGGGGGACGGCCCGTCGACGCCGGCGTGACGACGGGCGTCTTCGACACGGCCGACCCCGGCCCGACGCAGCGACTCGTCGAGACGGAGTTCTCGGGCCGTGACTACTACTGCTCGTGTTGAGCGCTCCCGAGACGACGGCCGAAACGACCGGTTCCCCCGGACGATTAGTGCCTCGCGGCCGGATACGAACCGATGAGTGACACGCGGGTGGCGGACGACGACGCCTCCTCGGGGGCCGACGCGGACGCGGCGGACGGGCGGATGCGACTCAACCTGTTCACGATGAACGCCGTCGAGCACGTCTCGATGGGGAGCTGGCGCTACCCCGGCGACCAGTCGGCGCGCTACACCGACCGGACGTACTGGGAGGAGGTGGCCCGGACCGCCGAGCGCGGCGGGTTCGACGCCGTCTTCTTCGCCGACGTGCGCGGTATCTACGACGTCTACGGCGGCTCCCGCGAGACGGCCATCGAGAAGGCCGTCCAGACCCCGTCGAACGACCCGACGTACCTGATTCCGGCGATGGCGAGCGTGACGAACCACCTCGGGTTCGCCGTCACGCGGTCGACGTCGTACAACCACCCCTACCAGCTCGCGCGGGAGTTCTCGACGCTCGACCACCTCACCGACGGGCGCGTGGCGTTCAACGTCGTCACGTCGTATCTCGAGTCGGCCGCGGCGAACCTCGGCGTCGAGGAGCGTCTCGACCACGACGCGCGCTACGACCGCGCCCAGGAGTTCATGGACGTCTGCTACGCGCTCTGGGAGGACTCGTGGGACGAGGGAAGCGTCGTCCGTGACCGCGACGCGGGCGTCTACACCCGGCCCGAGGGCGTCCACGACGTCGACCACGAGGGCGAGTTCTTCTCGGTCCGTGGCCCGCACGGCTGCGAGCCGTCGCCGCAGCGGACGCCCGTCGTCTACCAGGCCGGGTCGTCCGACCGGGGTCGGGAGTTCGCCGCCCGGAACGCCGAGGCCGTCTTCGTCAGCCTCCCGACCGAACGCGGCGTGCGGGACTACGTCGAGGACATGCGTTCGCGCGCGGCCGACCACGGCCGCGACCCGGACTCGCTGGCGTTCTTCCCCGGCGTCGTGCCCGTCGTCGGCGAGACCGAGGCGCTCGCCGAGGCGAAGTACGAGAGCTACCGCGAGGCCATCGACGTCGAGGGCGTCCTCGCCGTCCTCAGCGGGTTCATGGACCTGGACCTCTCGACGCTCGACCCCGACGAGCGCGTCGAACACATCGAGACGGAGGCCATCCAGGGGGCCGTCGACGCGTTCACGACCAGCGACCCCGACCGGGACTGGACGGTCCGCGAGGTGGCGCAGTTCGCGGGCCTGGGCACCACCTCGCCGGTCGTCGTCGGGACGCCCGAGGCGGTGGCCGACGAGCTCGAACGCTGGTTCACGGACGTCGGCGTCGACGGCTTCAACGTCAAGGAGGTGACCCGCCCCGACAGCCTCCGGGACTTCGTGGACCTCGTCGTCCCGGAACTCCGCGAGCGAGGACTGGTTCGCGACCGATACGGGGACGGAACGCTCCGGGAGCGGACGCTCGGCTACGGCCCGCGACTGCCGGCTGACCATCCCGGCCGGTCGGACGACTGAGTCGGTCGCTGCGTCGGTGAACGCGTCAGCACCGGCGTTACGCACTGTTGCGTGGGTTCGGTCGGTCGCCGCCAGTAGCGGGTCGACCCGGGCGACCGGAATCCACCCTCTCACACTCGCGCTCGGAGCTGTCTCGTCCGTCGCGTGCACCGCTACTCGTACGTGGCGTGCAGTCGTCGCGGGGCCCGCTACTCGCGAGGCGGTGACTCGTCTACCGTCGATATCTCGACGTCGTACACTTCCTGGCACTCCGGCAGACGGCAGTCGTACGCACCCTCGAACTCGATGCCCTGCTTCGCCGCACTGCCCAGGAAGCGCGTCAACTGGTTCGCGAAGTCCTGGCGACTCTCGAACGTGTACTCTGGATTCTCCATGTAGCTCACCCTGTCCGTCAATCGATTGTGATTACCGCACCTTCGTTAAGTATCTTATTTGTCCACACTCATTGACTATTTTGAGAGGGGACGATCGACGCACGATTGCCCGATTGTTGCCGTAGACGTCTCCGAGGGACCCGTAGCGACCGGTCAGGTCTCGTCGAGGACGACCGGGACGCCGCGACTCGCGACGTCTGCGGCGAACGCACCCGAGTCGGTCTCCAGGGCGTCGAACGTGTTGTAGTGGATGGGCAGGACGAGGTCCGGGTCGAGGTCGGTCGCGAGGGCCGCCGCCTCGTGGCGGTCCATCGTGAACGCGCCGCCGATGGGCGGACAGAACAGCGAGCAGTCCACGGACCGGTGGGCGTCGAGGACGTCGGAGTCGCCGGGCCAGAACGCCGCGGTCCCGTCCAGTTCGACGCGGAAGCCACAGCCGAACCCCTCGGGGTGGTACGGCGTCCCGTCGTCGCGGGTGTGTGGTCCGTTCGGGACGTTGTACGCCTCGGTCACGTCGACGCAGACGCCCGCGACCGTCAGCGAGTCGCCGTACGCCACCCGTTCGACCTCGTAGGGGAGGTCGTCGAGGGGTTCGACGTCACGCGAGACGTTCTCGGCGTCGACGGCCTCGTACGCCACTATCGTCGCGTCGTCGCTCGCGACCCGGCGGACCGCGTCGGAGTCGTAGTGGTGGTCGTGGGTGACACAGACGACGTCCGAGTCGTGGGCGTCGTAGTCGACCGGGTCCGGATGACCGACGTCCGGCGTGTCGGGTTCCCACGCGCCCGAGAGCACGCCGTAGCGACCGGGGTCGAGGGAGACGACGGTGTCTGCCGATTCGAGTCGGAGCGTGGCGTAGCCGAACCAGTCGACCGCGAGTCCGTCGTGGCGGATGGTCATGTGGAGAGGGAGGACGAGGAGGAGCAAAAGCCCCCCAGATGCGGAGAGCGGTGCCGGGACGCGCGACGACGGGTGACCGTCGGGGTCGAGGGCCGAGCGCTCAGCCCTGCAGGTCGGCCGCGATGTCCGCCTCGGTGATGATACCGGCCATCTTCCCGCTATCGACGACGATGACGGCGTCGTGGTGGTCGAGGTGGTTGTCCACCTCGTCGAGCGTCGCTTCGCGGGCGACGGTGGTCAGTGCCTCGCGCATCACCTCGGCGACGGGGAGGTCGCCGAGGCCGTCGCTCTCGTCGACGCGGCGGATGTCGCTGGTCGAGATGAGACCGACGGGGTAGCCGTCGCGCGCGACGGGCATCTGGGAGTAGCCCTCCGCGCTCATCGTCTCGATGGCCTCTCGAACGCTGTCGTCGGGGGCGACGGCGATGACGGGGGCGTGCATCACGTCCTCGGCCCGGCGAATGCCCCCCTCGGCGGCGTCCATCGCCTCGACGATGCGCCGGAGCGTGGAGAGTCGCGGGTCGACGTCGTCGCCCTCGATACGGGCGATGAGTGGCTGAGAGACCCCCGCGCGGTCGGCGAGTTCGCTCTGGGTCAGCTCCAGCGAGAGACGCCGTTCGCGGAGGTCCTCGGGCGTCGGCAGCTTCATGGTTCGGTGATAACCCGAAGTTATACAAAAGCTTTCGGTCGCGGTGTGACCTCCGGCGAGGCCCCACGACGTCGGATGCACGGGGGCTGGGCCGTGAACGGGAGGAGCTTTGGGGCTCCACGTGGTTGGTACCGTGTGACATGACTTCGGGGGCAGCGGACCGGGGGGGAACCCGCCTGACGCTCGACATCTGGCATCCGGACTGCTGGACGCTGGAGGTGACCGAGCGGGTAGCGGCGGGACTGCTCGGTCACGGCGTCCACCACGTCGACGGGCGGGCGCAGGGGCGGTTCACCGCCTTCGCGGACTCCTCGGACGACCTCGCAGCGCTCCTCTCGGCCATCGAGGAGTCGCCGCTCACCGACTCCGTCTGGAGCGTCGCCCAGCCACAGACCGTCGACGACGGTGCGCTCGCACCCGGCAGCGCCACGCAGGGGCTGGTCGTCACGTACGACCTCGACAACAGCATCAACGACGCACTCGTCTCGCGGGGGTTCCTCCCCGACGAACCGGTCCGGATGGTCGGCGGCCGCGAGTACTGGACCGTCGTCGTCCACAAGGACCGGGAGGCGGTCCAGCGTGCGCTGGCCGACGTCCGGAGCGAGAAGGAGGCGGAGATACACGTCGACCACATCGCGACGGCGACCGACGGCGTCGGCGGCGGCATCTTCGCGACGGACGACCTCTCCCAGCGCCAGCGCGAGGTGTTCGAACTCGCCCGCCGCGAGGGCTACTACACCTGGCCGCGCGAGGTGTCGGCGGCCGACCTGGCGACCGAACTCGGCGTCTCGAAGGCGACGCTCCTCGAACACCTCCGGAAGGCGGAGGCGAAACTGCTGGGCGAACGACGCGACTGACGGGGGACCGGCCCGTCGGTGACGGGTCCCACGAGCGCGTGAGCGACCGATTCTGTCGCGTCAGCATCGACCCATCCATGCTAGGGAGGGGAGTTAACCCCGGTGCTGGTAGGTGGTAACACATGTCTTCGGGCACCGCGGACAACAGTCTCGCGCGGAACATGGGGCCGATGGGGGCCATCGCGACGGTGGTCGCCGGCACCCTCGGTGCGGGCCTGTTCGTCACGCTCGGCACCGCCAGTAGCACGACCGGCCCGAGCGTCATCCTCGTGGTGGCGCTGTCGGGTCTGCTCGCGATGGCCATCGCGACGAACTACAGCTGGATGGCGACCATCTTTCCGGGGGCGGCCGGGTCGTACACGTACATCTCGCGGACGTTCGGCAGCCGACTGCCGGGGTTCCTCGTCACCTGGTCGAAGTGGCTCGGGTACATGGCGGCGGACGCAGTCCTCGCCATCGGATTCGGGAGCTACCTCAAGGTGTTCTACCCGAACACGACGCTCCCGTTCGGCGTCGACTTCACCGTCGGCGTCGGCTTCGCCCTGCTGACGGTCCTCTTCCTCGTCAACCTCGTCGGCACGAAGGGGTACAGCGTCTCGCAGAACGCCATCTTCGCCTTTCTCATCGTCTCCATCCTCGTGCTCGTCGTCCCCGGCCTGTTCGCCATCGACAGCGCGAACTACCAGCCGTTCTTCACCGGCGGGTTCGACGGGTTCGTCGCCGCCGCCGTCCCGCTGTTCTACGCCTACATCGGCATCGCAGTCGCGGCACAGATGGGCGCGGAGGTGAAGAACCCCGGTCGCAACCTCCCGCTCGCGATGGTCGGCGGGACGGCCGTCCTCATCGGCCTGTACATGCTGACGGCGGCGGTCATCTACGGCGTCGTCGGCGACTACACCGTGCTGGCGAACTCCGAGCGCCCGCTCGCCACCGCAGCCGAGGTGTTCCTCGGCGATATCGGAACCGCAATCGTCGCCATCGGCGGACTGCTCGCGACCGCCTCCAGCGTCCACGCGGTGATGGCCGCGGGCATCAAGATGCCGTACTCGTGGTCGTGGGACGAGGTGTTCCCGAAGCAGTTCTCCGCCGTCAGCGACCGCTTCCGCACGCCACACTGGTCGCTGCTGACGCTGTACGTCGTCGCCTCGGCGCTGACGTTCTGGTCGGGGGGTCTCGACCGCGCCATCGCCATCGCGACGTTCAGCTACCTCATCGCGTACCTCACGGTCTCGCTGACCGCGGGCTACGTCTACGTGAAGCGCCCGGACATCGCCCGGCAGGCGGCGTTCCAGCCGGCCTCGTGGTTCCTCGCGTCGGTGTTCGTCGCCGTGGCCGGTGCGGCGGGCCTGCTGACGCAGGCGGCGAACTGGACGGCGCTGTTCACCGGGAACTTCGGCGCGCTGACGACGCTCGCCATCTACATCCCGTGGCTGCTGGTCGGTCTCGGCATCTTCGGGGTCTACTGGAAACTCGGCGAACGCAGGGGGACCGACGTCCAGGCCATCCTCGACACGCTCCCCGGCGTCCCGAGCGACGAGTGGAACCCGGACATCCGCGACAGCGACCCGGACGCGACGGACGACCGGACGCCCAGTCCGGGGGCGGGTGACTGAGATGAGTCGACCACAGACCGTCGCGGACGCCATCGACGACGAGGCGACCGTCGACCTCCTGCAGGACCTCGTCCGCATCCGGAGCCCGTACTTCGAGGAGGCCGAGATAACCGAGTTCGTCTACGACTGGCTGGACGAGCGCGACCTCGACCCCGACTACCACCACGTCTCGGAACCGGACATCACGGGCTACGAGGGCGACAACGTCGTCGCACGCCTGGAGGGCAGCGACCCGGACGCGCCGACGCTCCTGCTGAACGCGCACATGGACACGGTGAAGATCGTCGAGGCGTGGGAGGAGGACCCCTGTTCCGGCCGAATCGAGGACGGGAAGCTGTACGGCCAGGGTGCGTGCGACATGAAAGGCGGGCTGGCGGGCATCATGGTCGCGTTCGAGGCGCTCGCCGACGCGGACCTCGCGGGCGACGTGCTGTTCACGGCCGTCGTCGACGAGGAGGGGCCGTACGGTCTCGGAGCCGACGCGCTCATCCGAGACGGCTACACCGACGACTGCGACGCGGCCATCGTCACCGAACCCGGTCCCATCCTCGCGCAGTCCGACGTCGAGAACCCCGCGCTCATCCTCGGCGCTCGCGGCCGGTTCCTCTACGACGTCGAGGTGACCGGGCTGGCGGCCCACGGCTCACAGCCGCACAAGGGCGTCAACGCCGTCGTCGACGCCGGACGCGTCGCGGAGGCGCTCGACGAACTCGACGTGGACTCGCACCCGGACCTGGGCGACGGGTCGGTCTGTCCCATCAGGATAGAGGGCGGGAGTCAGACGCTCTCGGTCCCCGAGTCGGCCCGCGTGATGGTCGACCGGCACGTCGTCATCGGGGAGACCAAGGAGATGGTACGGGACCAGGCCGAGACGGCCATCGACGACCTGGACCTCGCGAGCGACGTCGAGGTGGGCTTCCGCGAGGCTCCCGCGGACGACAT
This sequence comes from Halomarina salina, assembly GCF_023074835.1. NCBI lineage: Archaea > Methanobacteriati > Methanobacteriota > Halobacteria > Halobacteriales > Natronomonadaceae > Halomarina > Halomarina salina. The sequence continues at coordinate 2,483,716 of NZ_JALLGW010000001.1, forward strand.
CTACTACGGCCCGTACGTCACCGACGAGGACCACCCGCTCGTCCGCTCGCTCGACGGCGCGACGAGGGAGGTAGCCGGCGTCGACCCGGACGTCGCCTACTTCTCCAGCGTCGGCGACTTCAACTACTTCGGCGACCGTGCGGGCCTGCCGACGGTCATCGTGGGGCCGGACGGCGAGAACATCCACGGCGCTGGCGAGTTCGTCTACACCGACGAGGTGGTCGAGGTGGCTCGCATCGTCGCGGCGGCCGCCCACAGCTACACCGGCTGAGTCGACCGGACCGAGGAGCGTCGGCGCACGACGGTGCGGCGCGACGTGTCGGCAGTCGAGCGGTTCAGTCCTCCTCGTCCTCGATGTCGAACGTCTCGATGACCTTGAGCGGGACCTTGGTGAGAGCGCCTCCGATCTCGCTCTTCGCGATGCGCTGGGCGTGCTGTTCGCCCTCGGCGTTGAACACCTTCATCTCCAGGAGGAGCCCGACCAGTGCGGTGTCGGCGGCGATGAACGCGGAGTCGAACGCCTCGCCGCAGGCCGGGCAGGGCGTCCCGCCGACCTCGACCTCCACGTAGTCCATCTCCTTCTGGTTCAGGCGTTTGCCCGCTTCGCTCACTGCGACGCCGATGGCGTCGTCGATACCGTCCACGTCGCGAACCAGCCAGGCAGCCTCCATGGCGACCAGATAGTTGCTCATACCCTCCGCTCGGTGGCGACACATTCGGGCCTTGCGATTCGCCGCGCACGACATCTCGAACCGCCGCATAAGTTATGGCGAACGCTCGGTTCACTGCAGGGAGGCATACAGATAGTCACGAAATCAGGACAGTTGTAGTTGTGGTGGGTGCAACCGTGGTTGAATCGCTGTACTGCGGTACGGTCGGAGACGAGTCGAGCCGAGCGGTAGCCACAAAGCGTTTATAAGGTAACGGAATACCCAGTCGGTGAGGAACCCGATGTTCAGACACCTTCGGTCCCTGCTGTTGTTCGCCCTGTACCAGTGCTGCCTCCTGGCCGGCATCCTCCTGTTGCCGGTCGCGGTGGTCGCCAACCGAGTCGGCCTGCCGTTCCCGTTCCACCGGGTCGTCGGTCGGGTCGGGTCCGCGTACGACCGTGCGAGAGGACAGTAAGACCGGCTCTCACGAGCCCACAGCGATTCTCGGTTTTTCGACGCCCCTGAGTGACGTCCCCATCGTGAGTGGCGAGCGTGTCACCGGAGACGAGGCCATCATCGCAACGGGGAAGCGCCGTCCCCGGAGTCCCGTTGGGTAACCTATTTCCGGACACGCCGGGTAGGCGACGGTAATGTACCGCGAATCCAGCATGGAAGACCGGCGCGACTGGGAACCACCTATCTACAGCCCCGAGGTCGGCGACCTTCCGGAGATGGAGGAGAAGGACGCAGAGAAAGTGAACCAGACCGGGACGACGACGGTCGGCATCACGACGACCGACGGCGTCGTCATCGCGACGGACATGCGCGCTTCGCTCGGCGGTCGGTTCGTCTCGAACAAGAACGTCCAGAAGGTCGAGCAGATCCACCCGACGGCCGCCCTGACACTCGTGGGGAGCGTCGGCGGCGCACAGTCGTTCATCCGCAACCTCCGCGCCGAAGTCGACCTCTACGAGGCACGACGCGGCGAGCAGATGAGTATGCAGGCGCTCTCGACGCTCGCGGGCAACTTCGCCCGCGGCGGCCCCTTCTTCGCTATCAACCCCATCCTCGGCGGCGTCGACGACGAGGGCCACCACGTCTTCTCCATCGACCCCGCGGGTGGCGTCATGGCCGACGACTACACCGTCACCGGGTCGGGCCTGACCGTCGCCTACGGGACGCTCGAACGCGAGTACGAGGACGGTCTCTCGAACGACGAGGCGAAGTCCGTCGCCGCCAGCGCCGTCAAGGCCGCCGTCGAACGCGACACCGGGTCGGGTAACGGCGTCTTCCTCGCCGAGGTCACCGAGGAGGGTGTCGACATCAACGGCCACAAGGACTTCGACGAAGTGCTGTAACGGTCGCAACTACTCTCTCGCTTTCCGACCGACGCCTGAGCGACTGCTGTCGCGGTCACTCCGGAGAGTCGGATGCGAGAGGAGTATCGGAGGGAGCACCTCTTGGTCACCGGCGACCCGACGTGTGAACTGCCTACTCGGCGGAAGCAGCGTGTGAGGCCCCTTCGGTACGGAAGGCGACGAGGTCGAGTTCCTGGTCGTAGTGGACGAGGCCCGCCTCCTCCAGTCGTGGGACGTGGTCGTGGTACAGCGAGAGGTAGACGTCGAGCACCGTCTCGGGGTCCACCTCGACGATGCTGGTTCCGGCTTCGCTCACCGTGACCTCGTCGGCCACGTCGGGGAGCGATATCTGGTTGTGCTCCTCGACCAGCGCGATCATCTCGCGCCGACGGGCGTTCGCCAGCAGTTCGAACCCGTCGTCGGCCGAGTGCGTCCCGCCCTCGTCGACGGTCGAGTGCTCCTCGACGTAGTCGAACAACTGCTCGAACGACGCAGGCGGGTCGTAGTCGATGACGCCGTCGCGGGCGTCGACCATCCCCGCATCGACGAGTCGCGGGAGGTGGACGTGGTAGATGACCTTCTCGAGCTGCGAGCGCGTGGGGTACTCGCCGGCGAACGCGTCGACAAGCGCGTCGAAGCGCGTCCGGCCGACGCTGGCGAGGTGGTCCAGCAGGCGGCGGCGCTGGTTGCTCGCGAGGACGGTGTAGAACTCGTCGAGCGACGAACTGGCCGGGGTCGCTCCGTCCGGGAGCGCGGCCAGTGCGAGTACGTCGATGGAGTGGATGTCGGACGTCATTGGTCTGTTCCGGTCGCCGTTCGGTCGAGGTGTGGCGAAACCACACCACAGCGCGGGTGCCCGACGCCCGCATGCTCTGTCTCGCTGCTACAGATGAACAGTTTCGGCTGTACGGCTTTGTAAATGGTCCCTGCGAGTGCTGGCTTATGATTCTTTCGTCAACGTCGTGAAAGCGTCAAACCACGAACCACGACGGACGGCTCGCCCTCGGTCACACGCCCGACGATTCGGGCGTCCTCGACCTGCTCCACGAACCGCTCGGCATCGTCCGGTGCGAGCGTCGCGACGAACCCGGTCCCCATATTGAACGTCCGGTGCATCTCCTCGTCGGAGACGTCCCCCTCCGACTGGACGAACTCGAACACCGGCTGTGGGTCGAACGGGTCGGTCACGTCGTACCGGTGGTCGCCCATCCGCGTGAGGTTCGTCCACCCGCCGCCCGTGACGTGCGCGGCGGCGTGGGCGTCGCACTCCCGGAGCGGACCGAGCAGGTCCGTGTAGATGCGGGTCGGTTCGAGCAACACGCCGCCGACGGTCCGCTCCTCGTCCGGCGGAAACGGGTCGGTGTAGTCGTGGTTCTTCGTCGCGGCCTTGCGCGCCAGCGTGAGGCCGTTCGAGTGGATGCCCGACGACGGCACCCCGACGATGGCGTCGCCCACCTCGGCCTCGCCGGGGAGGAGCGCGTCCTTCTCGGCGACGCCCGCGCACGCACCGGCCAGGTCCAGCCCCGTCACCACGTCCGGGAGGACGGCCGTCTCCCCGCCGACGAGCGTGATGCCCGCCTCGGCCGCCCCCGCGTCGAGGCCCGTCCCGATCTGTTCGGCGGTGGCGTCGTCGGGCGCGTCGACGGCGAGGTAGTCGACGAACGCGACGGGGTCGACGCCCGCAGCGACGAGGTCGTTGACGTTCATCGCGATGCAGTCGATGCCGATGGTCGAGTAGTCGCCCAGCGCCTCGGCGACGAGCAGTTTCGTCCCGACGCCGTCGGTGGCCAGCGCGAGGTACCGGTCGCCGATGTCGACGAGCCCGGCGTAGTCGCCCGTCGACCCGCCGATGGCACCGACCAGCGCGGCGGTCGCCGCCTCGCTGTCGGCGATGTCGACGCCGGCGTCCGAGTAGGTCATCCCCTCCCCGTCGGAGGCGTCTCGGTCCGTATCCTCGGTCATGGGCGAGAGAGCGACGAGCGAACGCAAAAGCGAATCGGTACCGGGGCGACGAGTCGGTTCGACCCGTTCAGCCGAAGGCCAGGCCGGGGCCGAGGAGGGCGAGCGCCGCGAGACCGGCGCAGACCGCGAACGACACGGCGAACACGGCCTTCGACCACGCCAGCACCTTCCGGCCGTCGAGCGGCCCGAACGGAATCATGTTGAACCCGGCGAGCAGGGCGTTGATGACGACGCCGAGGCCGCCGACGCTCCCGAGCAGCCCGTCGAGGAAGACGAGGGGGAAGAACGCCGCGACGAGCAGGACGTTCGTCACCGGCCCCGCGAGCGAGATGAGCCCGTTCTGTCGCTTGGTGATGGAGCGGCCGCCGTGGTACACCGCGCCGGGCGCGGCAAACAGGAAGCCGGCGAGTCCCGCGGCGACGGCGAGCGCGAGCATGCTGTAGTCCGCGCGGAACTCGGCGACCTGGCCGAACCGGATGGCGACGACCTTGTGCGCGAGTTCGTGGAGCAGGAACCCCACGCCGACCGTGAGCAGTGAGAGGACGAACGTCCGGGCCGCCTCGCCGACGGGGAACTCACCGCGGAGGAGCCCCGTCGCGAGACCGTTGTCGAGGAAGAACGTGAACGCGAGGCCGAGCGCCAGCCACGCGACCGTCAGGTCACGCAGTTCGCGGCCGCTGAAGCGGATACCGCCGCCACGCTGGCGTCGGCTCACAGGCCGACCCACCCGCGGACGAGGTCCACGCTGTTCTCCGCACCCTGCACCATGAGGTCGACGACACCCGCGACGCTCCCCACGTCCCGTGAGAGGTACGGGAGGACGACGAACGGGAAGAGGAAACTCGCGATCATGCTCCCGACGTTCGTCAGCGCGACGACGAGGATGAGGCGGAACAGCGGCACCTCACGCATCTGGGAGACTATCTCACCGATCGGCTGGTCCTCGTCGCCGAGCAGTTCGTTCAGGCGGCCGATGTCGGCCACGTTGACGTCGGCGTAGCGCAGTTCGACGTAGCCCGCGAACCACCCCGGCGCGAGGAGCGGGTTGACGCTCGTGAGCCACGCGATTGCGCCGCCGACGGCCGCGCTCGGCCAGTGTGCGCCCGCGAGTCGGGCGAGTCCGAACGCGAAGACGCCGTTGAAGATGAACCACGCGGCGAACAGTTCGAGCAGGAACTGGTCCTGTGCGCCCGCCATCGCCAGCAGGAGGAAGGCGACGGCGAACCCGACCGTGAACAGGTAGCCGAACAGTTTGTACAGCGAGAACCGACTGCCGGACTCGCGGCCCGTCAGCGACTCCATCGGCGGCAACTGCTCGGGGTGGTCGAGGTAGTTCTCGATGCCCGCCTGGTGGCCGGCACCGACGACGGCGACGACCCGTTTTCCCGACTCCCGGAGCGAGACGAGGTTGTGTGCGATGTAGGCGTCGCGCTCGTCGATGAGTGCGGACGCTCCACCGGGCGAGAACTGTCGGAACTCGTCCATCATCACGCTCACCACGTCGGTGTCGGTGAGCGACTCCATGTCGAGTTCCTCGTACTCGTCGGCACCCATGCCAGCGCCGAGGAGCATCCCGAGCAGCGCACCACCCATCGCGAACACGGCCAGTCCGGCCCCGACGCCGAGGAGGAGGACGACCGCTCCGCGGCCGAGTCCTTCGAGAGCCGACGCCGAGAGGTTCAGCGCACCGACCTCGACGCCGCCCATCGCCCAGAGACCGACGCCGAGCGCGAGACCTGCGGCGAGGGCCACCCCCAGCTTCGTCGTGAAATCGTATCGGTCGGGGACCAGGTCGCCGACGAACACGTAGAGGACGACGGCGGCGATCACGCCGACGATGAGGCCGCCGACGAGGCCCGCCACCGGGCCGAGCGACGCGGCCAGCGCGTCGAGGCCGAGCGGCCCGCTCAGGAACGTCCCCGCGAGCATCCCGACGAAGAGGCCGACGGCCGCACCCGCCATCGCACCGACCTGTCTCGGCGGAGCGATGCTCATCGAGAGTCCGCCGACGAGTTTCAGCTTCTCGAAGCCGGTCAGTCGCGCCCAGAACCGCTGGATGGTGACCTGGATGTCCCGGTCGACGAGCGCGATGTCGGTGCCGTGTTCCTCCGCCGCGTCGATGGCAGCCAGCATGTCCGCGCCGGGCTTGATGTCGAACTCCTCGCCCATCTTCGTCTGGACGTAGGAGAGCATCCAGTACGCGAGGAACTGGAAGACGGTGTTCCCGCGCAGCAGGTCGCTCGCGTCGAGGTCTTCGGGGCTCTCGCCCTGCATCTGCCGGTAGCGGCCTTCGTCGAGTTCGACGGCGACCACGTCCGGTTGCTCCTCGGCGATGGCGCGCTCGACGTCGTCGACGCTGTCCGCGGAGACGTGGGCCGTCCCGACGACGTGCACGCTCCCACGCTCCGTGGCCTGCTCACTCATTACCAGCGGCTATCCGTTCCTGATTCTTACCCCTGTCGCACTTCGTGAGCGAAAACCGACCGATGCAGTCAGTGAGCGTCCGGGTTCGAGGACTACGCGTCCTCGACCAGGACCTCACCGTCGGAGTCGACGACGAACTCGTAATCGCGGTAGGCGAAGGAGATGGTCCCTTCGACACGCGGCGTCCCGTCGGGACGCGGGGCGAAGAGGTCGTTCAGTGCGTCCGGGTCGACGACGTCGTAGACGGGGGGGCGGTCGTCGAACAACTGTTCGAGCGCCCGTCCGAGTGCTTCGACCGGCGTCCCGTTATCGACACTGTACTCCTCTTCGAACCGCTGTTGTGTACTCATTGTTAACCCGACCCGTTCCACCCTCATCTGATGGCTACTGATACTTATATGATTCTGTGTGATTCTCAGAATTGAAACTGTGTTCGGAGACAAACCATCGGCGACTATGGGGGACGCCGCCGAGGCGGGCGTATGGCCGCGACACTCCTCGACTCGTACACCGAGATGACCGAGATTCTCCTCCCGAACGACACGAACAACCTCGGGCGGGCGCTCGGCGGTGCGGTGTTGAACTGGATGGACATCTGCGGTGCGGTGGCGGCGATGCGCTTCGCAGGCGACCAGGTAGTCACCGCGTCCATGGACCACGTCGACTTCATCGCGCCCATCGAACTGGGCGAGGTGGTCGTCGTCGAGGCGTACGTCTTCGACACCGGCCGGACGAGCATCGACGTGAAGGTCGACGTCCGTGCCGAAGACCCCCGGAGCGAGCGACCGGACCGCGACACGACGACCTGTTTCTTCACCTTCGTCGCCCTCGACGAGGAGGGGCGGCCGACGCCGGTCCCCGACCTCGCGTGCGAGTCGGACGCAGAACGCGCACTGCGCGACCGGGCCGTCGCGGACCGGAAGGAACAGTTGCGAGGCGTCGCCGAGCGACTGGAGGAGTAGTGGCCGGGGGCGGAGACGGGGGGTGGACTCAGTCGTCGAACAGTCCCGTCGAGAGGTAGCGCTCGCCGCTGTCCCAGAACACGGTGACGACGAGCGGTTCGTCGTCGCTCTCTCTCGTCACCTGGGCTCTACCTTCTCTCGCGCGCTCGTCGTCGCGGTCGGTCTCCTCACGGCCGTCGGCGCGGACCGGCAACCGTTCGGACGGGCGGTCGACGAACGCGGTCCGTCGGTCACGGGCCGGAGCTCCGTCGGTGGTCTCGCCGTCGCTGCTCGCGGTCCCACGCTCTTCGGCGAGACGCGCGGCGACCCGGCGCGCGGCGACGTTCGACGCGCCCGACGACTGGCCCACGAGGATGCCCTCCTCGTGGGCGAGGCGGCGACACTCCTCCTCGGCGACGTCGAGCGAGACGGTCTCGACGGAGTCGACGACGTCCAGGTCGAGGTTCGGCGAGACGAACCCCGGTCCCATCCCCTGAAAGGTGTCCTCGCGCGCGTCGCCTCCCGAGAGGACGGTGCTGTCCTCGGGTTCGACGGCGACGACCTCGACGTCGGGGAACGCCTCGCGCAACCGCCGTCCGATGCCCGAAATCGTGCCACCGGTCCCGACCCCCGCGACGAACGCGTCGGGCGTGCGACCGTCTAGCTGCTCCAGTAGCTCCGGCCCCGTCGTCTCGTAGTGCGCCTGCGGGTTCGCGCGGTTCTCGAACTGGCGGAACTGGACCGCCCCCTCGGCTTCGAGTTCGTCGGCCCGGTCGTTCGCGTCGGAGATGTCGCCCTCGACGAGGTCGACTTCGGCTCCGTAGGCGCGGAGGACCGCCCGACGTTCGGGCGACTTCGAGGCGGGCATGACGATGGTGCAGTCGTACCCCTTCGCCGCGGCGACCATCGCGACGCCGATACCGGTGTTCCCCGAGGTGGCCTCGACCACGCGGTCGCCGGGGGAGAGGTCGCCCGCACGCTCCGCAGCCTCTACCATCGCCAGCGCCGGGCGGTCCTTCGCGCTGCCCCCCGGATTGCGGGATTCGAGTTTGGCGGCGACCGTCGCCCCGGGGACACCCGCGACGCGAACCAGCGGCGACCCGAGCGTGTCGAGAACGCTCTCGTCCATGCCACGACTACCCGACCGACGAGTAAAGACGTGGCGAAGGGGGTGACGCTCCGTACCATCGAAACGACGAGGAGAGTGCTGCCGCTTTCGATGAGTGGAGAGTCGGTGTCGGTGACACCGGTAGTAGCCAGAACTGTCGCGCCGAGGAGTCAGTCGTCGTCGGCCCGGAGCGTGCCTCCGGACGCGTGGATGGACTCCTCGTCGGCTTCCAGACGGTCGAACTCCCTGCCCCCACACGGACACTCCTGTCCGCCGACCGGGAGGATGAGGTTCCCGTCGGTGCCGAGTCGCGCGACGTACGGCTTCTCACAACTTCGACAGACCACGATAATGCGGTCGCGCATCGACATATCAACCTCGTCCGCCGGAACACCTATAAAGAGCCACCACTACACGACGGGTTTCGGGCTGGTACTCGGAACCGGGCACTGTCGTCTCTCGAACGTTCCAATTAAGCGGACCGGCCCGCTATCGACGGGTATGACCCTGGAGACGATGTCGCCGAACCCGGTGTGGACCGCCGACGCGTACGAGGAGACGGTCGAGACGCTCCGCGCCAACGACGACGTGACCTACCTCGTGTGGGCCGGCGACTGGTGCAAGGACTGTCGCAAACAGCTTCCCGACTTCGCCGCCGCGCTCGACGCCGCCGGCGTCCCCGCCGAGCGCATCGAGCAGTACCACGTCGAACGCGAGGACGGTGAGAAGGTCGGCGAGCGCGTCGAGGAGTACGGAATCGAGTTCATCCCGACCGTCGTCGTCGAGCGAGACGGGGAGGAGCTGTTCCGCTACGTCGAGGACGCCGACGTCCCGCCCGCGGTGTACGTCGCCCAGCACCTCGAAGAGCCGACGAACTCGACGTAACCGCAGGACGACACAGGATTTTACTGGCTGGCAGTCCCTACCCCCGACCGAGGTGGCTCGCGATGCGGCAGGACATCGACACCGGAAGTGACCCCGCCGAACCGTCCGTCGACCGTCTCTCGCGGTACGACCTCGTGCTGCTGGTCGTCCCGCTCGCCTTCCTCGGCGCGCTCCTGGTGAGTGCGCTCGCCGACGTGTCGACCCAGTCGGCGCTGTCGGGGGCCGCGCTCGTCGGGGCGGCCGTCGTCGCCGACGGCCTGTTCCGTCGACCGCCGCGCCGACCGACGAGCGTCTGATTCGACGGAGACCGGCCGTTCACCGGTCGACCGGCCCGTCACGCCACGCCAGCGCGTCCGCCAGGTCCGACTGCGGCGGCGAGCACGCGAACGACTCGCAGAGGTACGCCGTCGCTCCGCCGGTCGCCTCCCGTCCGGCCCAGATGGGCGGCGTCTCCGCGACACCGAGCGTCGAGAGCCAGTCGTCGAGCGCGTCGTCGGCCGCGGGCCGCGGGGCGAGCAGCCGTCGCGGCAGGTACGTCTCGCCGACCTGCTCGCGCCAGCCCTCGGGCCAGCCGTCGGCCGCGACGGTGAGTTCGACGTGCCCCCCGGCGAACTCGTCCGCGGCCAGCGCGAGCGCCGAGTGCTGGAGCGGGTTCGACTGCATCCGCCGCGAGTTCGCCGACAGGGTCGTCTCCGCAACGTCGTCGAACCCCTCGTTAGGCGCGAACGCGTCGAGCGCCAGCAGCAGCGACGCCGCCACGCCGGAACTCGACGGCGTCGCGTGGTCGGTCACCTCCTGCGGACGCGCGACCAGTTCCTCGCCACCCGTCGGCGTGAAGTAGAGCGTCCCGCGCTCCTCGTCGTAGAACCGCTCGACGAGCGCTCGCCCGAGGTCGAGCGCGAACCCGAGATAGTCGGGGTCGGCCGTCGCCTCGTAGGTCGCCAGCGCGCCACGGCCCAGGAACGCGTAGTCCTCCAGGTAGCCCGGCACGTCGGTCCCGTCGTGGTCCGCCGCGTAGCGCCGCGACAGCGTCCCCGTCTCTGCGTCCCACAGTTCGTCCCGGACGAAGTCGAGTGCGTCCGCCGCGGTGTCGGCGAACGCGTCGCCGAGCGTCAGCGCGCCGTCGGCGAACGCCCACGTCATCAGCCCGTTCCACCCCGCCAGCACCTTCTCGTCGCGCGGTGGCCGGGGGCGCTCCTCGCGTGCCTCGAACAGTCGTTCGCGGGCGGTAGTGAGGCCGCGTTCGACCTCCTCCGGCGTGCGGTCGAACTCCTCGCCGAGCTCGTCGACCGGGGCCGAGACGCCCAGTACCGTCGTCCCGCGCTCGAAGTTGCCCGACTGCGTGACGCCGTAGCGCTCGCAGAACAGGTCGGCCAGTTCCTCGTCGGCGAGGACTGCGCGGACCTGCTCGGGCGTCCAGACGTAGAACGCGCCCTCCTCGCGTTCGCCGTGGCCCTCGTCGTCTGCGTCTCCGGCGTCGTCAGGCGCCCCATCCTCCGGCACCACGCTCCCGTCCGCGGACTCACCGCCGCTCGCGTTCGCGGTGCCTTCTGGCACCACGCTCTCCGCGTCGAGCGTCGAGTAGAACCCGCCCTCGGGGTGGGTCAGTTCCCGCTCGACGAACTCGAGCGTGTCGCGGGCGGCCTCGGCGTAGCGGTCCGTCCCCGTGATGCGGTAGCCCTCCAGCATCGCGCGGGTGAGTTCGGCCTGGTCGTACAGCATCTTCTCGAAGTGCGGGACGGCCCACTCCCGGTCGACGCAGTATCGGTGGAAGCCGCCACCGAGGTGGTCGTACAGTCCGTGTGACGCCATCGCGTCGAGCGTCTCGTCGAGTACCTCGCGGTAGACGTCGCGCTCGGTCGCGTCGTGCGCGCGGGCGAGGAGGTGGAGTCGCCCGGGTTGCGGGAACTTCTGACCGGTCCCGAACCCGCCGTACTCGCGGTCGGCCGACCGAACGGCCGCGGCACCTGCGTCCTCGACGAGGTCCGATTCGGGGACCGCGTCCGGTTCCGGGACGTCCTCCAGTTCGTCCTCGATGGCGCGCGTCCACTGCTCGGCGCGCTGTTCCATCTCCTCGCGGTCCTCCGGGGTCGACCACGAGTCGGCGATGTCTGTCAGCAGGTCGCGGAACCCCGGCATCCCCCGGCGCGGTTCGGGCGGGAAGTACGTCCCGACGAAGAACGGCTTCAGGTCGGGGGTGAGCCACACCGACAGCGGCCACCCGGCGTTCCCGCGGACGAGCTGGCAGACGGTGAGGTAGAGCTGGTCGATGTCGGGCCGCTCCTCCCGGTCGACCTTGACGGGGACGAACTCCTCGTTGAGCACCGCGGCCGTCTCGTCGTCCGAGAACGACTCGTCGGCCATGACGTGACACCAGTGACACGCCGAGTAGCCGACCGAGAGGAAGATGGGGACGTCGCGCTCCCTGGCGCTCTCCAGGGCGGCGTCGTCCCACGGCTGCCAGTTCACGGGGTTGTCCGCGTGCTGACGCAGGTACGGACTCGCCGCGTCGGCGAGACGGTTCTCGTCGGTTGGGGTCATACCGGTAGTCCACTCGCCGGCGGTAAATCGGTGTCCGTCGACCACCCACGAGGGTGGTCGAACGTACCCGACGAGGACACCGAGCAGTCGAGTCGGTTGGTACCGAGACACACATCCGCGTTCGTGGGTAGATTCGCTCGCCGGAAGAACAATCCTTACGTCGGCGTGCCCACCCTCTCCGGGTATGACCCCACAGGAGACCGTGTTGCTCGTCGGTGGCGGCGGCCGCGAACACGCCATCGCGCGCTCGCTGGCCGACGACTGCACGCTCTACGCCTGCGCGTCGAACCGGAACCCGGGCATCGCGCGCCTCGCGGAGGCGGTCGAGACGCTCGACGAGACGGACCCCGACGCCGTCGTCGCGTACGCCGAGCAGGTGGGTGCGACGCTCGCCGTCGTCGGCCCGGAGGCTCCGCTCGCGGCCGGCGTCGTCGACGCACTGGAGGAGGCGGGCGTCTACGCGTTCGGCCCGCGCGCCGAACAGGCCCGCATCGAGACGGACAAGGCGTTCCAGCGCCGGTTCATGCGCGACCACGACATCCCCGGCTGCCCCGACTTCGAGACGTTCGACGATATCGAGGCCGCCTGCGACTACATCGACGAGTACGACGGCGACCTCGCGGTCAAGCCCGCGGGACTGACCGGCGGGAAGGGCGTCCGAGTCACCGGTGACCAGGTGACGAAGGCGGAGGCGAAGGCCCACCTGCGCGAGTCGGAGTACGACCGCGTCGTCCTCGAAGAGCGACTCGTCGGCGAGGAGTTCACCGTCCAGGCGTTCGTCGCGGACGGCGAGTTCCGCGTCTCGCCCGCAGTCCAGGACCACAAGCGCGCCTACGAGGGCGACGAGGGCCCGAACACGGGCGGGATGGGGAGTTACACCGACGCCGGGTTCCTCCTCCCGTTCCTCACGGACGAGGAGTTCGACGAAGCGACGCGCGTCATCGAGGCCACCGTCGACGCCCTCGACGACTACCGTGGCGTCCTCTACGGCCAGTTCATGCTCACCGCCGAGGGCGTGAAGGTCGTCGAGTTCAACGCCCGCTTCGGCGACCCCGAGGCGATGAACACGCTGCCCGTCCTGGAGACGCCGTTCCTCGACGTGCTGACCGCCGCGCGCGACGGCGAGTCCCTGCCCGACCTCACGTTCGCCGCCCGCGCGACGGTGTGCAAGTACGCCGTCCCCGAGGGCTACCCCGAGGACCCCGCGGGAGGGACGAAGGTCACCGTCGACGAGGCGAGCGTCCACCCCGCACTGCTGTTCTACGCCAGCGTCGACGACCGGGAGGAGGGTATCTACACGACCACCTCGCGGTCGTTCGCCGTCGTCGGCATCGCCGAGACCATCGCCGCTGCGGAGTCACAGGCCGAGGACGCGCTGTCGGCACTCGGCGACGGCCTCCGGGTCCGTCACGACGTCGGCACCGAGGCACTGGTCCAGCGCCGTCTCGACCACGTCTCGGAACTGCGTGACAGATGATGACAGTCCCGTTTCCTATCAGATGCGCTGACTTTTCACTCCTCGACGTATAGCGCGTCCATGGACATCGGAATCGTCGGGGCTGGCCGTCTCGGCGAGACGCTGGCACGACTGTTCGTCGACGCCGGTCACGAGGTGATGCTCAGCAACTCGCGGGGGGCGTGGTCGGTCGAAGACCAGACCGACGAACTGGGACGGCACGCTCACCCGGGAGACGTGGAGGAGGCGGTCCTGTCGGGCGAGGTCGTGGTCCTCGCCCTCCCGTTCCGGAACCGCGAGTCCCTCCCAAGCGGGGACCTGTTCGCCGGGAAGATCGTCGTCGACGCCACCAACCCGTACACCGAGTCGGGCGAGGTGATGGACCTCCCCCGCCCGTCGAGCGAGTACGTGGCCCGGCAGTTCCCCGGCGCGCGCGTCGTCAAGGCGTTCAACACGCTCGACTGGGAGACGCTCCGCGACGCCGCGGACCCGACGGGCGACGACCGACCGGACGACGGTCGGGTGGCCGACGACCGCCTCGCCGTGTTCGTCGCCGGCGACTACCCGAACGCCAACGAGACCGTCGCCGACCTGGTCGAGGACGTCGGCTTCGCCCCGGTCGAGACGGGGACGCTCGCCGAGGGGAGCACCAGGCAGGAACCCGGTGGGGAACTGTACGGCCGACCCATGGCCGCCGGTGACGCGCGGAAGCGCATCCCGGCCGGTCGGAACTGACCTGCTTTTTGTCGGCCGCGGTCCAATCGCCCGTGTGCCCGCTCCAGACGACGCCGACCACCGCCACGACCGGACGACGAGACACCCGACGCCCGGGCCGCTCAACTCCCTCCAGCACTGGCGAGAGGCGAAGTCGGTCCCGCGCGTCGTCTACAACTTCGTCCTCGTCGTCGTCGCGCGCCTCGCACCGTTCCTCTCGTGGAAGGCGTGGGCTCTCCGGCGAATCGGCGTCAGCGTCGGCGAGGGCGTCTCGTGGGGCCTCGAGGCCACGCCCGACGTGTTCTGGCCGGAACTCATCACGCTGGAGGACCACTGCATCGTGGGGTACGACTCCGTGTTGCTCTGCCACGAGTTCCTGCAGGACGAGTATCGCACCGGCGAGATCGTGGTCGGCGAACGGGCGATGGTCGGCGCGAAGGCCGTCGTCCTGCCCGGCGTCCGTATCGGCGCTGGAGCACAGGTCGCGGCCAACTCGCTCGTCGTCGAGGACGTGCCGCCCGGCGCGACGGTGGCTGGCGTCCCCGCGGAAGTGGTCAAGGAGGGAGACGGCCAGGAGTGAGCGTCCCGGGACCGTCGAATCGGTTCGCTCAGCGGACGCGGATGATGCCCGACCGGAAGACGAGGTCGTTCGGTACGACGAACTCCTCGCCGTCGTTCTCGACCGTCGTGACGAACACGTCCACCTCGGAGACGATGCCGCGGTGGCCCGCGACCTCCACCTCGTCGCCGATGCCATACGGCTGACTCAACAGGAGGTAGATGCCCGCCGTGGCTGCGGCGAGGACGTCCTTCAGCGCGAGGCCGCCGAAGACGATGACGGCCAGCAGGTAACCGCCGAGCAGGACGTACAGTGCACCCGCCGCGAGGCCCAGTTGCGCGAGCGCGATGATGCCCGCGACGTAGTAGATGCTGTACTTGACGAGTTTCGGGATGAGGTTGACCTCGGTGAACTTGACGTTCTCCAGACGCTCCTGGAGCGTCACCTCCGCCTTGTCACCGAGGACCAGTCCCGCGATGACGATGAGTATCGCGGCGAACACCGACGGGATGATGCCGGCGAACGCGAACAGCGAGAGGTCCGTCTCGATGGTCCCCGCGACGCTGAGCGCGCTGGCGACCGTCGCGATGTAGATGAACAGCGTGACCAGCGTCGCGATGAGTCCGACCGTCGACGTGCCGATGCGCTGTGCGGTGCGCTCGAAGCGCGTCCCCTCGACGGCCCGCGGGAGGCCGATGGCGACCATGAACCGTCGGGCGTACCGGCCGACCAGGAACCCGAGGATGAGCCCGACGACGAGAATGAGAATCGCACCGACGGAGTTCGAGACGGCGTCCAGGACGTCCTCGGCGAACCGCTCGACTTGCATCTCAGTAGTCCTCCGGGTCGAGTTCGAGGACGATCTCACCGCCCGCGAACGCCCGGACGAGAGCGTCGCTCTCGGAGAGGACGATGGAGATAGCGTTGGTGTCCCGCGAGATGGCCGCGGCCGCCATGTGACGCGTGCCGAGGCCCTTGGGGATGTCGACGCCCTCCGCGCCGGGTTCGAGGTAGCGGTACGCCGAGACGATCTTCCCCGAGTCCGAGATGACGAACGCGCCGTCCAGCCGCGAGAACTCCTTCAGCATCACGTTGACGATGGGGTCGCCGACGTGGACGTGGGACTTCTCGAACGGGTTGTACGACAGCGAGCGGGACTTGTTCATCACCTTGCCCGCGTCGCCGACCACGAACAGCGCACCGACGGGTTTCCCCTTCTGCCCCTTCTTCCCGAGTTCGATGACCACTTCGAGGACGGCGCGGATGACCGACGGATCCGCCCGCGAGTCGGTGAACAGCGAGTAGACGCCCGACCGGACGAACTCGCTCGTGTTGACCCGCGTCATCGTGTCGATGGTGTCGTCGAACAGCTTCGTCGCGCAGGCGACGATGGCCCCCTCGTCGACGTACTCCCGTTCCATCCCGCCTTCGAGACCGAACCGGATGCGGTCCCGGAC
This sequence comes from Halomarina salina, assembly GCF_023074835.1. Classification (NCBI taxonomy): domain Archaea; kingdom Methanobacteriati; phylum Methanobacteriota; class Halobacteria; order Halobacteriales; family Natronomonadaceae; genus Halomarina; species Halomarina salina. The sequence continues at coordinate 2,499,771 of NZ_JALLGW010000001.1, forward strand.
GTCCTCGAACTCAAGCGGTAACTCGACGTACTGGTCCGCGTTCACCGCGTTCTCGGACGAGACGACCACCACCGGTGGAGCATCCTCTGTCGTCGCGAACTCGTCGTAGAGGGAGGCGGTCGGCGAGAAGAGAAACACCGCATCGACGTCACCGGCGATATCGTCGTATAGGTCGCCCAGCGCTGACATGATTGCACCCTCTTCCCATGACCGCAAAAGCCTTTCCGAGTGTCTGACGCGAGGCGGACAGCGGGACGACGAGGGGGAACAGGAGGCAGACAGCCCCACACGTACTCGAACGGTCACTTCATCTTACTTTGTAAGTCGGGTCGTGGGACCGGATTCGAACCTCGCTCGCTCACCGTCGTTCGCTCCCTGCTTCGAACCCTCTGCGACGCATTCGCTCGTCACGTCCGGTCCTCGCTGAGTGCGTGGGAGCTGTTCTGGGAGTCGAAACCGCTATACGGGCTGGGGAGGTCCCGGACGAGCGCTCCGGTGATTGTCGAACGACTGGTGGTGGCGGCTCTGCTGGCGCTGACGGTCTGCAGAGCATTACCCGTGGGTTTCTGGAGCTATTCCCGGAGGCTGTGTTCCTACGGGAACCCTGGGCGAGGACCTTCCGGTCTCTCGCCCAGCCCATCCTCGGAGATTCGGCCCAGTCGTTCGGGCATCCACCGCCGAACGTGTCGAAGTCGATGTTTCGTGGCGCCCGCCGACCAGGTAATCCCGGCTCTCACTCGGTGAACGAGTGGCCGAAGCCTTCACGAGGGAGTCCAGTGCGCAACGACACACCAGTTTCCAGGCAGCCCCGCCCGCGGCCCCTCCCTGGGTGATGAGGAACTCTCGGCGAGGACTGTTCTCGAAGCAGTCAGGGGTCCGACTGTCGCAAGCCGTGCTGGTTTCAGCGCCTGAACACGCAACTCTAGTGTTCATGACTGATTGGCGCTCCGTCGGCATCGGGTTCGGTTTTCAGGTAGTGTTCGGAGTACTCGCCTTCGCTCTTCCAGGCATCGGGACCGTGTTCGCTGGGTTTCTCGCCGGCCTTATCTCGGCCTACCTCACGAATAACGGTGCCAGCGTCGGTGCGTGGCACTCGTTCCTCTCCGGCGCTCTGGGTGGGATTATCGTTGCGACGCTCGCAGGTGTCGCTATCACCCTCCTCGGGTTCGCGCTCGGTTCATCGGGACTCGGAGCACTGTTCGGCGGGGGTGTCGTGACCATCGGGGTCCTGATCGCGCTCCTGACCGCGATTCCGAGTGCGGTCGGTGGCGCAATCGGTGGGTACGTCAACTGAGAACGCTCATGTGGGCGCGCGGTTCCGGGCGCTGGACGGCGGCCGTTGGCCCCGGGAGCTAGCTCGGGCCTGCGCCCTCATCACGCGCGTCGGACCCTCGTACGTCTCCCGATACTCGCGTTTCTTCAACTAGCGTTCCAATGCGGGCGACGTACGGTCCGTGAGACTCACCGACCAGTTGTCTCGGTTCTTGCTCGACCCCGCTGGGGGAATCCGTCGCACATCGTCGTCCGTTTCGACCCATGACATATTGACGCGGTCGACCTCGGTCGGACGTAGCCCGTTCCATACGTACTCCGTCAGCGAGAAAACCGCACGACGAGACGGAGTCGAGGAGTGCGTGGGACCGGCTTCGAACCTCGGTCGCTCACTTTCGTTCGCTCCCTGCTTCGAATCCGCCCGGACGATTTTCGCGCTCGCCGTCGCTCGCGCCGAAGATGCGTGGGACCGGATTCGAACCGGCGGACTCCTGAGAGACAGCGTCCTAAGCGCTGCGCCGTTGGCCTGGCTTGGCTACCCACGCGCACCCGAACGTTCCACCAACGCCGAGACAAAGCTTTCGTTCGAAGCGCGTCAGCCCTGCCGATCCCGAATCGACTCCGCGAGCCCCTCCCCGTCGAACACGGGACCGAGCACCTCTACCTCGTCACCTACTGCGACCGACCCGTCCTCGACGACGTCGGCACAGATACCGCCGCGCCCCTCCGTCAACGCCCGCGTGACGCCCTCCTCGTCGGCGACCGCCTCCACGTGGGCACAGGGTGGCCGTGGCCGCGTCCCCTCGAACGTCGCGTCACCGACGCGGAACCGCTGGCCGAGCAGGTCGTGGACGTCGACGTCCCGTACCACGACGTTCCGCCGGTGCCGTCCGTCGGTGAGGTCGATGTCGTACTCCTCGAGGATGTGGTCGAGCGCTTCGCTCTCGACGAACGTTATCTGGCAGACGTCGTAGGGAGAGTAGTAGCCCGTCCCGAGGCAGTACCGGTCGCCCTCGATGCCACACCCCGCGAGACAGCGAATCGACTGGTGGGACTCCATCGGTGCCGAGTCCTCCGGCGCGGTCCAGAGTCGTTCGACCCGTGACATGGGTGGGGTACGACCGGACGAGGCAAAGTCGTTGCTCGTCACAGCCCGCAAGCACTTTGTCGTCCTACCGCAGAGTGAGCGTATGTACAGCGCCCGAGACCACGTCGAGAACGAACAGTGGCTGGCGGACATCGACGCCGCCGGTGACCGACTCGACCTCGGGAGTGCGGCCCGGTCGCGCGCGGTCGACCTGTTCCTCTCGACTGTCCCCGAGGAGGAGCGCTCGAAGAGCGCGTCACTGGCCGCCGCGCTCTACGTCGGTGCGCTCATCGAGGGCGACCGGCGGTCACAGGGCGACGTCGCCGAGGCCGTCGGCGTCTCGCGACTCTCCGTCCAGCAGAAGTGGAAGGACCTCATCGAGGAAGCCGGACTGCGAAAACCGAGCTGGTGAGGCGGTCGTCCGACGCCGACTCCTGTCCGGCCCGGATAGCACCCGGAGCCGTCACTGCTCGCGTTTCGCTGGTCGGGGGCTCGCCTCGGGAGTCAGATTGCCGTGTTCGTCGATTTCGCCGCGAACGATGCGCGTCGAGGAGATACGGTCGCCGTCCTCGGCCGGGACGTGGTCGACGACGACTATCTCGAGCGTGTCGAGCCCCTCCTCTTGACGGAGTTGGTTGACCCGTTCGCCGCCCTTCACGGTCTCCGGCGAGACGATGAGGTAGTCGAATCGCGGCTCCGTCGCGACCCCGGTCGGTTCGACGAGTTCGTGGATCTCGAACTCCCGGTCGTACTCGTCGGCGAACCGTTCGAGCTCCGAGCGGAGCGCTCGCTCCCGTTCGTCGTACGGCTTGACGTAGCGCTCCTCGTTGCGCGTCTTCGGGGCGAGCGTGTCGCTCGTCAGTCCGACGGTGACGTCACCCAGTTCGAAGGCGCGTTCGAACAGGGCTCGGTGGCCGTCGTGCACCGGGTCGAACGTTCCCCCAAGCGCAACCTGCATACACCCGAGGACGGTGGGGCGTGGCTTATGCCTTCGGCTCTCTACTCAGTCGTCCGACTCGGCCCCAGCACTCCCCCCGGTCGCCGTCTCGTCGACGGTGATGGTGATCGGGTCGGCGTCGTCGCTCGACCGGTCTGCGAGCTGGTCGTCGAGGTTGAACACGGTGTTCAGCCCCTCCTGTACGTCGCCGACCACGTCGGTGACGAGGTCCGCCGGTGGAATCGCGACGTACTCGTAGGGGTTGTTCCCCGCACCGGCCGACTCGCGTTTGCTGCGGGTCACTTTCTCCTCGCCGTTCAGTTCGGCGAGCGCCTCGCGGACGGTACTCGGATAGAGACCCGTCCCCTCGGCGATCTCGTCGCTCGTCGAGTGTGGCCGTTCACGGAGATAGATGTATATCCGTGCCCGCGTCTCCGTGTCGAGAATCCACGTCAGTAGTTCGACCAGCCCCTCGTCGAGGCGCTCGACACCGCGGTCCGCTCCCTCACCCAGACGTTCACGGACGGACCCTTCGTCGGCCTCTGCCCCGCCATCGTCATGCGTGTCATCCAGAGACATTCGATGTACTGGAAGCCAAGGATTTGTCAGGTAAAAGCCTTACTTCGTCGCGTTGCCCCCGTGAGCGCGTCGTTGTGGGGGGCGATGGGGCGCCTGTGAGGAGGCGGCCGACCGACGAGAGGTATCGAACGTGACCGCTGGAGACCCGTCAGTCGTAGAGTGTGAGTCGCGGGCTCTCGGCGGGGTCCACGTCGGCGGCGGTGACGGTCCCGTCGGCAGCCACGGTGATGCGGTGGCCCCACGCGTCGAACGTCACCGTTCCGCTCGTCGTCTCGAACAGTGCGTCCAGCGCGTCCGGGTCGACGAACTCCGCGAGCGGCGGCGAGAGCGTCAACGGCGAGGTCTGCTCGCGCTCTGCGACCGTCTCGACGACGCGGACGCTGGGGGTTGTGTTCGGAGACGAACTCATTACTACTGAAGCGGGGACTGATATGAATAAAGGTGTCGCCGCCGATGAAAGACCGGTTTTGTACCCCGAAACGGTTCGAGACGGTCTCGTATCAGAGACGGAGGGCGCCACAGACCGCGTCGAGGCCCCCCGATTCCCGGAGGCGACGCTGGGCGGTCGCACCGTCCTCTGCGTCGAGCACTTCACGGATGCCCGTCACGCCGAGTCGGTCGCACTCCGCGTCGACGGCGTCGGCGAGCGAGACGGTCGACTCGCAGTCGCGGTCGATGAACGAGGCGTCCCGGCCCCACCGCGTCGCCCGCCACTTGTTCTCGTCCAGCGTCTCGCGACGGTGGTCGCTCAGGTGCGACCACGGGTCGGGGTGGTCCTCGTAGCGTTCGGCGTAGTCGACGACCAGCGCACGGACGTACTCCGCGAACGCGAGGACGCGCCACTCCTCGCACTGGGCGTCGGGCGTCCGGACCTCGACGGTGCCGTGGCCGGTGTGGGGCCGCACGTCGTACCAGAGTTCACCGCGATCGCTGATGGAGTCGGTCTCGACCATCAGGCGTTCGAGCCGCTGGTAGTCCTCGAACGAGCCGAACGTCGTCGGCATCCCCGTGTTCGGCAGGTTCTCGAAGACGACCGAGCGGGCCGACGCCAGGCCGGTGTCGAACCCGTTCCAGTACGGCGAGTTCACGGAGAGGGCGAGCAGCAGTGGAAGGTGCCAGCGCAGTCGGTTCGACACCCACGTCGCCTTCTCGGCGTCGTCGACGCCGACGTGGACGTGCAGGCCCGCGGTCGTGTTCCGGTGCTGCGGATACTGGATGCGGTCGAGTTGCGCGCGGTAGCGCTCCTTGTCGGCGTGTTCGAGTTCGCGCCAGTGGGCCGCCGGGTGCAGGCCCGCCGCGGCGATGCCGAACCCGTGGCGCTCGGCGTGGTCGACCAGCGCTGCTCTGACCTCGGCGAGGGCCTCCGCCGCGTCGTCCAGCCCCGCTAACGTGGGCGTCTGCGTCTCGATGACGCACTTGAACAGTTCGTGGTCCAGTCGGCCGTCCAGAATCTCGGGTGGGTCCGACTCGTAGACGAGTTCGTCGGTACCCGACGTGGGGCGACCCTCGGCGTCGACGACGAAGAACTCCTCCTCGATGCCGAGCGTCCCCATCCGGTCGAACGCGTCGGCGGACCCCAACTCCTCCATAGGACTCCTGCCCGCGGCGGCGAGTAAACGCTTGCCTTCTTGCGCTACGCTGCGAGGAACGGTCGGACGGCCCGCACGAACCCGTCGGCGTCCTCGCGGGGCGACCAGTGACCCACGCCGGGAAGGACGCGCACCTCGGCGTCGGCGAGCGTGGCCGCACGGACCGCCCACTCGACGGGCACCACGGGGTCACGCTCACCGTGGACGAACAGCGTCGGTACCGACAGGTCGGGGAGGCGGTCGAGGAAGTTCGTCCGCAGACCGCCGAGACCGACTTCGTGGCGCTGGAACGCGGCGAACGCCTCCCCGGCCTCCGGGCGTCGTGTCGCCGCGCGGACGTCCGCGAGCAGGTCGTCCGTCGGGCCTCCCGGTCCGACGATGCCCCGGATGGCTGCCGCGAGCAGTCGGTCGCTGCGTCGCAGGAGCCACCAGAGCCCCCCGAGCAGTCCGGGGACTCCGACCATCGCGGCGCCGAGTCTCCCTCCCGGGACCGACCCACCGAGGCCGTAGCTGTCGACGGCGACCAGTCGCTCGACGCGGTCGGGGTGACCGAACACGAACGAGAGCGCGACGCCACCACCCATCGAGATGCCGACGAGGGTCGCGCTGTCGATGCCGAGCGCCTCGTAGAAGCGGGCGAGCACCTCGGCGTAGTACTCGACCGTCGGCGTCCCTTCGGGCGCGTCGCTCTCGCCGTACCCCGGCCAGTCCGGGACGTAGACGCGGAACTCGTCGGTGAACGCGGGCGCGACGGTCCGCCACGAGAGCCGCCCCTCGTCGATACCGCCGCCGTGCAGGAACACGAGTGGGTCGCCCGTTCCCGCGACCTGGTAGGACAGTCGAAGCCCGTCGAGATCCACGAACTCCCGGTCGAACGAGTCCATACCGGGGCGAGCGTCGGCGCGGAGAAGTCGGTTCTGGTCGGCGGAGTCGACGCGAGCGTCCCCTCGGTAGCCACTCAGCCGCCGAACTCCTCCTCGGTGACGCGGACGACGAGCGTCTCGTCCACGTCGCGCAGGTCGTACTCCGGTAGCTGTCGGCCCGTGCGGGCGACGAACATCGGTTCGACCAGCCGGGGGAGCGACGCGGTGACCTGGGAACCATCTTCACCCTCCTCGTTCGGTTGGCCCTCCGAATCGCTCGCGGTCTCGTCCGGTCGTTCCACGCCGTACACCTTGAGGTAGCGGTCGGACTCCTCGGGTCTCACGTCGCCGTCGCGGATGGCGCGCGCGAGGTCGCGCGAGAGCCACTCGCCTTCGCTGATGGAGGGTTCGTGGACGAGCGTCGTGTCGACGAACCGGACCAGGTACCACGAGAGGTCGTTGACGAACGAGACGGCCGCCCCCAGACTGATGGTCTCCACGGCGACGCTGTTCTCGAACGGCTGGTCCAGGCTGTACGTCGTCAGCGCGTCGCGTGCCGTCTCGCGGGAGAGCAACTCGTATCGGAGGTCGCAGTCCGGTTCCCCGACGAGACAGACCGTGGTCATGGGGGAACTGTCGGCAGGTGTGGCAAGTCGGTTTCGCTCCGAACCGCCCTCACTAGGCGAAGTATGTAAATAGGGCGGACTCTTGAACTCATACGACACCCAAGCAGTCCCCGTGGAACCGCCCAGTCAGGTCGTTCCGAACATGTCTCACCCAAAGGGACTGTAGCGCGTGTCGGTCTCATGTGCACGCGGCGGGCACTTCCCCGCCGTGTTGAGACTCCTACCGACCGTGGAGCGGTAGCTTCGCCGACGCGTCGTCGACTGCGCGCGTGACCGTCGAGCGCTGGGTAACGGGAGGATTCTCCGAGTCCGTCGCGAAGCGCCTCGCTACCGTAGCAGGAAGTGTATCGACGAACAGTGTGGACAGCGCCGTAGCGCACGAGTCGTCACGCCGCAGAACGGAGTCCGTCCTCAGAAGGTCGACAGTTCGCCGTCGATAACGCGCTCGGTGATACCGGTCACGTCGGCGAGTTCCCGGTCCACGATGGCGGTCACCTCCTCCTCGATGTCGGCCACCGAGACGCCGTCTTCGGTGACGATGGTGGCGTCGGCGACGTGCGGGTCGTCGATCGGCTGCCCGATCTGGCTCAGGAGGCGAACGCGAATCTCGCGGATGCCCTCGACCTCCTCGACGACGGCGCGGGCGATTTCGGTCGAGAGCAGGTTGTATATCTTCCCGATGTGGTTGACGGGGTTCTTCCCGGAGGTCGCCTCCATGCTCATCGAGCGGTTCGGCGTGATGAGGCCGTTCGCACGGTTGCCGCGGCCGACCGAGCCGTCGTCGCCCATCTCCGAGGAGGTGCCGGTGTGGGTGAGGTAGATAGCGCCGCTGTCGTAGTCGTCGGCGGTGTTGACGTGGACCGACACCTCGCGGTCCGTGTACTCGGTCGCGAGGTCGTGGACGTACTCGCGGACGTTCCGGACGGCCTCGCGGTACTCGTCGAGACCGTCGACGTACGTGTCGACCAGCGCCGTGGCGACGGTGACGTCGATGTGGTCGCTCTCGCGTTTGCCCATCACCTTGATGTCCTCGCCGAGTTCGGGGTGGTCGTCGCTGTACTCGCCGTTGAGTCGTCGCTCGGTGTCGAGGACGATCTCCTCGGTCTCGGTCAGCGGGGCGTGGCCGACGCCGAAGGAGGTGTCGTTCGCGCTCGGGACCGTGCGCTCCTCCTCGCCGAACACGTCCTGGAGGTCGCCCGACCCCTCGCCGAGGCGGATGTCGACGACGATGTCGGTTCCGAACTCCAGTTCGGGGAAGTTCTCTCCGACGTACTCGCGGGCGGCGCGCAGCGCGATTGTTTCGGTGGGTATCTTCTGCCCATCGTACTCCTGGGTGGCCCGACCCACGATGAGGACGTAGATGGGTTCGAGGACCTCACCGCCACCGTACGCGGGCGCAGCACTCCCCGCGACGAGTTGCGTCTCGTCGGTGTTGTAGTGCAGCACCTTCCCCACGCGGTCGAGGTAGGTCTGTGCGAGCGCCTGCGAGACGTGCTCTGCGATACCGTCGCAGATGGAGTCGGGATGCCCCAGCCCCTTTCGCTCGACGATCTCGACCTCCTGGTCCTCTACCGCGAGACCCGCCACAGGCTCGACACGAATGTTCCGGTCACTCATTGTCCCGGCTTCTCCGTGGCCGGTAGAATAACTTACGGAAACTCTCGCCCGCCGAATAATTACTTCGGGGAATCTTTTGGTGTATATTGCCACCAATCGAGGGCTCCCCGTCTCAGTCGTCGTGCAGCAGTTCAGTCGCCGTCCAGCAGCAGTTCCAGGTAGGAGGTCCGGATGCCGTCGTCGGGGTCCAGCCCCAGTCGTCGGACGACCTCGAAACACCGGTCGCGTGCGGCGTCGATGGCCTCGCTCTCCAGTTCCACCTCGACGAACTCGCCGAGTCCCGTCACGTCGTCGAGGACGACGGTGACCTCGCCTACCGTGTACTCCTCGCGGCGTTTCTCGACCGTCGCGGCGGGTTCGAACCCGAGCGCGTCGAGGACGTCCGCGAGCGTCTCGCCGTCGTCGACGCCCGTCTCGTGCTCGACGCGGGTCTTCGAGGCGTCGTCGACGAGCGGCCCCTTGTACGTGACGCGCGCTTCGGTCGCGTCGTTCTCCGACTCACCCCGACTGCTGGTCGCGTCGTCGGGGCCGTTCCCCCCGTCGACCTGCGTCACCCGTCGGATGCGCAACGCCTCGTCGGTCGTCGCGAACTCGCGGTGGGGGGCATCGTAGTAGCTGTCGACCTGCTCGACGGTCCGTTCGTGGTCCGCGTCGAGGCTGTCGAGTCGTTCGCGGAGCGGCGCGTGGTCCGCCCGGAGTTTCACCTCCACCTCGTACATACCGGTACGGCGCGTGCCGCCGTGAAAAACCAGCCACATCCCAGGCGACCACGTCCTGCCCCGCGAGCAGTGGCCGGAGACGGAGACACACTCCGGGACGGACGTATCACCGTGCCACTCCCTCCCAGTCGTCCGGGAGAAGCGTGGTTATTAAGCGTGCGACGGGAGGACTGGTTCGGTATGAGCGACGAGCAAGAGCAGACCGAGGCCGAGGAGGTCGACGCAGAAGCCGAAGCGACCGAGGAGGAGACCGAGACCGAATCCGAGGCCGAGGGGCTCCAGGACGGAGATTTCGTCGAACTCGCGTACACCGCCCGCACCGTCGAGGAGGGGCAGCTAGTGGACACGACGGACCCCGACGTCGCGGAGGAGGAGGGCGTCGGCGACCAGGGCACGTTCGAACCGCGAACCATCGTGCTCGGTGCCGGTCACATCTTCGAGGGCGTCGAAGCGGACATCATCGGCGAGGAGGTCGGCCACTCGGGCAGCGTCACCATCTCCGCCGAGGAGGCGTTCGGCGAGTACGACCAGGAGCAGGTCAAGACGGTCAGCGCCGACAAGATTCCCGAGGACGACCGCTACCCCGGTGCGCAGGTCACCATCGACGGCGAGCAGGGCTACCTCGAGACCATCATCGGCGGCCGCGCCCGCGTCGACTACAACCACCCGCTCGCTGGCGAGGCCATCGAGTACGACTACGAGGTGCTCGACACCGTCGAGGACCGGACCGAGCAGGCGGAGGGTCTGCTGGGGATGTTCCTCGACGTCGACCTCGAGATGTACATCCAGACCGACGAGGTCGAGGAGGAGCAACTCGTCGAGAGCGACGAGGAGGAGAGCGAGGCCGCCGACGAGGACGAGGAGGACGCCGAACCCGAGTACGAGACGGTCACCGTCGAGAAGGAGACGCTGTACATCGAGTCGACGCCACAGCTCTCGTTCAACCAGCAGTGGATGATGCAGAAGCAGCAGATCGCTCAGCAACTGATGGACCGGACGGGCATCGACCGCGTCATCATCCAGGAGACCATCGACGGGTCGGGCATGGGTATGCCCGGCATGATGGGCGGCATGGGCGGTATGGGTGGCATGGGCGGTGCCGAGGGTGAGGAGGACCTCGAAGCCGCACTCGAAGAGGCAGACGTCGACGCCGAGGATATCGTCGACGAACTGGACGAGGAGTAGCGAGGACGACCGAAGGGAGTCCTCGGAGAATCCGAGCGGTGACCGCAGGGAACCGCGAGGAGTAGAGCGATTCGGAGCGAGCGGGAGCGAGCAAGAATCTCTGTTTTTCGAACGGAGAGCGAAGCGACCCGTGGGGTGTAGCGAGACGCGAGCGTCTCGAAGAATTCGAGCGGCGAACGGAGTGAGCCGCGAGGGGAAGGGAAGCCGAGCGACGACTGTTCTCCCAGATTCCAGACGCCGGGAGTCGGTTCTCTGTGGGCGCTCGAAGCCCCAGTCGTTCTGTCGAAGGTCGTCTCTCGGCCTCGAAACGCGGCCAGCTAGAGTGGAGTCGGTAGTTCGGTCGCACGCCCCCGCGATGCGACCGGGCAGTTCCGTCCGTCCCGTGGTGTCTCAGGCCGACGTCTCTTCGAGTGATCTCGTCTCGGAGTGGTCGTTCGCGCGTTCGACCTGCGTGGGAACGACCTCCGAACGCGTCTCGTCGAACTCGACGAGGCCCGCGGCGTCGAGTTTCGGGAGGTGGACGTGACGGAGCGTCGCCTCTACGCTCTCGGGGTCCACCGGCCCACCGTCGAGAAGTTCGCGTGCGATGACCTGGCTGGCGAGGTCGTCGACACTCACCGTCCCCGTCACCCCCCGGAGGTACGAGAGCACGTGACGCCGACGCTCGTTCGCCATCAGTTCGAACGCGGCCCCCTCGCGCTCCGCACCCGTTGACACCTGTTGTCTCGTAACCATCTGACTCGTCAGAGTCGCTACGGGGACAAAACCCCACCAGAGCGTTGTCACCGATTTCGCTCCGTTGCAGACCGTTTCACATCGCCGCCGTCCGGTGGTTCGAACGTATCAGTACGAAACAGTGACCCTCCCGTAATGGTACCTTTAGCAGACGCCGACGAGGCCGTCGGCGTAGAAAGTTCTCTGGAATCGTCACGACGGGTAGCCGCCCAGTGGCCGTCTACCCCCCGAAATAGCCAGTATCGGTGTCGAAGTACGGGAGAATCGGTCTCGCTGCACTGTTTCAGGCAGCCTCACCCTGCATCGTGTCAACGGGAACCTAACGAGCGGGTCGGTCAGGCGATGTCTCGGCTCGTGTCGATGGCGACCTCTTCGGACAGCTCCAGTTTGACGACCTCGTTGAGCGACCGGCCGCCACGGAACTTCGGCACCGTGAGTCGGTTCTCGACGGAGTCGGCCCCGACGTGGGTCGTCAGGTCGAACACCACGTCGGCCATGTAGCGCGTCGTGTCGCGCCCTTTCGGGATGTCCTCCCCGGCGAGGCAGTGGAGAATCGCCAGTCCACCGGTGTTCGACATGTGGTTCTGCATCTCGTTGAGGAAGTTCCGGTAGCGGTCGTAGTCCTCGCGTTCGAGGACGTCGACCGGGTCGATGATGAGGTTCGACGCCTCGGGGAGTGCGCTGACCAGTTTCGCCGCGTTGTCGATGGGGGCGTCCCCCGTGATGTGTCGCACCGTCGGGTCACCGGTTCGTGCCGGTGACGCCTCGATACTCTCCTGCACAGCCGTCTCGGTCCGTCCCAGCGAGATGTAGAGCGACCCCCGCATCGCCGTCAGTTCGTTGAGGAAGAGTTCGGATTGACTCGCGGGGCGGGCACAGAGGGCGATGGTACTGCCTGCCGGAATCCCTCCTCCGAGCTTCCGGTCCAGTACGTCGACGCCGGTCTCTAGCCGCTTCACCATGCGAATGAACTCTTCCCGTGACGGTTAACAGTTTCGGAGAGTTACTATTTCTGATAATTCTGTGTGTCGGCTCGTCACGCCGACCGCGTCGAGCGGGTCACAGGCGTCTGGGACGGCCACCACAGGCGTCGGGAGGAGCCGTTCGACCGCGTGCGGTGGTTCGTCGCACCCGCTGAGAACCGTCGCCGTCGGCGGCGCACCGAGCGTCCGAGCGAGGGCGACGGTCTTCGACGCGTCGCGGAGACTGGCGGGGTCGGCCGTCGACACGACGACCGACCGGTCGGCCGCCCGTAACGGGACCGCCGCCGGTCGTCCCGACCCTGCAGGACAGTCCAGTACGACGCGCTCGCGGCGGCCGGCGACCCCCTCGACCAGTCTGCGGGCCTCCGTCCGGTCGCGCGGTGCGGTGAGGATGCGGACGGACGTGCTGTGCGGGTCCTGCCGAGAGGCTGTCGCGTCGGGGTCGGTAACGTCCGAACGAACGGTGTCGACCCCGGCAGTTCGCGCGAGGTCCGGGAGGTCACGGTCGGTGTCGACCACGAGTACCTCTTCGCCACGCCGACCCAGCGCACGCGCGACGCCCAGCGCCGTCGTCGTCTTGCCGACCCCACCCTTGCCTCCCGTGACGGCGAGCATACCGCGACTGGTCCCGGCATCCCGTTTGAACCCTCGTCGTGTCCCCGGCCCCGAAGCGTCGGGGACGACTCAACGTCGACCGATAGCCCCGGAGTGGTGGGTCGGGAGATTCAAGACAGTGCCGCCACCTCCCTCGAACGATGCGGCACGACCACCTCATCACCGCCACGCAGCTCTCGCGGGACGACATCGAAACCGTCCTCGACCGTGCCGCCGAGATAGCCGACGACCCGCCCGAGCGTGACGCGGTCCTCGGCCTCCTGTTCTTCGAACCGAGCACGCGGACGAAGATGAGCTTCGACGCCGCGATGAAACGCCTCGGCGGGACCACCGTCGACATGGGCAGCGTCGACTCCTCGTCGGTCAAGAAAGGGGAGACGCTCGCGGACACCGTCCGCGTCGTCGAGGGGTACGCCGACGCGCTCGTCCTGCGACACCCGAGCGAGGGCGCGGCGGAGATGGCGAGCCGGTTCGTCGACGTCCCACTGGTGAACGCGGGCGACGGGGCGGGCCAGCACCCGTCCCAGACGCTGCTCGACCTCTACACCATCCGGGAGAACGCGGGACTGGACGACCTCACCGTGGGCATCATGGGCGACCTGAAGTACGGCCGGACGGTCCACTCGCTGGCCAGCGCTCTGACGAACTTCGACGCCCGCCAGCACTTCATCAGCCCCGAGTCGCTCCAGTTGCCCCGGAGCGTCCGCTTCGACCTGCACCAGGAGGGCGCACAGGTGCGCGAGCACACGGACCTCGAGGCTATCCTCCCGGAACTCGACGTGCTGTACGTTACCCGTATCCAGCGCGAGCGGTTCCCCGACGACAACGAGTACCGCGCCGTCGCCGGCCAGTACCGAATCACCCCGGAGACCCTGGAGGCGGCGAAAGAGGACCTCGTGTTGATGCACCCCCTCCCGCGCGTCGACGAGATAGCACCCGAGGTCGACGACCTGCCGCAAGCGACGTACTTCGAACAGGCACACAACGGCGTCCCGGTTCGGATGGCGCTGCTGGACATGCTGCTGGAGAACGCCGACGGCGGGACGGGAGGTGCATCGCCATGAGCGACCAGGAACTCCGGGTCAGCAAGATTCGCAGCGGGACCGTCATCGACCACGTTCCCGGCGGCCAGGCGCTCCGCGTGCTGGCCATCCTCGGCATCGACGGGACCGGTGGCGAGACGGTCTCCGTCGCGATGAACGTCCCGAGCGACGCGATGGGCGCGAAGGACATCGTGAAGGTCGAGGACCGCGAGCTGAGTCAGGCCGAGGTGGACGTCATCTCGCTCATCGCCCCGGAGGCGACCATCAACATCGTCCGCGACTTCGACGTGATCGAGAAGAACCGCGTCGTGCGCCCGGACAGCGTCGTCGGCGTCCTGCAGTGCCCGAACGCGAACTGCATCACCACCGAGCGAGAACCCGTCCAGAGCGAGTTCACGGTGCTCTCCGAGGGCGTCCGCTGTGTCTACTGCGACACGCTCCTCCGGGAGGACATCGCAGAGCACATCGGGTAGCGTTTTCTCGCTCGCGTCCCCACGGTCGAGTATGCGTCTGCCCTCCCCATCGGACCTCGTCGTCGTCTCCGTGCTGACCGCGTTCGTCGCGCTGACCGGCCACCTCCTCGCGGGCCTGTTCGCCGCGCTGTTCCTCCGCCGTGACACGCGAGAGTGGCTCCGCGAACGCGTCGGTCGAGGAGAACAGCTTTAACCCCGGACTCTAACCTGTCTGATGATGTCCCGCAAGGTACTGATGCTCGTCGCACTGGTCGCAGTCGCCGTCGCGTTCTTCGCACGACGATAGCTCCGGCCGGACCCGGACAGCACGCCGAACGCCGTCGACCCGCGCGGGCACGGACCCGCGGGTCGTGGTCCCCATCTTTCCGAACCCTTACGCCCGAGCGACTGCCACCGTCGGGTATGTACGGCGTCGTCACCCGCAACGCTCCCGAACTGGAGTGGTCGGAGTTCGACCGCGCGTTCTTCGAGGCCAAGGACGTCTCCGGCCGCGCCGCCGACCCCGAGTCGGAGGCGGTGAACATGGTGTCCTGCTTCGCCGACAACGCCGCCGCGCGGGGGAACCCGGACCTCGTCCCGGTCGACGACGAGGGCAACCGCGCGACCCGCGAGCAGCCGTACTTCGACTGGTCGTACGTCTGCCCGACTAACCCCGACTACCGCGAGGGCCTGCTGGAGACCATCGCCGACTGCGCGGCCGTCTCGCCCGACGTACGACTCGACGACGTGGGGTTCCCCCGGCAGGAGTACTGCCGTTGCGACCGTTGCGAACGGTTGTTCGCCGAGAGCGAGTACGAGAACCGCTTCGACTGGCGGGCGTCGGTCATCGAGGCGTTCGTCGCCGAGGCGCGCGAGCGCGTCCCCGGTCGCCTCTATCTGACGCTGTACCCCGACCCGTATCCGGGTCACGTCCGCGAGCGGACCGGCGTCGACCCGCAGGCGCTCGACGAGTACGTCGACGAGTTCGTCGTCCCCATCTACGACATGGCGTACTCGACGACCTACTGGCTGGAGATACTCGCCCAGGGGTTCGTCGACGAACTGGTGACGCCCTTCTCCATCGAACTGTACGCGGTGAACGTCGACCCCGACGACCTCGGGAAGGCCGCCGAGGTGGCCGGCGCGTACGCGAAGGACGTGCTGTTCGGCTACGACGCCTCGAACGCGCGGGCGACGCTCCGCCGGTTCGAGGCGGACGCGCGCGAGGGAAAGCGGTTCGAACCGGACCAGGAGACCCTGTCGGACGACGAGTAACCGCCGAACGGCCCCAGCGGAACGGTTATGCGACAGCCGTGACGACCGCTACCACATGTCAGCACCGCGCATCGCGTCGGTGGGCTGTTCGACTATCGGCCGCACCGACCTCACGGGCCGTGACCTGTTCTCACAGGCGCTCGCGGAGGCGTTCGAGGGGCTCCCGGACCCCGCCGAGGTGGTCGACGCGCTCTACGTCGGCAACCAGTCGGAGACGTACGAACACCAGATAATGTACGGGACACTGCTCGCCGAGTGGGCGGGCCTGCGGAACGTCCCGGCCGAACGCGTCGAGGGCTGCGCCGCGGCGGGAGCGCTGGCGCTCCGCCACGCCGTCGAGGACGTTCGTCGTGGAACCCACGACGCGGTCCTCGCCTGCGGCGTCGAGAAGATGACCGCCGGCGGAACGTCGGGTGCGACGGACGCGCTCTCGGCGGCGTTCGACCGGGCGCTCGAACAGCGCTCGGGCATCACCGCCCCGAGCCAGTACGCCCTGCTCGCACAGCGGTACCTCCACGAACACGACGCGACCGAGGAGGAGTTCGCCCGCATCGCGGTGAAGAACCACCGCAACGCGACGGCCAACCCACGTGCGCAGTACCAGCAGGAGGTCGACGTCGAGACGGTCCTCGACTCGTCGTACGTCGCGCCGCCGCTGAAACTGTTCGATTGCGCGCCGGTGAGCGACGGCGCGGCGGTCGCACTCGTGACGACCCCCGAACTGGCCGACGAACTCGCGCCGGCCGACGAGCAGGTCGTCGCTGCCGGGACGGGCGCGGCCGCGAACAACATCTCAGTCGCCGAACGGGACCTGACGTTCGTGGAGGGCGCGAACGTCGCGTCCGGGACGGCCTACGAGGAGGCCGGCGTTGAGGCGAGCGACGTCGACGTGGCGGAGGTCCACGACGCGTTCACCGTCTGCGAGGCGCTGCTCGCGGAGTCCGTCGGGTTCGCGCCGCGCGGTCGGGGTATCGAGAGTCCGCTCCCACCCGAGGAGCGCAGCGAGGGCTGGACCGACGTCCACCTCTCGACGAGCGGCGGGCTGAAGGCCCGCGGCCACCCCATCGGCGCGACGGGTATCGCGCAGGCCGTCGAGGCCTACGAGCAGTTGACCGGGCGAGCGGGCGACCGACAGGTCGAGGGGGCCGACACCGCACTGCTCGTCAACGAGGGCGGCGTCGCGGACGCGGTGACCGTCTCGCACGTCCTCCGGAGGGCAGCATGACGAGCAGTGACCAGCGCGGGCCGCTCGCCCCGGAGGACGTGACCGCCGACAGCCCGTTCACGCTACCCGGGTTCTTCGACGCGCTGGCGGCGGACACGCTGTACGGCGCGGTGTGCGAGGAGTGCGACAACGCGATGGTGCCGCCGCGACCGGCCTGCTACGCCTGTGGCTCGCGGTCGGTGGTCGCCACGGAACAGCCGCGGTCCGGCCACGTCGTCTCCTACACAGAGGTCAGGACCGCGCCGCCGGCGTTCGCGGACCGCGCGCCGTACAGCGTCGCCGTGGTCGAACTCGACTCGGGGGCGAGGCTCACCGGTCGCGTCGACGCGGCGTACGAGGACCTCGCCGTCGACCAGCCCGTCGAACTCGTCGTCCGCGAACCGACGGACGAGGAGCGGGCGGCCGCGCTCTCCTACGAGGCCGACTGGCCGGTCCACGTCTTCGAGGTGCGGTGAGCGCCGAGCGGTTTCCGACAGCAGACGAGGCTACGGGGAGAGCGCCGTTCAGAACGCCTCTGCCCGCCACGCCAGCAGGTCCTCTCGGTCCCGCGTGTCGGGGGGGAGCTCCTCGAACCAGCGCGCCTCGCTGATCTCGCTGTCCGGGTCGGCGACCTCCGGTTCGTGACTCTCGGCCCGGGCCGCGAACACCGGGAGCACGCCGGTCATGTCGTACTCGCCGTCGGTGACGGTGAGTCGGGTGAGCATCGCCAGTCCGTCGTAGGTCACGTCGACGCCCGCTTCCTCGCGCAGTTCGCGGCGGGCGGCGGCGCGGTAGCTCTCTTGGTGCTCGACGCAGCCGCCGGGGAGGACCCACAGGCCGACCCCCTCGTGGCGGACGAGCAGCAGTTCCTCGGAGTCGCGATAGACGATAGTGTGTGCACCGAACGGTGCGCCACAGTCACGGCTCCGGTCGGCGAGCGTCCGGAAGCGCCCCCGCGAGACGCGCTCGGTCCGCTCGAACCGGAGGAACCCGTCGTGTCGCTCCCGCAGGTCGTGGAGTGCTCGCTCGGCCTGCTGGTCGGCCTTCTCGGCGACGAACCAGCGGTCGTCGAAGGTCATAGCGGCGGTCGGCGGCGGCGGCGCGCGAACGAGTCGGTCATTCGGGAGGGTACGCCGACCGACCTGAAGAGTCTTGGGCGCGACCCGTTCGAGGAGCCGAGGGCTGCCCCGAATCACGGTCTTTTTGCCCGCTGACGGGGTATCGACGGCCATGGCATTCGACGAAGACGACCGAGTCGTCCTCCACGACCAGCACTCCGACTACGACGGCGAGACGGGCACCATCACGCAGAAGGTGGAGACCATGTTCGGCGACGCCACCTACACCGTGAGCTTCGAGGACGGGCAGGAACAGGGCCTCTCCGAGGATATGCTCGAAGCCGCAGACGGCGACACCGACAGCGACTCGGACGGCGACTCCGACACCGACGAGGAGTAACGTCCGTGTCGAGCGTCCCGTTCCACTACGTCGACGTGCAGGCGTTCTGCTACGCGACGGAAGACGAGGTGCGCGTCGAGCGGGCGCTCCGGACGTTCCTCCCCGACGAGTTCCCCCTCGAACGCACGGAGAACACGGGGTTCCACGGCGACCCCATCGTCGTCCTCTCCGCGAGAGTCGAGAACGCCGACGAGGTGCGACACGTCCTCTCCGCACTCGCCGAACTGGACGACATCGACGGCGTGCTCTCCGAACTCGACCAGCGCGTCACCGAGAACTGCGAACTCTACCTCTACCTCGACAAACAGGCGGCCCTCTCCGGGGGCGTCTCGCTCGGGTCGGGGCTCTCGGTCCGGGGGAAGGTCGAGGCCTACCCGGCGAAGAAGGAGTCCGCCATCGAGAACGTCCGCGAGTCGTTCGCGGAGCTGTGACTCCCTGAAAGGCCGCCGTACGGTGTGTAAGGGCTGTACTTACAGGTTGAGCTGTGGCGAATCGTGCTGTTAACTATGGCCGTCCACCCGTAGCGACGTGTGACCACGGCGTTCGGTTCGGAACGGAGCGATCGTGGTCACAGCGCAGACGGGTCACACCACCGGTTCGGTGACGGGTCGCCTGGTCGCACGCGACCCGACCCCGTTTCCTGTCATGGAGTCGGGCCCGTTCCCACCTGGGGACCGTCCGTCTCTTCGTCGAACCCGGAACGGTCAACAGTGACGACGCTGTACCACGCGGCGTGTACGAAGCCGTCACTCCCCGACCCGACGGGGCGAGCACCGTCGCCCGGTCGGCGCTGACCGCCGCCGAGCAGGGGTACGACGGCATCGTCGTCCGTCCACCGGTGGCCGCCAACCCCGACTACGACGCGAGCGACATCGGCGACCGGTACGACGTCGACGTGGTCGACGGCTGCGAGGTTCGAGCGGATGGCCGGTCGGAGGCCGCCGGAGCGGTGCAGTCCCAGCGCGAGGTCCGGACCGTCGTCTGCGTCCGCGGCGGCGCGCTCAACCGGTTCGCCGTCGAGGACGAACGCGTCGACGTACTGACCCGCCCGATGTGCGACGGCGACGTCAACCACGTCCTGGCACGAGCCGCCGCGGAGAACGGGGTTCGGCTGGAGTTCGCGTTCGGCCGCGTCCTGCGCACGGACGGGGGCGAGCGCGTGCAGGCACTCCGAGGCCTCCGGAAACTGCGCGAGATGGTCGAGCAGTACGACGCGCCGTTCGTGGTGAGCGCCGGTGCCACGAGCCACCTCCACCTGCGAGCGCCCCGCGAACTCGTCGCGCTGGGCGAACTCGTCGGGTTCTCCGCAGAGCAGGTCGAGTCGGGGCTCGCGGAGTGGGGGCGACTCGCCGAGCGAAACCGGGAGCGGATGTCCGATTCCTTCATTGAACCCGGCGTCCGACGTGGCAGGTATGAAGAAGACCATCGATGAACACGCCGCGCGGTTCGACTCCATCGCCGGCGAGTACGACGACACCCAGAACGACACCGACGAGTACCGCGCCTGCGTCTCGCTGGTCGTCGAGCACGCCGACCCCGGCCCCGAGGACGTGGTCCTCGACATCGGCTGTGGGACGGGCGCTATCGGCCTCTCGCTCGCCGGGTCGGCGAAGCGCGTCCTCGGCCGCGACGTGAGCGAGGGGATGATGGAACAGGCCCGCGAGAAGGCGGCCGACGCCGGAATCGAGAACTTCGAGGTCGAGTACGGGACGTTCCGCGACCCGAACGTCGACCACGATGCTCCCGTCGACATCGTCGTCTCGAACTTCGCGATGCACCACCTCTCGGACGAGGAGAAACGGGAGGCCATCCACGCGATCGCCGACCTCGCTCCCCGGCGGTTCGTGCTGGGCGACGTGATGTTCTTCGGCGACCCCGACCCCGAGAACCCGCTGTACAGCCCGGAGGTCGACGACCCGGCGACCGTCGGGATGCTCGCGGACGCGTTCACCGACGCCGGGTTCACGCTCACGGCCGTCGAGATGGTCCACGAGCAGTTCGGCGTGCTGGTCGCCGAGCGCTCGCCGAACTCCGAGCGCGTCGCCGAGGAGTAGTCACCCCCGACCACCCACTCACGAGACGCCACCGAATGAAACACCTCCCCAAACACGTCCGACCGCGCTGGCGCTACCTCGGGGTCGGCCTCGAAGGGTGGCCCGACGCCAGCGTCGACCGCCGGGCGTTCCAGCGCGAACTCTGGTACGCCGCACAGAATCTCGTCGGCGACGTGGGCAGCGCCGACGTCGACTGCTCCGTCTACGGGTTCGCGTTCGAGGACGGCGTCGGCGACGCGGTGGTCCGGGTCAGGCGGGGCGAGGTCGACCGCGCCCGTGCGGTACTGGCCTGCGTCGACGCGGTGGACGGCCACCCGCTCCGGGTCACGGTCCGTGGAGTCAGCGGGACAGTCCGGGCCTGCGAAGAAAGCTATATACGCCGCCCACTGGAATCGACAGACGAGAAACGCGTCGTGTTCGAGGATTCGGACCGTCCCGCGTTCGTCCGTGACGGACGAACCGACGTGCGGGTCGGGGACGAGTTCGTCGGCGCGACGGATTACGACTGCTAAGCTCCACCACAATGCAAGGTCAGAATCAACAGCAGGCGTACGACCGCGGGATCACCATCTTCTCCCCGGACGGACGTCTCTATCAGGTCGAGTACGCCCGCGAGGCGGTCAAACGCGGGACGGCGAGCATCGGGGTCCGAACGAACGACGGCGTCGTCCTCGTCGTCGACAAGCGCATCCGCTCGCCGCTGCTCGAAGGCACGAGCGTCGAGAAACTGCACAAGGTCGACGACCACGTCGGCATCGCCAGCGCGGGCCACGTCGCCGACGCCCGTCAGCTCATCGACTACGCGCGTCGGCAGGCGCAGGTCGAACAGCTCCGCTACGGCGAACCCATCGGCGTCGAACCGCTGACGAAGATGGTCGTCGACAACATCCAGCAGTACACGCAGGTCGGTGGCGCGCGCCCGTTCGGCGTCGCGCTCATCATCGGCGGCATCGAGGACGGCGAACCGCGCCTCTACGAGACGGACCCGTCGGGCACGCCGTACGAGTGGAAGGCGCTCGCCGTCGGCGGCAACCGCAACGACATCGAGGACTACCTGCAGGAGCAGTACACCGAGGAGATGGACCTCGACGCGGGCATCGGCCTCGCGCTCGAAGCCCTCGAGTCGGTCAACGAGGAGGGTCTCCAGGCCCAGGGCCTCGGCGTCGCCACCGTGGACGTCGAGACGGAACAGTTCCGTGAACTCCCGGTCGACGAGGTGGCCACCCATCTGGAGGAACACGACCTGCTCGCCGAGGACGAACCGGACGACGGCGACGACGAACCGTCCGAGTAGGCGACCCGTCCCGCGGACGCACGGTTCTTCACCCGTCTTCCGACCGTCCAGCGACGCGACCGGTCGCGTAGCGTTTCTCTACGCAGTCGGGAAACACACTTGAACCGGCGTGCGGTACGTACCGGCATGATTTCACTGGACGAAGCGGTGACGGCCCGACTCGAATCCCACGGGGCGCGCTTCGAGGTGCTCATCGACCCGGACGCCGCGCTGGCGATGAAACGGGGCGAGTTCGACGGCGAACTGGAGGACGTCATCGCCGCCGAGGACGTGTTCGAGGACGCGTCGCGGGGGGACCGACCGGCGGAGTCGGACCTCGAGGACGTGTTCGACACGACGGACCCGATGACCATCATCCCGCAGGTGGTCGAGCGAGGGGAGATACAGATAACCGCCGAGCAACGCCGCGAGATGCAGGAGCAGAAACGGCGACAGCTCGTGAACACCATCGCCCGCAACGCGGTCAACCCGCAGATGGACGACGCGCCGCACCCGCCCGAGCGCATCGAGCGAGCGCTGGAGGAGGCGCGGTTCAAGGTCGACCCGATGGAACCCGTCGAGAACCAGGTCGACGACGCCCTCGACGTCCTCCGACCCATCCTGCCCATCCGGTTCGACGAGATGACCGTCGCCGTCCGCCTCCCGGCCGACTACGCCGGGAGCGGGCAGGCACGCGTCCGGCAGTTCGGCGACCTGGAGCGCGAGGAGTGGCAGAACGACGGCGGCTGGGTCGGCGTCGTCACGTTCCCCGCGGGCATCCAGAACGAGTTCTACGACCTCGTCAACGAGGTCTCGTCGGGGGAGGCGGAGACGCGCGTCGTCAAGGACGAGGACGAACTCTCGACGCGCTGACCGCTCGGCTACCCCACGACGCCGGTTCCTCTCGACGCTCTGTTACGAGAGCTACGGCAACCGCTCTCAGTCGCGCTGTCGTGGTGCCGAAGAGTGAGAATCGAGCGGGCGACCCGTGTGTCCCGTGAGTTATCCGAGTTTGAACCCGGCGAGGAAGCCGGCCGCGAACCCGCCCGAGATGGAGACGGTCGAGAGGATGGACATCATGAAGTCCGGCGGCTGGTTCGAGGCGGCCGCGTCGCTCGCGCCGATGAGGCCGCCCGAGACGGCCTCCCAGTCGACCGAGAGGATGCCCTCCGATTCGAGGAACTTGAACAGCGCGAGCTGTACGCCGACCAGTACCGCGATGACCTTCGCTATCTTCTTGGCTGCGAACCCCATGACGCCGCCGATGACGCCGCCGGTGCCGAGGTCCAGTCCCAGTTGTGTCACGTCGATTCCCGGTGCCATATGAGTGTCACGGAAAGCGACTGATAAACCTCTTGCGACTAGTTGTGTAGCCCGCGTGACGAACGGGAGGCTGCCCATACGTTAAATAGACGCCAACCGTATCGGGCGACGAGTGACTGCCACAGACAGCGACCCCGCGCTGGCCGTCATCGCCGCACGTGCAGACGCGGGAGCGGCCGACACGGAGGAGATTCGAGACCTCGCGGCAGCGGCGGGCCTCACCGTCGCTGGCGAGGTGACCCAGACGCGCAAGGAGGACCCGGCGCTCTGTCTCGGGGAGGGGAAGGTCGAGGAACTCGCGGCGGTGGTCGCCAGCGAAGGCGCGGGCGTCGTCGTCTTCGACAACCGCCTCGGTCCCTACCAGACGTACAACCTCGGGAACGAACTCCCAGAGGGCGTCGAGGTGAAAGACCGCTTCCGGCTCATCCTCGACATCTTCGGCCAGCGCGCCCAGACGAAGAAAGCGCAGTTGCAGGTCGAACTCGCGGAGTTGCGCTACGAACTCCCGCGCGTCGAGGCGAAGGTATCGCTCGCGCGACGCGACGAGCGCCCTGGGTTCATGGGCCTCGGGGAGTACGACGAGTCCCGCGAGCAGGACATCAAGGCGCGCATCTCGCGCATCCGTGACGAACTCCAGCGCATCGAGGAGGACGAGGAACACCGCCGGGAGCAGCGCCGCGAGTCCGGGTTCGACCTCGTCGCGCTGGCGGGCTACACGAACGCCGGGAAGTCGACGCTGCTCCGGCGTCTCGCGGCGGACCTCGACGTCGACGAGAACGACGACCTCCACCCCGACCTGGACACGACCGCCGAGTCACGGGACAAACTGTTCACGACCCTCGGGACGACGACCCGCCGGGCGGACATGGACCGGCGGAACGTCCTCGTCACGGACACGGTCGGGTTCGTCTCGGACCTGCCCCACTGGCTGGTCGAGTCGTTCAAGTCCACGCTGGACGCCGTCTACCGGGCCGACCTCGTCCTGCTCGTCGTCGACGTCTCCGAACCGGTCGAGGACATCCGGCAGAAACTGGTGACCAGCCACGACACCCTCTACGAGCGCAACGAGGCACCCATCGTCACCGTCCTGAACAAGGTGGACAAGGTGCCCGAGGAGGAGGTCGAACGCAAGCGCGAGGCGCTGGCCGCCCTCGCTCCCGACCCGGTCGCCGTGAGCGGGAAGGAGGGCACCGACGTCGACACGCTGCTGGGTCGAATCGAGACGGACCTCCCGCCGTACGACCGCGAGCGACTCGTCCTCCCGATGAACGACGAGGCGATGAGCCTCGTCTCGTGGATCCACGACCACGCCTACGTCCGGGACGTCGACTACGCCGACGAGGTGGTCGTCGACTTCGAGGCCCGTCCCTCCATCGTCGAGCGAGCGCGGGCGAAGGCGAGCGACCTGCCGGTCCCGGCCGAGTCCTGAGTCACTACCATCCGCTCTCCGCCACGATGCGCTGCACCCGACCCCCGAGAGCTATCGGTGTCGCTCCCGACTCGTCGGGTGTGCCCTATGCCGTGCGACCGACCGAGGCCGAACTGAGCGAGGCCCGCGCGCTCGTCGGCGTCGCCATCGACGCCTGCGAGCGGGTCGAGACCGTCGAGACGCCGCTCCGCGTCGCCCTCGGCTGGACCGACAGCGAGGCGGTCGCCGAGGAACGGATGGGCGTCGACGGGACGACGTTCCCCGATGGAGAGGTAGAACTGGCGTTCAACGCGGCCACCGCCGGGTGGGACGACGCCATCGGGCCGGTCGCCGCCCAGCAGTACGGCCGCGTCGCGTTCGGCGACCGCGTCGACGTGGCGTTCCGCTGGCAGCGACTGCTCCGCGAGGCGTACGCGGACCGGTTGGCGACGGAGACGCACCCCGACGGACCGTACCCGTGGCGGGCGAGCGACGACGCGGCGCTCTCGGAACGCTGGGGGGCGATTCGCGAGGAGCTCGGCGAGCGCGACGACCTACCTGCCGACCGCGCCACGACGGGCGTGGCGTCGAGAATCGGCGAGGAGTTGCTCGACGAACGCGACCGCTCTGCACTGTTGGACCTCGACTGTGGAGCGGTACGCGAGGCGGGCGACGCGGCCCTGCACTGAGCGCGTCGCCCCCTCCGAGTGCTTTCTCCCTTCCCGAGTGCGTCGCCTACACCGTGCGCTTCTCCTTCGAGACGACACGGACGTTCTCGATACTGGTGCCGGGGTACTGGCCGTCGTCGTCCTTCTCGGCCGCTTTCACCATGTCCCAGACGACGTTGAGACCGGTCGTCACGCCCTCCAGCGCCTCCATCTCACAGCCGGTCTTGCCCGTCGTCTCCACTGCCACCTCCACCGAGACGCGGTCTTCTCCCACCTCGAACTCGGTGTCGACGTTAGTGATGGGTATCTGGTGGCACATCGGGATGGTCTCCCAGGTGTGTTTCACCGCCTGGACCGCGCCGACGCGGGCCGTCGCCAGCACGTCGCCCTTCGACAGCGCGTCGTCGCGGATGGCGTCGACCGTCGAGGGAGAGAGTCGAATCTCACCCGCGGCGACCGCCCGGCGTGCGGTGTCGGGTTTCGACCCGACGTCGACCATCTGGACCTCGCCCGACTCGTCGGTGTGGGTCAGGTCGTCGCTCGGGTCGATGTCCTCGTCGCGCTCGTTCATCCCTCGTCCTCGTCACTGCCCCAGATGGCCCGTGGGACGACGTCGAGCAGGTCCGAGGCGAGCAGTCCCGCGCCCGGTGCGGTCTCCTCGGCGACCAGTTCGCCCGCGCTCCCGTTGACGAACGTAGCGACGCACGCCGCCTCGAACGGGTCGAGCGAGGCGAGCATCGCGGCGGTGATGCCCGCCAGGGTGTCGCCCGTCCCGCCGACGGTCATCCCCGGCGTTCCGGCCCGGCAGACGCGGGTCCGGTCGCCGTCCGACACCACGTCGGTCTTCGCCTTCGCGAGGACGACGTGCCCCAGTTCGTCCGCCAGCGACTCGACCGCCTCCTCGTTGCCGCGGAAGTCGTCGACCTCCTCGCCGCCCAGTTCGACGAACTCGTGGCTGTTCGGGGTCAGTACGAGGTCGGCGTCGGTGTCCACCTCGGGGACGACCTCGAGCGCGTCGGCGTCGACGACGGCCCGGCCCTCGAACGTATCGAGGAACTGACGGGCGGCCTCGACCGTCTCGTCGGCGCTCCCCAGGCCGGGGCCGATCACCACCACGTCCTCGTGGTCGTGGGCCGTCTCGACGAGGTCCGGGACGTGGTCGGGTTCGAGTCGCTCGCCCTCGTAGGGCTGGACGATGAGGTCCTCGGCGTACCCCTGGACGGGCGTCTTCACCGACTCCGGGACGGCGACGAACGAGAGGTCCGCGCCCGCCCGGAGCGCACCCTGCGCGGCGAGCGCCGGCGCACCCGTGTACGGCCCGCCACCGACGACGAACACCCGGCCGTTGTCGCCCTTCTTGCCGCCGCCGCTCTGGACGCGCAGCAGGTCGCCGCGCTCGACGAACCGCTCGGCCGCGGCCGGGATGCCGATGTCGGCGACGGTGACGCCGTCGAGGTCCGACAGCCCCGGTTTCTGGTCGTGGAACGTGACGACCCGGTCGGCGTCGACGGCCGGGTCCGCCCGGTCGCCGGTGTCCGCGTCGACGCCGGTGGGGACGTCGACGGCGACGACGGTGGCGTTCGTCTCGCCGACGGCTTCGACCGCACTGCGTTCCGGCTCTCGTGGGTCGCCGGTGACGCCGGTTCCGAGCATCGCGTCGACGACGACGTCGGGGTCGCCGAGGTCCAGCGTCCGTGAGTCGCGGACCTCGCGGGCGTCGGCGTCGCACTCGACGAGTGCGTCCCAGTTCTCGCGGGCGATGCGCGTGGAGACGGTCTCGGCGCGTCCGAGCAGGTGGACGGTCACGTCGTAGTCGCTCAGGAAGCGCGCGGCGACGAGGCCGTCGCCGCCGTTGTTGCCCCGCCCGGCGACGATTGCGACGCTCGCGCCGGGGTCGGCCACCTCGCGGACGACGCGGGCGACGGCGTTACCGCTCGACTCCATCAACTGCTTCCGGGGGACGCCGAGGGCCGCCGCGTTCTCGTCGACGACGGCCATCTCGTCGGCGGAAATCATACCGGCAGCGACTCGCGGAGGGAGGTTAAACGTGCGGGCAGCGTGCGGCAGGCGAGCGAGTCGGTGGCCCCCGTACTCCGACTACCGACGGACCTCGAACCCCTCGATACCCTCCGGCGACTCCGCCTCGGCGTCCACCCCATCGACGATAGCCATCTCGGGGCCGTCCTGGCACCACGTCAGCAGGTCGTCGACGGCCGCTTCTGGGCCCTCGAACACCGCTTCGACCCGGCCGTCGTCGAGGTTCTGCACCCAGCCGTCGACGCCGCGTTCGGTCGCCGCTCGACGGGTGGACGCGCGGTAGGTCACCCCCTGCACGCGCCCGCTGATGAAGACGTGACGGCGTACCCTGTCTCCGGTACTCGGGTCGTCGGACGTCGCTTCGTCGGCCATGGTCACACGGTACTGGTCCCACCCTCAAGAACGATGCGTCGCGCTCCGTACGTCACTGTCCCACAACCGGTCCGCTCCAGTGGACGACCTGGTCGGGAGTTCGGGGGACCCCCGAGCGTCGACTCCTACCCGCTCGTCGACTCACGACACCGTCCGGGGGACCCGCTCGTTTTCGCCTGTCTCCCCGATTACGCTGCGCCGTCGGTCCGGAGGTGGAAGAACACGTACGTCTGTACGTAGCCAGCGTACTCGCCGCCGAACTGCTCGCGGATTGCTCGGGAGGTGTCGGCGTAGTTCCCTCGTTCGCAACGGGGGTAGTGGTCGGCGATGGCGGTCCGAATCCAGGTGTCGAGCGGCACGGCTTCGAGGAAGTCGAGCGAGAACAGCGCCACGCAGTCCGCCACCTTCTCGCCGACGCCGACGAACTGGGTGAGGAACTCCCGTGCGTCCTCGTAGTCGAGATTCCGCGCCGACTCGGGGTGGGCCTCGCCGGTCGCCACCATCTCGGCGGTCCGCTGGACGTAGGGCGCGCGGTAGCCGAGGCTGAGGTCCCGCAGTTCGGCCTCCGTGGCCCCCGCTAGCTGGTCGGCGGTCGGGAACGCGTGGTAGGTCCGACCGTCGAACTCGACGGGCGTCCCGTACTCGCGGGCGAGGCGCTCTTGCATCCCGTGGATGCGCGAGACGCGCATCTGGGCCGAACAGATGAACGAGACGAGGCAGGGGAACGTCGGGTCGCGAACGAGTCGCATCCCGCGGTACCGCTCGAAGGCCGCGTCGAGCAGTGGGTCGTCGGGCGTCGCCGCCACGATTGCGTCCAGATCGTCGTCGAGTCGCAGCAGGCGGACGAGGTGGTCGTGGGCGTCGACGGTCGACTCCCACTCCAGGTAGCCGTCGGACTGGCGGGCGCGGACTACCACCGGAGCGCCCCCGGTGTCGGTCTCCGGGAGGACCGTCGTGTACCATGCATCGCCCCCGTGGGCGGGCGTGTCCTCGTACATCCGGTCGTCCTCGCGGGACCAGACGTAGCTCTGCCCGCTCTCGACGGTCGCCTGCAGGTCGAATCCCCCCGGAAGTGACACGAGTGGTATCTCGCCCGTCTCCATCGTCCGGAGTTGGTGAGGCTCCCTGTTGGCGGTTTCGAAGGCGGGCGAAGGTTCTTGACAACACGCCGGCAATGTATGCTATGGATTGTCGTGTCTTCGTCGAGGCGGCCGTGCCGGTGTACGACGTGGGGACGGCCGACGAAGCCGTCCGGATAGCGATTTCGAAGACCGGCGATATGCTGAACCCGGACCTCAACTACGTCGAGATATCGATGGGCGAGCGCCACTGTCCGCACTGCGAGGAGGAACTCGAACCGGCGTTCGTCGCTGCCGACGAGGGGCTCGTCTCGCTCGAACTCGAGATGACCGTGTTCAACGTTCAGGACGAGCAACACGCCTCCCGAATCGCCCGCAAGGAGATCGGACAGCGGATGCGCAACATCCCGCTCGAAGTACTCCGTGTCGACGTCGTCGAGAGCGACGACGAGAACGGAGACGGCGAGGACGACGAGGGCGACGACACGTCGGCGACTGACGAACCGACCGACGGGGTTGCGGACGGCGGTGACATGGTTCCGGGCGTCGAGGAACTCATCGAGGAGTGACGAGGGCGAACGGGAAAGCCCTCGAAGAATCCGAGGGGGAACGGAGTGGCCCGCGAGGAGAAGCGCGGGTCGGAACGAGCGCCAGCGAGCGAGCATCGCCGACAACTGAGCGGCGCGCGATTGTACGCACAGTGAGCCACGCACCCGTCACGGCACTGGTCGCTGGAACTGCTACGGACGTCCCTGGAGCGTCGTCACTCGGGAGTGCAGGTCTGCGTAGGGGACCGCTTCGAGAAGCTAGTCGGCCGCGGCCGAGACTGGCTGTTCGTCGACGGTCATCTCGCCGGTGATGCCGTCAGCGAGGGCGAACACTGCACGTTTGTGCTCGGTCTTCGACTTGTGGATCGATGTCGGTCGGACGCCGAGTTCGTCGTAGTGGTCGTGTTCGACGTCGGTCCCGTTAGACGCTTCGTAGTGGTTGCGTACCTGTGCAAGCAGGCCGTGAAGGTGGATGAGTTCCTGCTTTTTCATGCTCAACGCGGGATAACGACTGGGAGCATATAGTATTACCCTGAGTACCGTTAGCACGTTCCTCGAATAGAGGGCCTCTCACCCCCGTCAGACACCTTTTCAGAATGAACACTCTCTCCGTCGACAATGCGGAAATTCACGTTCGAAGGCGGGTGAGAACGAACCGGTCAGCCGAGTTGTTTCAACGTCTCCAGGTCGTGCTCGGTACGGGTGAACTCGGCCGTCCGACGGGTCGCGTGGCAGTTCGGACAGTGGAACATGTCGGTGTGGTCGGGGAGGTCGCGGGGAGCCGCTTCCCACTGTTTCCCACATTCGGGACAGAGGAGTCTCACGTACGTTTCCGTCGGCATACCACTCCGTGCGTCGGCGGGTCACAAAAACGTTGACCTCGAAGGGACGGTCTAGAACCTGCCTGCCTCGTCGAGGGTATCGTCACTCGGGAGGTGGCGTCGGAAAAAACGGTCACCGAAGTCGAGTCGAAGCGTCGCGGCGTGCGCCAGTCCTCGCTCAGGCGGTCGGCACGTCCGCCGCTTCGAGGAGTTCCTTGTACCGGTTGCGGATGGTGACCTCGGAGATGTTGGCGACGTCGCTCACCTGCGACTGGGTCACCTTCTCGTTGGACAGGAGCGCGGCCGCGTAGATGGCGGCCGCCGCCAGGCCGACCGGCGACTTCCCGCTGAGGAGACCGCCCTCGCGAGCACCCTGCAGGAGGTCGCGGGCGCGACGCTCGGACTCGTCGGAGAGGTCGAGGTCGCTGGCGAACCGCGGCACGTAGCTCTCGGGGTCCGCTGGCTTGATCTCCAGGTTCAGCTGCCGGATGATGTACCGGTACGTCCGGGTCAGCTCCATCTTGTCGATGCGCGAGACCATCGTCACCTCGTCGAGGCTGCGCGGCGTGCCGGCCTGTCGGGCCGACGCGTACAGCGCAGCCGTCGCGACGCCCTCGATGGAGCGGCCGGGGAGTAGGTCCTCGTTGAGCGCGCGTCGGTAGATGACGCTCGCGGTCTCCCGGACGTTCTCGGGGAGGCCGAGGGCGCTCGCCATGCGGTCGATCTCGCCGAGCGCCTGCTTGAGGTTGCGCTCCTTGGAGTCGCGGGTGCGGAACCGCTCGTTCCACGTGCGGAGGCGCTGCATCTTCGCACGCTGACGACTGGACAGGGAGTTCCCGTAGGCGTCCTTGTCCTGCCAGCCGATGTTGGTCGACAGGCCGTTGTCGTGCATCATGTTCGTCGTCGGCGCACCGACGCGGGACTTGCTGTCCTTCTCGCCGGCGTCGAACGCGCGCCACTCCGGGCCGCGGTCGACGGCGTCCTCCTCGACGACGAGGCCACAGTCCTGACAGACCGTCTCGCCGTGCTCGCTGTCGTTCACGAGGCGGCCGCTGCACTCGGGGCAGGTCCGTACGGACTCCTGCTCGGACTGCTCGGCTTCCGCCTCGCCCATCTCCTCCGTGTACGTTCGTATGGTTGTATCGCTCATGATAGGGACTGGTGCACGCCACGTCCCGAGCGGTGGGACCGTCGCTCGTGGGTGGCGCGTCTTAACCATTAGTTAGTCCGCAAACCATATAAACCTTTTGCAGGTAGTGGACGTGAAATCGGCGTATCTGACTCTAACTCGTCGGGTATCGTGAAATACGGCTGGGCGGGTTGCGTGGGAACGTACATGATAAACCCATCGTCCGTCGTTACACCGGGCGAGGGGACCAACGTTTATGTACGAGACCCATGTCACCTTGAACAAGAAACCGCGCTCGACCTTCGGTCCTGTGCTGGACACCCACCTATGACAACTATCGCAGAACTCGGACTCCCGGCCGAATCGTTCGCTCTCGATGAGGCGTTCACGGAGTGTCCCGGCCTCCGTATCGACGTCCTCCAGGGAGTCGCGCACAATACGACCGGTCTCTCGAACCTCGTCTGGGTCGAGACGGACGACATCGACGCGGCCGACGCCGCCCTGAAGAACGACAGCACCGTCTCCAACGTGGAGAAACTCGGAGACATCGACGGCAAGTGGCTCTACACCATCGGCTGGAAGACCCCGGTCTCCGTCGCGCTCGCGGTCCTGCTGGAGGACGCGACGATGCTCGGTGCCTCTGGCGACGGCGACGGCTGGTCGTTCCGCGTGCTGTTCCCGAAACGCAACGCGCTCTCCATCGCGGCGAGCGTCTTCGAAGAGTACGACGTCAACCTCCGTATCGAACGCATCTACGAACTCGGCACGGGCGGCGAACACGGCGAGTACGACCTCACCGAGGAACAGCGAGAAGCGCTCGAAGTGGCGCTCGAGAACGGCTACTTCAAGGTTCCCCGCGACACCACCCTCGGCTCCATCGCGGACGACCTCGGAATCTCCCACCAGGCGCTGTCCGAACGCCTCCGTCGCGCCAACGAGATTCTCGCCGAAGTGGCGATTCAGCCCCCCGCCAGCGCGGAAGAGCCGGAGCTCAAGACCGACGACTGAGACGAGACGGACGAGACTGACGGCACAGCGGCACGATACACGACGGACCGACGCCGTCGGTTCGAGACGGTCGGGGTCCGACCGTGAACGTTAGACCGTGAACAGGTGGCCCTCCTCCGGAACGTCGAACACCCCGATTCGAGCGCCAGCGTCGAGCCACGCGTGGCCGTAGGAGAACGAGGCGAGCGCGTTCACCCAGTCGTCCTCCTCGCGGAAGTGCCGCCCGTCGGCGAGGTACGACGACGCCATCTCCTCGCACTCCATCGCCGCGTCGTACAGCGGACTTCCCTCCGGAGGGGCGACGGTCGCCGCGTCGAGCGCCTCGCTCAGCAGTCGCTCGTAACGGTCTGTCTTCTCGTGCAGGTCTGCGGGCATACGGGTCGCTCGGTGGCCACCGGCAAGACGACACCGACTCGGCGTCTGTGACCGAGTACACCGACTCCTGTGGCGGCGGGCCGACTCAGAGGGCGGCGAGCAGCGCGTCCACCTCGTCGGCGGTGTTGTAGACGTGGACCGACGCCCGGACGTCGCCCGACGGGAGCGACCGGATGTAGAGGTCCTCGGCCGCCAGTCGCTCGACGAGTTCCTCGGGGTCCTCGTCGTCTGCCGAGAACGCCACCAGCCCGGACTCCGGGTTGCGCGGGCCGAGGACCCTGTCGCCCAGTCCGTCGGCGAGTCGCCCCGCCAGGTCGTGGATTCGTCCCTCGACACGCTCGGTGCCGAGTTCCTCGTGGAGGTCCATCGCCGCCACCGCTCCGGCGTAGGGACCGACGTTCGTCGTCCCCACCTCGAAGCGCGCCGCGTCGGACTTCAGTTCGGGGTCGGGGCTCGACACCTCCTCGACGCTCCGGTAGCCGACCTGTACGGGTGCGGTGTCGACGTCCTCCCGGACGTAGAGGAAGCCCGCTCCCCACGGTCCGAGGAGCCACTTGTGACACGCGCCGACGACGTACTCCGCGTTCCACGCGTCCAGGTCGACGTGCGTCTGGCCGACCGACTGGACCGCGTCGACGAGCACCTCGGCCCCGTGGTCGTGAGCGATATCGACGAGGTCGGCCACGGGCCAGCGCGTGCCGTGGGTCCAGGTGATGGAGGTGAAGCAGACGAGACGGGCGTCGGCGACCGCCTCGGCGTACGCCTCGCGGTCGACCCGTCCGTCCTCTGTCTCGAGAACGCGCACGTCGACGCCCTGCTCGCGGAGGTTCCACCACGGCAGGATGCCCGCCGAGTGTTCGAGGTCGGTGCGGACGACGACGTCGCCCGGTTCCCAGTCGATGCTCGCGGCCACTCGCGCGATGCCGTCGGCCGTCGAGTGAGTCAGCGCGAGTTCGGACGGCGACGCGTCGAAGAACGAGGCGAACCGCTCGCGGGTCTCCTCGAACGCGTCGAACGCGACCGGGTAACAGCCGTCACCGGTCGGCGCTTCCGTCTCGTGTCTCCGCACCGCCGCACAGGTCGCGTCGAGCACGCGCCTCGGCGACGGTCCCGACGCCCCAGCGTTGAAGTAGCTACCACCGTCGAGCGCCGGAATCGACGCCCTGAGTTCCTCGGGGGTCACGGTCGTCCTGCGTGGCCCGGTGGCCTGAAGCTTCTGCTGGGGCCGTCGGGGGACTGTGGGAGCGCACGGACCGGTCGGCAGACTGACGCGACGGTCGCACTCGTGCGCAAGCTACAACACCGAACCGTCGGTATATCCTCCAATGACCGATTCGACCCATCGACGGCTCATCATCGCCGGGTCCGGCATCGCTGGCCTGTCGGCGGCCATCTACGCGGCCCGCTCGAACAACGACCCGCTGGTGTTCGAGGGGACCGAACCCGGCGGCCAACTCACGCTGACGACCGACGTGGCGAACTACCCCGGCTTCCCCGACGGCATCGGCGGCCCCGAACTCGTCCAGAACATGAAGGAGCAGGCGACGCAGTTCGGCGCGGAGGTCGAACACGGCGTCGTCGAGAGCGTCGTTCGTTCGAACGACGCGTTCCACGTCACGATGAAGAACGGCGACGAGTACACCGCCGACGCGTTCATCGCGGCGTCGGGAGCGAGCGCACGCACGCTCGGCGTCCCCGGCGAGGACCTGCTGATGGGCTACGGCGTCTCGACATGTGCGACCTGCGACGGCGCGTTCTTCCGCGACGAGGACATGCTCGTCGTCGGCGGTGGCGACGCCGCGATGGAGGAGGCGACGTTCCTCACGAAGTTCGCCGACACCGTCTACATCGCCCACCGCCGCGAGGAGTTCCGCGCCGAGGACTACTGGATAGACCGCGTGATGGAGCAGGTCGAGGCGGGCGACATCGAGATACTGCGCAACACCGAGGTCATGGAGATCCACGGCTCGCCCGAGGAGGGCGTCTCGCACGTCACGCTCGTCGAGAACGAGTCGGGCCACCCGAGCGACAATCTGGAGGACCCCGACACCGAGCAGTACGACTTCGACGTGGGCGCGGTGTTCCTCGCCATCGGCCACACGCCCAACACCGACTACCTGGCCGACACGGGCGTCGAACTCGACGACCGGGGCTACCTCTACACCCACGGCGGCCGCGACGGCGGCCAGACCGCCACCGACGTCCCCGGCATCTTCGGCGCGGGCGACGTGGTCGACCACCACTACCAGCAGGCCGCCACCGCGGGCGGGATGGGCGTGAAGGCCGCCCTCGACGCCGACGACTACCTCGAAGAGCTGGGTCGGGCCGGGAACGAAGGGAAGGAGACGGTCGAAGCGAGCAGCGACGACTGACTCGGAGTTCGCCAGTCAGAGGTAGTCGAAGTCGCTCCCGCTCCCCGCGAACCCGGCGCGTTCGTGCGCCCACTCGAACGGTTCGCCGTCCTTCTCGGCGAGGAACTCGACGATTTTCTCGCCGACGTTCCCGCCGTACAGTTCCGGCCCGGAGCCGAGTCGCTCGCGGACCGAGTCGGTCTCGTAGACGTACTCGACCGTCTCGAACATCGACTCGCCGTCGCTCGGGGGGACCAGCAGGTTGCTGTTGGCCTCGAACACGGTCTCCGGGCGGTCGGTGTTGAACCGCGCGGTGAGACAGTGGGCCTCGTCGATGTGGTTCAGTTCCTCCTGCATACTGCCGGAATCGGTAAGTTCGGCGAAGCACTGCCCCGAGCGCAGGAACTCGTAGACGTGCGCGTGGCGCTTCCAGAGCCCCGTGAACAGGAAGTTCTCGCGTTCGTCGTCGAGTCGGAGCAGTCTCTCCCGGAGACCGTAGTTCTCCAGAGCCTGTCGCGTCGCGGTGAGTTCGAGGAAGTTGACGTTGTAGTCCGCCTCGACCAGTCGGACCACGCAGTCGACGATGGCGCGGAACCGGTCGGGCAGCAGGTTCGCCCGGCGGTGGACGTCGACGCGAATCCAGTCGTCGCGTTCTTCGAGGACGGGATAGACGTCGAAGACGGACTCCTCGCCGACGTCGCTCTTCATCTCGATGGCGTCGACGACGCTGTTCCCGACGACGGGGATGCGCTCGTCGTCGCCGACGGACTCGGGGTAGCCCTCGTTCACGAGGTGCTCGCGGTTGAGCGCGGTCGGCGCGAGGTGGTACATCGCGGCCGCACTCCCGACGAACGTGTCGTACTGCTCGGGGAACGGTTCGGCGCGGTTGAGCGACCAGTCCCCGTCCCACTGCTGCTCGACGAACGCGGCCGGGTCGCCGTGGGCCGAGAAGTCGGGGGCCATCGAGCGCAGGCCGGCCTCGTTGTGCGCGACCATC
This sequence comes from Halomarina salina, assembly GCF_023074835.1. Classification (NCBI taxonomy): domain Archaea; kingdom Methanobacteriati; phylum Methanobacteriota; class Halobacteria; order Halobacteriales; family Natronomonadaceae; genus Halomarina; species Halomarina salina. The sequence goes on from NZ_JALLGW010000001.1 coordinate 2,535,453, forward strand.
TGGTTGGTGGCGAACAGCCACGCCTGCGGGACGATACCGGCGGCGAGCGTGTCGCCGTGGACGATGGGGAGGACGGTCGTGTCGGGGTACTCGCGGTCGAGGTGCTGCGCGAACGCCTTTATCTCGGTCATCAGCGACGCGGTCTTCTCGCTGAGGTCGCCGCGGACCCCCAGGTCGACCGCGATGTGGTCTTCGAGGTCGTACTCGACGAGGCCGTGACCGAGGACGTCGTCGTAGTGCTGGCCGGTGTGGAGGACGAAACACGGGACATCGCGTTCGCGAGCGGCGGCGACGACGGGGGCCTGCTTGTAGAAGTCGGGTTTGGTCGCGGTTACGACCGCGAGGACGTGGTCGCCCGCCTCCATCTGCCGGGCGAGGCGGTCCCCGTACACCTGCTGGTTCGTGTCCATATCCCGACCACTCACAGTTCCGTGAAAGGTGCTTCCGTCGGCGAGCGAGGCGGACGCACCGGACGCGAGCGGCGCGGAACGCACACCGCTTTACGTCTCGACCACGACGAGAGCGTATGTCGAACTCGGAGACGATGGACGTGCGTATCGAGACGCCCGACGGCGAGGACGAAGTGACGCTCCCCACCGGCCTGCTCGACATGCTGGCCGAGGAGGGCGAGTCGGCGGCCGACGTGGTCGGCGACCTCGCACTCATGTCCTGCGCTCAGCGCGTCCACGCCGCGGTCCACCACGGCCACGGCGAGGCGGACCCGGAACTGGAGGCCGTCGAGGAGACGACCCTCGACCTGTTCGAGGAGCGCTTCGGCATGACGTTCGGCGAGGCGACCGGCCACGACCACTGAGTCGGTAGCCGCCCCCGAGCGATCTTTCGAGGCGACCGGCGACGGACGCGAGTTCCGGAGGGCTTCGACTCCCCACCGCGACGGTTCTATGGGACCCCCAACGCTATCTACCAGTGTTCCGACACCACTGTCCATGGGACTCCTCGCCGAATTCCACCTCTCTTCCGACCACCTCCCGCTGGTCCCGGTCGCCACCGTCGTTCCGGAGACGACGCTCGAACTCGACCAGGGCCAGCCACGCTCTTCGGGGACGCCGACGCTGATTCTCCGTGCGACGGGCGAGGACGCCGACGCGCTGGAGGCGGCCCTCGACGACTCCCGGTTCGTCGGCGAGTACTCGCGCATCGGCCGGGACGGGGCGACCCGCCAGTACCAGTTGCGACCGGCCGGTGAGGGCCCCGAGTCCCTCGACGAACTGGCAGTGAACCGGTCCGTCGTCGAGCGCATCGTCGTCGTCGAGGACGGCTGGCTGGAGCGCTGCCGGTTCGCCGACCGCGAGGAGTTCGCCGCGTACCGAGCGTTCTGCCGCGAGCACGACATCGGCTTCACGCTCCGACGACTCCACGACGACGAGGCCGAGCGACCGTCGGAACGGATGACCGACCGTCAGCGCGAGGCCCTGCTGACGGCCTACGAGATGGGCTACTTCGACATCCCTCGGACCGCCTCGATGGCCGACGTCGCCGAGTCGCTGGGTATCACCGCACCCTCGCTCTCCGAGCGCCTCCGGCGTGCGTACGTCCACCTCGTCGAGGACCACCTCCGTTCGAACCCCGACTTGATGGGCCTAACTGGTTAGAGTACGGCCTATGCGGGTGCCGCCGTAACGCTCCCGCGTGACAGTCAGCGACGCGAGCGACGGGCGGCGCGACGAACGCGACGGCGACCCGGTCGAGAACGGACGGGACGGTGAACCGGTCGAGGATGGAGGAGTCTCGACGGACGCTCTGGCTATCGACGCGCGCGGGGTCGAACTGACGTACTCCGACGGGACGGAGGCCGTGAAGGGGGTGGACATCGCCATCCCCGAGGGCGAGTTCTTCGGCTTCCTCGGCGCGAACGGTGCGGGCAAGACGACGACCATCAAGACGCTCGTCACCCTCCTCCACCCGACCGGGGGGTCGGTGACCGTCAACGGCTTCGACGTGGTCTCCGAGCAGCGCTCGGTCCGGGAGTCCATCGGCTACATGGCCCAGGAGACGAGCGTCGACCCGGAGCTCACGGCCCGCGAGAACATCCGGTTCGCCTGCGAGGCGTACGGCGTTCCGAAGGCCGACCGGTCGGGACGCATCGACGAACTGCTCGACCTCGTCGACCTCGCTGACGTCGCCGACAAGACCGCGAAGGACTTCTCTGGCGGGATGAAGAAGCGCCTCGACGTCGCGACGGTGCTGGTCCACCGCCCGCCGCTCGTCTTCCTCGACGAACCGACGACGGGCCTGGACCCGAAGGCGCGGAATCGCCTCTGGGACTACTTCGAACGCATCAACGAGGAGGGCACGACGGTGTTCCTCACCACGCAGTACCTCGAAGAGGCCGACCAGCTCTGTGACCGCATCTCGGTCATCATGGACGGGCGCATCGAGGCGACGGGGTCGCCCGCGGAACTCAAGTCCCGCGTCGGGGGCGACGTCCTCGACATCGAACTCGACGACCCCGACGAACCGACCGTCGAGCGCGCTCGCGAGGTCGCCGAGTCCTCGGAGCTGTTCGACGAGTCGGCGACCGTCTCGACCACCGACGAGGGTATCAGCGTGACCTCCGCCTCGGCGCGCCGCCACGGCACGGACCTGCTGGTCGCCCTCCGGGACGCGGGCCTCACCGTCGTCGGGTTCAACGTCCGCTCGCCGACGCTCGACGACGTGTTCCTCGCCATCACCGACGCGGACGCTGGCGCGGAGACGGCGGGTGACGAGGCCACCGAGACGGGCGGAAGCGGGACGAGCGACGACGACGCGACGGACGCGCCGCCCGCCGAGACGGAGGTGTCGCGATGAGCACCCCCGGAGAGGAGCGGACGGCGACGAGCGTCGGCCAGAAGACCGACGCCAACGGGTTCGTCTCGGACGTCTGGATCAACCTCAAGCGGTGGGTGCTGAAGACCGTCCGGAACCCGTTCGTGGTGGTCGTCTCGCTGCTCAACCCGGTCGTGTTCCTCGTCCTGTTCACCGAGGTGTTCGGCCAGATTACGGGCGGAGCCATCAGCCAGTCGCTCGGCAGCGACGTCAGCTACACGACCTACCTCGTCCCGGCCATCGTCATCCAGGTGTCGCTCATCGCGGCGACGACCTCGGGTATCGGCCTCGTCAACGACATCGAGAACGGCATGTTCGAGAAGGTGCTCGTCACGCCGATGAACCGGGCGGCGGTGTTCCTCGGGAAGTCGCTCTCGGAGGTGCTGCGCATCGTCGCCCAGATATGCATCATCCTCGTGCTGGGGTACGCGCTGCTGTGGATAGACGGTGGCGGCGCCCCCGAGGCGTACGTTGCGACGGGACTGCTCGGCGCGGTCGGCATCGTCGCCGTCGGCATCCTCTTCTCCATCTGGTTCACCGCGTTCTCGAACATCATGGCGCTCCTCACGCGCGACGAGGAGTCGACCATCATCGCGGTCAACATGCTCCAGTTCCCGCTGCTGTTCCTCTCCAGTGCGTTCCTGCCCATCGAGATCCTCCCGGAGTGGGTGCAGGTCGTCGCCACGCTCAACCCCATCACCTACGGCATCGACGCCGCGCGGGCGCTGATGCTCGGCGAGGACGTGATGACGGTCGTCGAGGTGACCGCGTTCGGCGGCATCTGGGACACGCTCGTCCCCGCGATAGCCGTCCTCGCCGTCCTCGACCTCGTTCTGGGTGCGGCGGCCGTCTACATGCTCAACCAGGCGTCGAGCTCCGCCGTGCAGTAGTCGCGTCGTCCACGGTCGTTCTCGAAGGGGGCCGGCGATTTTCGTTCCACTCGCGCTCCTGTACCCCTGTTCAGTCGGCCTCGCCGACCATCTCGGTGAACGTGACGATGTCGTCGTCGGTCCCGGCGACGATGAGTTCGTCGTCGGGGTCGAGTCTGAAGTCGGGACCCAGTTCGGAGACGAGGTCCCCGTTGCGTTCGACGGCGACGACGGTACACCCGGTCCGGGCGCGGATGTCGGCCTCGCCGAGCGTCCGGTTGGCCAGGTCGCCCGGTCCCGTGCGGATGAGTTCGACCTGCTGGTCGAAGGTGATGACCTCCTCGTCGAGGATGGTCGAGGCGAGCATCCGTCCGCTGACGGTCCCCAGCGAGAGGACGTAGTCCGCACCCGCCCGGTAGAGTTTGCGGACGCTCTCCTGGGACTCGGCGCGGGCGACGATCTCGACCTCCGGATTCAGCTCGCGGACGACGAGCGTGGCGAACACGGTCTGCGTGTCGTCGGGCAACGAGAGGATGACGGTCCCGGCCGCCTCGATCCCCGCCTCGCGGAGCACGTCGACGTCGGTCACGTCGCCGGTCACGTCGGCCTCCTTCTCGGGGTCGGTGTCGACGGTGACCTGTGGGAGGCCGATTCCTGCATCGTCGATGGCCCTGACGACGGTCTCGCCGACGACGCCCAGTCCCGCGACGACGACGTGGCCGTGTCGGCGGCGGCGCTGTTCGGAGCGGGTGAGCCGTTTCAGCTCCTCCAGCTGGGACTCGTGGCCCGCGACGAGCAGGATGGTCTGCTCGTCGATGAGCGTGTTCGGCGACGGCGGCGAGACGAACTCGCCGCGGAACCACGCGCCGATGACGTTCGCACCCGTCTGCTCGCGGATACCGCTGTCCGCGACCTGCACGCCGTCGAGTTCGCTGCCCGACTGCACGGGGAGTTCCACGACGTCGAACCCGTCCCCGATCTCGATGGCGTCGTCGAGGTCCGAGGAGACGCCCGACGTGACCTTCGTCGCGAGGCTCTCGCCGACCAGCTGGCGGGGTGAGAAGACGTCGCTCGCCCCGGCGAGCCGGTGGTACTCCTTCAGCGGTGGCTCCTCGACGAACGTGATGACGGGCGTGTCACAGACCTGCGTGGCCGTGAGCGTCACCGAGGCGTTGGTCGCGTCGTCGACGTCGGCCACGAGCGCCCGGGCGTATTCGAGGTTCACGTCGTCCCGGTACGTCTCGACGCTCTCGGGTTCGCCGTGGACGACGGTGGTGTCGGACTCGTAGATGTCGGCCGCCCGGTCCCGGTCCGGTTCGACGACAACGTACGGGATGCCGCGAGCGTCGAGTTCCCGGATAAGCGCCTCGCCGCGAGCCGTGTACCCGGCGATGACGACGTGGTCACCGAGGTCGACGCTCGTCGGTGCGGCCGTCGACAGCGCCTCCTCGAACAGCGGGAAGACGAGCGTCGGCAGGGCGAGGAAGATGAGGAACACGCCGGTGAGGTCCATCACGATGACCAGCACGTTCATCTGCCAGCTCGACCACGGTGCGTCGGAGCCGAACCCGGTCGTCGTGAACGTCTCGACGACGACCTGCAGCGAGTGGAGGAAGGAGATCCGGTCGGCCTCGAACGCCCCCATCCCGTAGTCGTAGACGACGGCGTACAGGAGCATGACGACGAAGAGAACGGCCATGTACCGGACCGTCCGGCGCATCCACTTGTCCATCGGGAGGTACTGCCCGTGTGGAGGACAAAACCGTTGGGAACTCGGCGCGAGCACGCTGTCGCCGAGCGGACAGACCGCACGACGGAACGCTTAACCCACCTCCTGTTCCCGATGCTGTATGTCACGAAATTACGTGCAGATGGCGGCCGCGGTGGTCGCCGTCGTCCTCCTCGTCGTCGCGGGGGTGCTCGGCGGGAGCTACCTCTCGCTGGCGGCCCCGTTCAGCGGCGGCGCGTGGACCGGTGTCTCCGACAGCGGCTCCGGTCTCGGCAGTACGGTCGGCGACGCCGTGAACGGCGAGACGACCGTCGAGAACCCCTACGGCGAGGCGACCGTCGCGTACGACGACGACGGCGTCCCGCACATCGAGGCGTCGAACGAAGAGGCGCTCTACTACGCCGTCGGCTACGTCCAGGCCAGGGACCGACTGTGGGAGATGGACCTCCAGCGTCGCCTGATGGGCGGGACGCTCTCCGCCGCCGTCGGCGACGCGGCCGTCGAGTCCGACCGGTTCCACCGCGAGATGGACTTCCGCGGTGCGGCCGAAGCGTCGTGGCAGTCCGTGGAGGACTCCGGGTACGGCCCGCTCGTCGAGGCGTTCACCGGCGGCGTCAACCGCTACATGGACACCGAACCGCTCCCGGTCGAGTTCCGACTGAACGACTACGAACCGGAGCGGTGGACGCCCGTGGCGACGCTGCTCATCGACAAGCAGATATCCTGGTCGCTGTCGGGGGACTTCCGCGACCTGGAGGGGAGTGTCCTCGACGCGAAACTCGGCGCGAACGCGACGAGCCAGCTCTACCCCGACCAGCTGGCGCACGACAGCCCCGTCCTCCGGACCGAGTGGAACGCGACGACCGCGAACGGGTCGAACGCGTCCGCCCTCGCCGACTACGACGCGCTGTACGACTCCCTCCGTGACTTCCAGCGCGAACCGGGCATCGGGTCGAACAACTGGGTCGTCTCGGGGAACCAGACCGCGAGCGGGCGACCGCTGCTCGCCAACGACCCGCACCTCTCCCTCACCGTCCCGCCGGTGTGGTACGAGATGCACCTGACGGTCACGGGCGACGACGGCTACGACGTGCGTGGCGTGACGTTCCCCGGCGTCCCGAGCGTCATCATCGGACAGAACCGGGACGTCGCGTGGGGCGTGACGAACGTCGGCGCGGACGTCACCGACCTCTACCGCTACGAGACGCCCTCGAACGACACGTACGTCTACGAGGGCGAGACGCGCGAGTTCGAGACCGAACGGCAGACCATCGAGGTGAAAGGGGGTGACGACGTCGACGTGACGGTCAGGAAGTCGGTCCACGGCCCGTACCTCGAACGCGAGACGCCCGACGGCCCCGTCGGCGTCGCCGTCGCGTGGACCGGCCTGACGGGCACGAAGGAGGCGCTGGCCATCCACGACTTCAACCGGGCGTCGAGCGTCGAGGAGATGGAGGAGGCCGCGCGGAACTTCGACTCGCCGACCCAGAACCTCGTGGCGATGGACCGTGATGGCGGGACGCTCTACCGTGCCACCGGGAAGTACCCGTACCGCTACACGAACGGCTCCGTCGTCCGCGGTGACCGCGTGTTCGACGGGAGCGCTGGCGAGGGCGAGTGGCGCGGGTTCACGCCGTACGGCCAGTCGTCGTGGGAGGGGTTCGTCCCGTACGAGCAGGTGCCGCACGTCCAGAACGCCGACTACGTCGCCACCGCGAACCAGCGGACCGCCGACGAACCGGGGTTCTACCTCTCGACGAGCAGTCGGTACGCCGACCCGTACCGCGGGGCGCGCATCTACGAACTGCTCGACCGACGCGCGGAGTCGGACGAACCGATGGACAGCGAGTACATGCAGACCATCCAGCGGGACGTCTACTCGACGGCCGCGGAGGGGTTCGTCCCCGGCATCCTGGACTCGCGAAAGTCCATGAACGAGGACACCCGTGAGTGGGCGGACTCGCTGGAGTCGTGGGACTACAACATGACCGCCGACTCCGAGGCGGCGCTGGCGTTCGCGCTGTTCCGCCAGGAGGTCCGCAACGCGACGTTCTACGACGAGTATCACCCGAAGGGCCTCGACGAGGGCTACTACCCGCACCTCTACGTCGTCCAGACGCTCCCGGCCGACAGCGAGTGGTTCGACGACGTCCGCACCGCCGACCGGGAGACGCGCGCCGACGTCTACGCCGAGGCGATGGCGCGAGCGGAGGCCCGCGCCGAGGAGGAGGGCTGGGAGACGTACGGCGACTACAACCGACTGGACCTGAACCACCCGTTCCCGGTCGGGTACCTCGACTACCCCTCGCGGGCGATGGACGGGTCGCCGTTCACCGTGTTCAACTTCCGCGTCGAGGGGTCGATGCAGGCCGGGTCGAGCTGGCGCATGGTCTCGACGTGGGGGAGCGACTCGCTCGGCGTCATCCCTGGCGGGCAGTCGGGCAACCCGTTCTCGCCGCACTACCACGACCAGCTCGACGAGTGGGCCGAGGGCGAGTACAAGCCGATGACGTTCGACGCGCCCGGTGGCGTCGACATCCGATTCGTGGAGGGGAGCGATGAGTGACGCCGCACGGACCGGGCGCATCCGCGACGCGCTCCGAAGCGGGCGGTACTCCGACGTGCTCGTCGTCGTCACGTTCGTCGTCGCGCTAGCGCTCACGGCCGTCCACTGGGTGGGCCTCGCCGTCGGCGGGGCGCTGCTCGGAGTCCTCGCGCCCTCGTTCTGGCGGGCCGTCCAGTACGGCCTCTACCTCGGCATCACGGTGCTCGCGGCGTTCCTCGTCTACCTGTGGCTGTTCGGGGCGCTCGGGGAGTTCGCCGGGGCGGGGCAGTTGACGTGGCTCGCCATCGCGGTGGCGCTGCTGGTACCGCCGCTCGCGGCGACGGTGCGGGCGTTCGGCTGACTGTAGCGGCCGATTCCTCGCACGCTCGTCGCCTCGACCCCCGGCCGTCACAGGTAGCAGTGGGAACCCCCGGTGTCAGTACTGTTTTCTCGGCGCCACTGCTGCGGTCGGGTATGCAACCCGACCTCTCTGCGCTCGACGCGTTCCTCGACGACCGCGGCGCGGACGGCTACCTCGTCTTCGCCGACGCCGAGGACTCGACACAGCGCTACGTCTCCGGCTTCGACGCCCCCGACCCGTACCTGACGCTGTACGACGGCGACGTCCACCTGCTCGTCTCCAGCCTGGAGTACGGCCGCGCGAAGAAGGACAGCGACGCCGCGAGCGTCTCCCGGCACGCCGACTACGACTACGGCGCGAAGGTCGACGAGTACGGCCACGAGGAGGCGGGCGACCGCGTCGTCGTCGAGTTCCTCGACGAGCACGACGTCGACAGCGTCGTCACGCCCGACGACTTCCCCCTGGCCGAGGCGGACGCCTACCGCGACCTCGGCGCGAGCGTGACGGCCGAACGCCAGGGTGTCGTCGACGACATCCGCGCGACGAAGACCACCGAGGAGGTCGAACACATCCGGGACGCACAGGAGGCCAACGAGCGGGCGATGGCCCGTGCGGAGGAACTCGTCGCCGAGGCGCGGGTCGAGACGGGCACCGACGCGGGCAGTGGCGTCCTCGTCCACGAGGGCGAGGTGCTGACCAGCGAGATGGTCACCCGAGAGATAGAGCTGGAACTGCTGCGCCACGGCTACGCGCTCGACGAGACCATCGTCGCCTGCGGGGCGGACGCCGCCGACCCCCACGACCGCGGGAGCGGGCCGCTCCGCGCCGACGAGTCCATCATCGTCGACATCTTCCCGCGCAGCAAGGAGACGAAGTACTACGCCGACATGACCCGGACGTTCGTGAAGGGCGACCCGAACGACACCGTGGCGGAGTGGTACGACCTGACCCAGGAGGCGAAGGAGGCGGCGTTCGACGCGCTCGAACCGGGTGCGACCGGGAAGGAGGTGCACGACGCCGTCTGCGACGTCTACGAGGACGCGGGCTGGCCGACGCTCCGGAGCGACGAGCGCACCGAGACGGGGTTCATCCACTCGACGGGCCACGGCGTCGGCCTCGACATCCACGAGGGGCCGAGCCTCAGCCCCCGCGGCGAGGAGCTCGAACCGGGTCACGTCGTCACTATCGAGCCGGGACTGTACGACCCCGAGTTCGGCGGCGTCCGCATCGAGGACATCGCCGTCGTCACCGAGGACGGCTACGAGAACTTCACCGACTACCCCGAGGAGCTGGTGGTGGAGTAACGACTGTCGGTTCACTTCCGGTTCGCGTCGTCTGCTCTCGAGAACCGTTCCCCACCTTCATGTCCGTCGTTCGCCAGCTCGCCGTATGAGCCGCCCTCCCCACCTCGCCAGCCTCTCCATCGCGCTCTGGTACGCGCTCGCCGTCGCCGGAATCCTCGGCATCGCGCCGGTCGGGCCTCCGGTCGCCGCCGTGGTGGGACTCCTCGTCGGCGTCGGCGTGTTCCTCGTCTCCCGACGAGCCGACCTCCCGAGCGTGTTCGCACGGTCGCGACTGCACTACCTCCTGCCACTCCTCCCCCTCGCGCTCGGCGTGACCGTCGTCGTCCTCGACGTGTCGGGCGCGGTCGACGTCGGCGTCTCGGAGACGAGTAGCGCGCCACCGTCGGTCGTTCTCGCGCTCCTCCTCGGTGCCGTTCTCGTGGTCGTCGGGGGTGTCGCGCTCGTCGCGGCGGACAACCGGTACGCGGCCCGCAAGCGGGCGACCGAGCGCGAACTCGCGACGTGGGTCGCCCCTATCGACGAGACTCACCACCGGCGCGTACGGCGAGTGTATCTCGCGAGCGCAGTGGTCGCGACACTCCTCGGGGGCGTCGCTGTCGGAAGTGGTATCGACCTCGGTATGGGACTGTTCAGCTTCGCCGTCGCCACGGGGCTGATGGCGTTCACCGCACTCGACAAGCCGACGGAGTACACGGCGCTGGACGGCGGTGTCGTCGTCTCCCCGACGGAGGGGATTCGAGAGCGGTACCTCTCCTGGGGAGCGTTCGAGCGCTCAGAGCGGACCGACGAGGCAATCGTCCTCCGTCGTCGTCTCCCCGGGACCTCGTTGCACTGTTCGCTCGACGCGCTGGAGGACTCCGACGCCGTCGAGCGGCTGCTGGCCCACCGTATCGGCTGACATGCGTCGCGCGGTCGGTCGGGCGGCCACTCCGGCGACGGTCACTCGGCCGACTCGCCTCGGCTCGACCGGTCGCGCGACGACTCGGCGATACCGGCGTTCGGCGAGCAGCTCGGACACGCGAGCAGGTTGCCCTCGTCGTCGGCGAACACAGTCTGGAACCGTCGCGACACGTGGTTGTTGCAGTTGTCACAGTGGGGCATGGTTCGGTGATGAACGTATCACGAGACGAGAGGTTCCCGAACTAACGTCACTCGGCTAGCTGTATAGATGAGCGCTCGTTCCCGTTCGACGACTCGGACAGCCTTTTGCCGCGCGACGGAGTCGCTCGTACATGCACTGCTGTATCGTCGGCGCTGGCGAGATGGGGAGGTGGCTCGGGTCGACGCTCGCCGCGGACCCGGCGTTCGACGTCTCGTTCGCCGACACTGACCCCGCTGCCGCCGACAGCGCGGCGTCGGCGCTCGGCGGTGAGGCCGTCCCGCTCGACCCCCAGGAGTCGTCCCGACGTTTCGACGCCGTCGCACTCGCGGTACCCATCCCCGCCGTCGCCGAGGCGGTGGCGACGCAGGCACCGCGCGCCGACCGGGCGCTCCTCGACGTGACCGGCGTGATGGGAACCGCCCTCGACGCGATGCGGGAGCACGCCCCCGACCGGGAACGCCTCTCGTTGCACCCGATGTTCTCCGAGGCGAACGCGCCGGGGAGTATCGCGGCCGTCCACGACGCCCCGGGTGCCGTCACCGACGCGGTCCGCGAGTCGCTCGACGCCGCCGGAAACGACCTGTTCGACACGACCGCCGCCGACCACGACGACGCGATGGAGACGGTGCAGGCGAAGGCCCACGCCGCCGTCCTCGCCTACGGACTGGCCGGCGAGGCGGTCGACCCGCGCTACCACACCGATGTCTCGACGGCGATGTTCGACCTCGTGGCGAACGTCACCGGCGGGTCGGCGCACGTCTTCGGCGACATCCAGACGGCGTTCGAGGGCGCCGACGCCGTCGCCGAGGCGGCCGAACGCATCGACGCGGCCCGTGGCGACCCCGAGGCGTTCGCCGCCCTCTACGAGGAGGCGGGGCGACTCGGCGACGCGCCGACCGCCGAGGACGAACCGGAAGCTGACGAAGCAGGAGACGCAGCGTCGGAGTCAGACGGATGAACGCCGACCAGCGGCAGGCGGTGCTGGACAACGCGCGGTACCTCCGGCAGGTTCGCCCCATCGACCCCGAGGAGATACACGAGTACGTCGAGGGAACGCCCCACCCGGCGGTCGTCCGACAGACGCTCCGGGAGGCGGCGTTCGACCTCGGCCTGCGCGAACGCGACGACGGGACGTTCGTCCCGGCCAGCGACGACCCGGTGGACGTGCGCCTCGACCGCGTCGAGGCGTTCCCCGAGGAGTACGCGGCGCGACTGGAGGACGTACTGGTCGAGCGCTACGGCCTCGACTGGGCCGAGGGCGACTCCGGCGACCGGCTGCGAGCCACCATCCGGCGCGTCAAGGAGGAGTACTACCGTCAGCACCCCGTCGAGTACGACGCCGAGACGGCGCTGGCGTACGCGCTCTACCACCTGCCCGACTACTACGCCGTCGCACAGTACGCGTTCGGTGCTCTCGCCGACGACGGACTGGTGCCGAACACGCTCCGGGTGCTGGACGTCGGCGCGGGCGTCGGCGGTCCCGCCCTGGGACTGCTCGACCTGCTACCCGAGGACGCACTGGTCGACTACCACGCCGTCGAACCGAGTGCCGCCGCGGACGTGTTCGAGGACCTGGTCGAAGACGACCGGAATCGACGCGTTGCCCTCCACCGGGAGACGGCCGAGGCGTTCGACCCGAGTGCCGCGGTCGGTACCGACGACGCGGACGACGGCGGTCCGTTCGACCTCGTCGTGTTCTCGAACGTGCTGTCGGAACTCGACGACCCGACCGCGGTCGCCCGGCGGTACGCCGACGCGGTGGCCGACGACGGGACGCTCGTCTGCCTCGCGCCGGCCGACCGGAACACCGCCATCGGGCTCCGCGAGGTGGAACGCGACCTCGAACGCGAGGGAAGCGCGTCGGGAGCGACCCTCACCGTCTACGCGCCCGAGGTGCGCCTCTGGTCGTGGCGCACGCCGGAGGACGAGGGCTGGTCGTTCGACGTGCGCCCGGACCTCGCCGTCCCCGACGTCCAGCGCCGCCTCGACGAGGCGACGCCGGAACACGACGAGGCGCACGCCCCCGGCGAGTTCGTCAACGTCGACGTGCAGTTCGCGTACTCACTGCTCCGTCGGGACGGCAGCGAGCGCGTCGACTTCTCGCCCGACCCGGACCGGTACGCGCCGCTGGCGGCCAGCGAGAGCCACGTCACCGACCGCATCGACTGCGTGGCGTTCAAACTCTCGGCGAACCTCTCCGAGGGCAACCCGCTGTACCGCGTCGGCGACGGGAGTCAGGCGGTCGACCACTACGCCGTCAGTACGCGCGAGTCGGCGCTGAACCGCGACCTCCGGGAGGCACCGTACGGCGGACTACTGGCGTTCGAGAACGTCCTCCTCCTCTGGAACGACGACGAGGACGCCTACAACCTCGTCGTGGACGCCGAGACGGTCGTCGACCGCCTCGGCTGACCTGACGGGGGCCGTGTCCCCGAGGCGGTCGACGCTCGACCGGCCGCGATTCGAGGAGGCGCTGTTGCCGGCCGCACCGGCGAGCGCGACGAAGACGGCGCCCTCACCCGAACCAGCAACCTTCGCGGTCAGCGGAGGATTTACTATTCGCCTGTCCTCCCCTTCACATGTGCACATGCTTCCCGAACGAGGTGAGTACTGACGAATGCTGGTCGAGTTCACAGTCCAACAGCCGACGCTGCTGCAGACACTCCGGGAGGTGCCGTCGAGTCGAATCATCTGGGAGCAGAAGGACACGACGGAGAACGACGAGGAGCTACTGCTGTTCTGGGCCGAGTCGGACGACTTCGACGCGTTCGAGTCCGCGCTGTACGACGACCCGACGGTGACCGCGCCGCGTCGTCTCACCGAGTTCAGCGACCGCCGACTGTATCAGGTCGAACACGTCGGAGAGGGCCGAGCACAGAGCGTCTACTCGTCGATGGTCGAGGTCGGCGGTATCGTCCAGCAGGCGACGGCGACGCGCGAGGGCTGGCGGGTTCAGGCGCTGTTCCCGGACAACGACGCGCTGACCCACTTCCACGACGCGTGTTCGGAGTACGACCTCGGCTTCACCCTCCGACGGAAGTACGAGGAGGCCGACGACCACCACGAGTCCGACAGCTACGGCCTGACCGAGAAACAGCGGAAGATGCTCCGTCACGCCGTCGACGAGGGGTACTACGAGGTACCGCGAGCGACCGACCTCGACACCCTCGCCGAGGACCTCGACATCTCCCACCAGGCGGCCTCGGAACGCCTGCGACGGGCGGTCGACCTCCTCGTCCGCCACTCTATCGCGCCCGAGGACGAGTCGACCGAAGCGGTGACCGCGCCTCAACGAGCGGAGTAAGGTCTCGAACATGCGCTCGACAGTAGCGTGCGGCCCGACGGGGACAGCCGCGTACCACCGACGCTAAGAGCGCGGCGCTCGCCCCGTCTGTCGTGAAGCGAGCAATCGTCGTCGGCGCGTCGTCCGGCATCGGGGAGGCGCTGGCGGAACGACTGGCCGAGAGCGGGTACGAGGTCGGACTGGCCGCCCGGCGCGTCGAGCGTCTGGAAGCCATCGGCGAGGCGCTGCCGACGAAGGCCTACGTCGCGGAGATGGACGTCACCGACACCGAGCAGGCACGCGAGCGGTTCGACGCGCTGGTCGACGCGATGGGTGGCGTGGACCTCGTCGTCCTCTCGGCGGGGACGGGGCGACCGAACCGGGACCTCGACTGGAGCGTCGAGAGCGAGACGGTCGCGGTGAACGCCCACGGGTTCGCCGCGCTCGCGACCGCAGCGATGGCGACGTTCGACGAACAGGGACACGGGACGCTCGTCGGTATCTCGTCGGTGGCGGCGCTGTTCGGCGGCGGGGCGTCGCCGGCCTACAACGCGTCGAAGGCGTTCGTCTCGAACTACTGCGACGGCCTGCGGACGTGGGCGGCGAACCGGGACCTCGACGTGGACGTCGTCGACGTGAAACCCGGCTTCGTCGACACGGAGATGGCGTTCGGCGACTTCTGGATGGCCTCGCCGGAGACGGCGGCGCGGCAGATACACCGCGCGGCGGAGCGCGGCCGACGACACGCGTACGTCACGCGACGCTGGCGACTCGTCGGCTGGTTCCTCAGGGCGTTGCCCCACCGGGTACAGGAACGACTCCTCGGGTGAGAGTGGGTGGGAGACGCCACCGACTCCAGAACGTCACGAGACCCGCCGCCGCTCGGAGTACGTCACCGCGCCCGAGTCCGAGCGAATCGTGGTCTCGATGGTGACGTACCCGCCGCTGGTCTCGACGGCGAGCGCCTCGACGTAGGTCAGTTCCACGCGTTTCGTGGTCGTGTGGGTCGCCCCCGGTTCGAGCGTCCCGACGCGTTCGCGTCCCGTCCAGAGCAGTCGGCCGTCGGCGTAGACGCGGATGACGGCCGTGACGTTCTCCCGTGGCTCGTCGTCGAGGTTCGTGAGCGACGCCGTCACGTCGCGACAGGTCGGTCCACAGGACTCGACCCCGGTGACGTTGACGTCGTAGCGGGGCGCTTCGGGAGTCGCAGGCGCGGTGGCGACAGCTGGCCCCGGCTGGCCCGCGTCGGAGAACGTGCGCACGGCGGTTCCCGTCGTGTTCGTCCTCGGTGCGGCGGCCCCCGGCGATGGCTCACCCGCGGGTCTCGGGTCCGACTCCTCCTCTCCGACGAACGGTGGCGTCACGCCGACCATCCCGAGGACGATGCCCCCGGCGAGGAGGGTGAGGACCACCACTCCCACCGAGAGCACGAGAGTGTCCACTCGTCGCATCGACACGTGCTAGTCCAGCGGACCGCATAGCGCTGTTCTCAGCTGTCGGTGGAGTTTTCGGCGGTGGGACCCTTCCTCGGCCATGAACGTCCTCCTCACGAACGACGACGGTATCGACGAGGCCGGACTGCGGGCGCTGTACGACGCGCTCTCCGACGTCGCGTCGGTGACGGCGGTCGCACCGGCCGACGACCAGAGCGCGGTCGGACGGACGCTCTCGACGCGGGTGGACGTGCGGGACCACGAACTCGGCTACGCCGTCGAGGGGACGCCCGCCGACTGCGTCGTCGTCGGCCTCCAGTCGCTCGTCCCCGACGTCGACCTCGTCGTCTCGGGGTGCAACCGGGGGGCGAACCTCGGCCAGTACACGCTCGGTCGCTCGGGGACCGTCAGCGCGGCCGTCGAAGCCGCGTTCTTCGACGTGCCCGCCATCGCCGTCTCGATGTACGTCCCGACCGACGAGGTGGACTTCCGGACCTACGACCCGGACCCGGCGGTGTACGGCGAGGCGGCCCGCGCCACCCGGTTCCTCGTCGAGGAGACGGCCAGAGACGGTGTGTTCGGCATCGCCGACTACCTCAACGTGAACGCGCCCATCGCCGACGAGGACGCCAGCGAGATGGTCGTCACCGAACCGTCGACGTACTACGACATGGACGCCGAACGCGACGGCGACGTGGTCCACCTCTACGACCGCATCTGGGAACGGATGGGCGACGGCTCGCTCCCGGACCCCGAGGGAACCGACCGCCGCGCGATACTCGACGGGAAGGTGAGCGTCTCGCCGCTGACGGCCCCGCACACCGTCACCCACCACGAGACGCTCGTCGGACTCGCCGAGGAGTACTGACCCGCTCGCGGTCGACCGCCGGAGAGCTGCGCTCGCTGGCCGACGAGTCGTGGAGACGACGTGCACACCGCCGACCACGAACCACCGACCACTATGTCGGACGGCCCCCTCACGACGCCCATGAACGAGACACTGCGTTCGTTGCTAGATGGAAACGCCGACCACGCACGGGAGTTCGACTCACGGTTCGACGACGTGCAGGACGGGCAGCAGCCGGCCGCCGTCACCGTCTGCTGTTCGGACTCGCGCGTCCTGCAGGACCACGTCTGGGGGAACGACGAACCGGGGTCCGTCTTCACCTGTGCCAACATCGGCAACCGCGTGATGCAGCGGACCGACGACGGCGACGTGGTCTCGGGTGACCTGCTCTACCCGGTCGCACACACCGGGACGGAGACGGTCGTCGTCGTCGGTCACACGGGCTGTGGGGCCGTCACCGCGACGTTCGACGACCTGACCGACGGTCTCGACGAGCCGGCGGGCATCACCCACTGTCTCGACATCCTCCGTCCCCGCCTGGAACCTGGTGTCGAGGCCCTCCCCGAGGGAATCGAGCGCGAGGACGCCATCAACCACCTCGTCGAGTACAACGTCGACCGGCAGGTCGAGTTCCTCGTCGAGAGCGAGGAGATACCGGCCGACGTCGGTGTCGTGGGCGTCGTCTACGACTTCCAGGACGTCTACTCGGGGCGTCGCGGCGAGGTCCACGTCGTCAACGTGAACGGCGAGACGGACGTCGAGCAGCTCCGAGCGGCGTACCCGGACATCGACTCCCGTATCGAACGGCGCTGGGAGTACTGACGGGAGACGGCCGCTCCGTCGTCGACGAGCGTCCCGCTACTCGGGAGGCGCGTACTCTTCGTCGCTGACGTGCTCCAGCCACGTCACGACCTCGCCGTCCTGCTCTTCCTGAATGGCGATGTGCGTCATCGCCGTCTCGGGGGTCGCGCCGTGCCAGTGCTTCTCCCCCGGTGGGAACCAGACGACGTCACCCGCCCGAACCTGCGCTATCGGGCCACCGTCGCGCTGGACGAGACCACAGCCATCGGTGATGATCAGTCTCTGACCGAGCGGGTGCGTGTGCCACGCGGTACGAGCCCCCGGTTCGAACGTCACGCTCGCCCCGGCCGCACGAGCCTCGTCGCGCGGGTCGAACAGCGGGTCGATTCGGGTCGAACCCGTGAAGTACTCCTCCGGCCCTTCCTGAGCGGGCTGCGAACAGCCGTTTGTGATATCCATGAACTGAACCCGTCCTGTAGTCGGCCAGCGGAACCCTTCGATTCGACGCTAGCTGGAAGGGGTGTTTAAGTACGAACCGAGGACGGTCTACGGTCTACGGCTGGACCTGGTCGAGCGGCCGAATCAGCACCTCGTTGATGTCGACGCGCTGTGGCTGGGTCACGACGAAGGTGATGGTTCGGGCGATGTCCTCGGGCGCGAGCGCGTCCATCGACCCGACGTACTCCTTGACGCCCTCCTGAATCTCCTCGTCGGGGATGTGGTCGAGCAGTTCGGTGTCGACCGCGCCCGGTTCGATGGTCGCGACGCGGATGCCCTCCTCGGCGACGTCGAGGCGGAGCGAGTCACCGAACATCTTCACGCCGGCCTTCGCCGCGTTGTAGTGGGCGCTGTTGGCCTGGAGGAACCGTCCGACGACCGACGAGAGGTTGACGACGTGCCCGCTCTCCTGCTCCAGCATCGTCGGGACGACGGCGTGGGTGAGCGTGATCAGTCCGCGGAGGTTGACGTCGATGGTGTCCTGCAGGGTCTCGCGGTCGGCCTCCGCGATGTGCGCGAGGGGCATGAGCCCCGCGTTGTTGACGAGGACGTCGATGCGCCCGTACTCGTCGGTCGTCGCCTGCACCAGGTCGTCGATGTCCCCGTCGTCCGTGACGTCCGTCGGAACGACGAGGGCATCGCCACCGTCGTCTTCGATACTCGACGCGAGCTCTTCGAGTTCGTCTTCGCGCCGCGCGGCGAGCACGACGCTCGCACCCCGAGCCGCGAGCGACCGGGCCGTCGCCTCACCGATACCGGACGACGCTCCCGTGACTATCGCGACCTGCTCGTCGAGTTCGGAACCGAGTTCTGCTGTCATCGACCGAAACGAGTCCGGGAACCCGGTTGGCCCTGATGCTATCCTGATAGCGTGTTTAAGTGCGCCTGCGAGTCGAGCGCGGACGTGAGGAGCTGTCGCTCCGCTCGGCGGATGAGGTTCGACATCGAGGGCTGGGAGATGTCCATCTCCTGAGCCAGCTCCTCGGTGGTGACCTGCCGCGGACTCTCGAAGTACCCCCGCGAGAGCGCGAGGGTCAGCGCTTCGTGTTGGCGGTCGGTCAGGCCGAACCGCGCGGAGTCGTCCGACGACGGTCCGCTCTGCGCGATGGAGATGAGTTCCACCGAGATGTCGTACTGCGCACAGCGGTCGGTGAGTCCTCTGAACGCGTCGAAGCTCTCGAAGAGCTTCTTCTCGTACCAGCCCTCCGGGGTGACGACGGTCGGCTCCATCTGGGCGGCGGTGAACCGTTCGGGTGCGAACGCCTCCGAGACGACGTCCTCGAGTTCGACGGTGAGCTGGTAGACCTCCCTGCCGCTGGCCCGTCCAAGCGGGGTCACGTCGACGACTTCGTCGAACGCCGAGAGCTCCGCTTCGGTGAGGTCGTCGGACGGGTCGACGTAGATGACGAACACTCGCGAGTCGCGTTCGAGACAGAGGCCGTGGACCGATTCGACCTGATTCGACGGGAGCGACTCCGCGAGACGAACGAGGGGGAGAGACGGCGAACTGATGAGAAACTCGGTCGTGACCGTCATACACCGCTGGTATGCCTCATCGACAGATAACAGTCCGGGTCGACTCGCGGATGCGGGCTCCCGCTCATCCACCTCGTTCGCGTCCTCGACGGACGGTACGGAGGGTACCCATCCTGCTGCTCTCCCGAGTCTCTTGAGCGCGAGTGGGGTCAGAGAGCGCCCCAGATAGCGAGGAGCCCGAACCCGGCGACGACCGCACCTGCCAGTCGGTGCACTCGACGCGTGACCGAGCGTGTGAACCGCGAACGAAAGCGGTTCACACCGACGCTCAGGGCAAGCCACCAGAGCGCCGAGCCGAGGAAGACACCGCCGACCAGCACGGCGGCGTCGGAGTAGTCCCCCGACACGCCGATCCCCAATCCCGTGAAGATGCCGACGAAGGCGACGATGGTCACCGGGTTGGCCAGCGTCAAGAGGAACGTCGAACCGTAGTCTCTGCCGAGCCCCTGCACGTCCGAGGTGGCGACCGCAGTCGCTGCTGGCTCGGCGCGGAACGAGCGGACGCCGAGAGCCAACAGGAGGACTCCGCCCCCGATGCGAATACCGGTCCGGTAGTCGAGCAGGAGCGACGACAGCACCGTGATTCCGAACCCCGCGATCGACCCGTACACGGCGTCAGCGGACGCGGCTCCGAGTCCACTGACCAACCCCGAGAGCCGCCCCTTAGAAAGCGTTCGCTGGATGCACAGGACTCCGATCGGACCGACGGGGGCCGCGATCGAGAGTCCCAGAACGATACCCTGAATCAGGATGTCGATTGTCGTCGTTAATACGCATCACCTCACGACGGTTCGGAGACCGCTATCACGTAAACTCGTTCCGGGCGCATGATGAGAGTTATCCATTGTCACGCTGCTCTATCTTGTCCAACGAGGCGAAATATGATACACTACCTGCCCACGCAGTCACGCTCTTCCCTGCCACCCCTCAAACTACTTCCGTCTGCATACGCGATGTATGCATATGAGCACGTCAATCCGGGTCTCCGATGAGACGAAAGAGAAGTTGGCGAGGCTGAAGCGTGGAGACGAGAGTTGGGACGAGTTCCTCGACCGGTTGGCGAACGAGGAGTCGGGGATGACAGCAGGGGCGTGGAACGGGACTGACAAAGCCGAGAAGGCGCGTGAGGCAATCGAACGGTCCCGTGAGAGCTACGAGCAGTGACGTTCCTCGATTCGTCGGTCATCATCGACTATCTCGACGGAGTCGAAGAAGTCGTCGAGTTCGTCGACGACCAATCGCAGTTGGCCACCTCCAGCATCTGTGTCTACGAAGTGCTCGCTGGCGAAGTGTTCTCGGCAGGTGAGACCGACCTCGTCGAGGCGCGTGGGCACTTCGGGCGAGTCGCAGCCCTTGCCTTCTCCGAGGACGTCGCGTTCGAAGCCGCCCGGATGCAGAACCGGTTGCTCGAATCCGGTGACCCGATGTCGCCGCGTGACCTCATGGTCGCGGCGACGGCTCGGTCCGAAGGGAAGGAACTGGTCGTCTCCGACGGCGACTTCCATACGGAGGGTCTTCGTGAACTGCTCTCTGTCCGACGGTTCGGTCCGTACTGATTGGGAGGCACGACCGGTCTCACATCTCACACTCTCTCGGCACCCTCTGAATCCCGACAAGGGTTCCTGTTGTCGTTTCGTTCTGGGAGTCGCTCGGACCTTCGTCGTCGTTCCCAGACCTCCGATCAGGCACGCGTAGCGATGGAACTGCGTTCTCTCACCTATCGAGGAAGACGAGCACAGATAGCCGAAGAGGCTCCGACCATTCAGAAGACGGTGGAACTGCTGACACGTCCGTATCCGACTACCGCTCGTTCCGCTGCTCTATCTTGTTCAGTTCGATGAGCAGTCGGAAGATGGCCTTCACCATGTTCGCGTCGACGTCGAACCGCTCGGCGTTCTCACCGGCACGGGCCATCACGGCCTCTTCCTGACTCTCGTCGGTCGTCGCGAGGCCACGCTCGGTCTTCACCCGCGCGATGGAGTCCGCGACGTAGGTTCGCTGTGCGATGAGTTCGACGATCTCGCGGTCGATGCTCCGTATCTCCTCGCGAAGTTCGTCGAGGTCCATCTCGTCGGTCGATACGACTGTGCTGTCGGTGTCGGGTGTGTGCTCGGTCATCCCAGTCTCCCTCCGTCGGTGGTCGTCGTCGTCCGCCACGTCTCGCCGTCCAGTGCGTCCCACCGCTCCCGGACGGTCTCGACGCCCCGCTCCTCGCCGACGGCGACGAAACTCGGGCCGGTCCCCGACAGCGAGACCCCCGTCACCTCGGTCATCGCCGAGACGATGGGGTCGGTCGGGAAGTCGAGCGCCGCGCAGAACGCGAGGCCGTTGACCGTCATCGCCCGACCGTACTGCCCGTCGAGCGCCAGGTCCGCGACGAGGTCGGCCATCGGGGCGACGGCCCGACAGCGCTCCACGTCGGCGTCGGCGGAGAACGCCCGCTCCGGCGGCGTCCAGACGACCACTTCCCAGTCCGGGGTGGCGCGGTGGAGCACCGTGTCCTCGTCGTTGTCCGTCACGGTGAGGCCGCCGAGCATCGACGCGCTGGCGTCGTCGAACGCGCCGGTGACGGTGACGCCGACGTCGCGCGCGGCCGCAACGCCCAGCAGACACGCGTCCACGCGGGAGACGGAGTCGGGCGTCGCCTCGTCCTCGTCGTCGGTCCCCTCGGTGGGGACCGTCGGGTCCGGGCCGTCCTCGATGGCCACGCCGAGTGCGTCGAACGTCGCCAGAACCGTCGCGTTGGCGGCCGCGCTCGAACTCTTCAGCCCCGCGGCCATCGGTATCTCGCTCTCGGTCCCGACGCTCGCGCCGCCCGCGGGAATCGGTTCGCCCGCCACCTCGGCCGCCAGTTCGACGCACCGCTCTATCAGGCGCGTGTCGGCGTCGGGCGCGTCCGCTATCTCGCCCGTGACGCGTCGCTCGTCGTGGTCCGTCGGCGTCGCCTCGAACTCGACGGTGGCGGTCGTGTGCGCGTCGATGGCGAACGCCGACCCGGTGCCCGTGGCGAGTGCGTTCAACACGGTGCCCGCTGCAGGGGCGCTCGCTCGTCCGGTCCGCATCAGGCCAACCTTCTCGCGTGAGGACTTACGGGTGGTGGTCGCGGCGAGAGCCGCGAGCAAGGAGCGGTAGTGACCGAGGTCGCGGCGATAGCCGCGAACAGGGAGCGGTAGTGACCGAGGTCGCGGCGATAGCCGCGAACAGGGAGCGGCAGTGACCGAGGTCGCGGCGAGTGTGCCGGGACCGACGAACGCGGTGCTTTTCCCGTCTCGTGGGTAACTCGGAGCCATGAGCCTCCGGAACGACATCGCCCCGGACAGTCTCCCCGTCTCCCTGCAGGCCGAGGGCGTCGAGGTGGAGTACGCCGACGGCCGGTCGGTGTTCTACCACGGCGTCCCCGAGAAGTCCGCAGAACCGGTGACGACGCCGCCGGGCAAGGACGTCCACGTCCTGGTCACCGACCCGACCCAGACCGAGGGCGTCATCGTCTACGTCAACGACCGCAAGACCTCCGACGAGATACTGGAGGACTCCGGCGTCGGCCGGGTCATCCTCGACGCGGGCGAGGAGACGACGGTGTTCCCCGGCGTCGACGTCAGCGTCGACTCGTATCGCGTCACCGTCGACGGCGACCCGGAGGCGGCCCGCGGACGGGTCTTCGTCTTCGCCGAGGACGGACTCGGCGAGCAGTCCTGGGAACTCGTCGCCGAGGAGTGAGCGTCGTCGTCCAACGCTCGGTGCGATAGTCAGACCCCCCGGACGGTCGTCGGCTGTTTTCTCGATGCGCCGTGTCGGCCCCGAGGTGGACGCGTATCGCCGCCTCCGTCGCCGCACCTACGAACTGCTCACCCCGGACTACGGCCCGGTCAGCCGCTGGGTCGACCGGGTCGTCTCGGCGCTCATCGTGCTGAACGTCGTCGCCCTCGGCGCGTCGACGGTCGACTCGCTGGCACTCGCGTACGCGCCCGTCTTCTCCCTCGTGGACCGCGTCACCGTCGTCGCCTTCACCGTCGAGTACCTCGCGCGGGTCTGGTCGTGCGTGGAGGCACCGACGTACGACCGTCCCGTCGTCGACCGGGTACGGTTCGCGTCCCGGCCGTTTCTCCTCCTCGACCTGCTGGCAATCGCACCGTCGTACCTCGTCGTGGTCGTCGAGGACGCGACGCTGGTCCGGGCGGCCCGACTGCTCCGGATGGCGCGACTGCTGAAGATGGCGCGGTACGCTCGCTCCATCCGACTCCTCTGGGTGGTCGTGGGGCGCAAGCGTCGCGACCTGCTCGTCTCGCTGTCGGCCGCGTGGGTGACGCTCGTGCTCTCCTCGACGGTGATGTACGTCCTCGAACGCGGTGCCCAGCCCGAGACGTTCTCGTCGATTCCGGCGACGCTCTGGTGGGGCGTCGTCACGCTCACCACCGTCGGCTACGGCGACGTCTACCCCGTGACGACGCTCGGGCGGGTGTTCGGCGGGGCCGTCGCCGTCGTCGGCGTCGGACTGGTCGCCCTCCCGGCGGGCATCATCGGCGAGGGTCTCATCGAGGCGACGAACGAGCGAGGGCGGGAGGGGAGCGAGGATGGTCGAGCGGGGCGATGCGAAGCAGGGACCCCGCCGCAGCGCTGTTCGCGGTGTGGCGCGCTCGTCGACGTCGAGTGCGCCGACTGAGGAGTTCTCCGCTCCCCTCGTGGTCCGTCCCTCCGTATAGTGTGTCCCCGTCTCAGTCTGCCCCCCGTGCTCGGTCTTCCCCCGTCGTCCGAGTCAGTCGCTCACTGCAGGTAGGTCGGCTCCTTCGCGTCGCAGCGCTCCTCGTGGCGCTTCGCGTCGTCCTCGACGTCGAACATGAGCCCACAGCCCTCACAGCTGTACCACGTCATATCGTCCCGTTCCTCCGCTTTCACCATGGCACCGGGTCCAACGTGGTGGGTCAAATGCGTTACTCCGGCGGAGGGATAAAGTCAGCAGGCACGAAACGAGTGGTATGACACGTGGCGTGGACCTCGCGGTCCAAGGTGCGGAGAAGCGCGACGCGGGTCGCGGTATCGCACGACTCTCCAACGCGACGATGCAGACGCTCGGCGTGCTGAGCGGTGACACCATCGTCATCGAAGGCGAACGCGAGACTGTGGCGAAGGTGTGGCCCGGCGGCGAGGACGGCGCGGTGAAGGTCGACGCGGGCACCCGACAGAACGCGTCGGTGAAGATCGGCGACACCGTCACCGTCCGCGAGGAGGACGTCGACGACGCCGACAGCGTCATGGTGTCGCTGCCGAACACGCCGGAGGTCACGAACGCCGACCTCGCGGACTACGTGAAGCGACGCCTCCTCCAGCGACCCATCCAGATCGGCGACAGCGTCTCGCTCAGTGACACGGGCGTCGAGGCGCGCGTCGAGTCCACCAGCCCCGAGACGGTCGTCAGGGTCGTCGACGAGACGCGGGTCACCGTCCAGACCGGCAGCAGGAAACTCAAGAGTTCGCAGGGGTCCTCGGGCGGGCAGCGCCGTCGCGGCAGCGGTTCCTCGTCCGGTTCTCCCTCCTCCTCGTCCGACGTCGAGGAGCAACTCGGCGGGGCGACGTCCCGGCCGACGGCGGACGGACCGAAGACCGACGTCACCTACGAGGACATCGGCGGACTCGACGAGGAGCTGGAGCTCATCCGCGAGATGGTCGAACTCCCGCTCTCCGAACCCGACCTGTTCCGACGACTCGGCGTCGACCCGCCGCGAGGTGTCCTGCTCCACGGCCCGCCCGGCACCGGGAAGACGCTCATCGCGAAGGCCGTCGCCAACGAGGTGTCGGCGAACTTCTTCACCATCTCCGGTCCCGAAGTCGTCTCGAAGTACAAGGGCGACTCCGAGGAGAAGATCCGCGAGAAGTTCGCCGAGGCGCGCCAGAACTCGCCGGCCATCCTGTTCATCGACGAGATCGACTCCATCGCGGGGGAACGCGACGACGACGCCGACATGGAGAACCGCGTCGTCGCCCAGTTGCTGACCGAACTCGACGGGATGTCCGGCCGCGAGGAGGTCATCGTCATCGGCGCGACGAACCGCGTCGACTCCATCGACCCCGCCCTCCGTCGTGGTGGCCGGTTCGACCGCGAGATCGAGATCGGCGTCCCGAACGAGGAGGGCCGTCGCGAGATTCTGGACGTCCACACGCTCGGGATGCCGCTCGACGACGACGTGGACCTCGACCGCCTCGCGGAGCGCACCCACGGGTTCGTCGGCGCGGACATCCGTACGCTGTCGACCGAGGCCGCGATGTCCGCGCTGCGGCGCTACCGCCACGAACGCGACGAGGACCCCGACACCCCGTTGACGGTCACGCGGGCGGACTTCGAGGCTGCGATGGCCGCGGTCGACCCGAGCGCGATGCGCGAGTACGTCGTCGAGACGACCAACACCACCTTCGAGGACGTGGGCGGGCTCGACGAGGCGAAGGCCACCCTCCGCGAGTCGGTCATCTGGCCGCTCTCCTACGAGAACCTGTTCGAGGCGACGAACACCAACCCGCCGACGGGCATCCTCCTCTACGGACCGCCCGGCACCGGGAAGACGCTGCTCGCCCGCGCCATCGCGGGCGAGAGCGGCGTCAACTTCATCCACGTCGCCGGCCCCGAACTCATCGACAAGTACGTCGGCGAGAGCGAGAAGGCGGTCCGCGAGGTGTTCGACCGTGCCCGACAGACCGCGCCGACCATCGTCTTCTTCGACGAGGTGGACGCCATCGCGGCCGCCCGCGGCGGCGAGCAGGACGTGACCGAGCGCGTCGTCTCACAGCTCCTGACGGAACTCGACGGACTCGCGTCGAACCCGAATCTGGTGGTGCTCGCGGCGACGAACCGTTACGAGGCCATCGACCCCGCACTCCTCCGTCCCGGCCGGTTCGAGTCACACGTCGAGGTCCCCCTGCCGGACGAGGCTGCCCGCCGACTCATCCTCTCGGTCCACACCGAGGGGAAGCCGCTCGGCGAGGACATCGACCTGGACGAACTCGCCGCCGAGACCGAGGGCTACTCCGGCGCGGACCTCGAAGCGCTCGTCCGGCAGGCGTCGCTGTTCGCCATCCGCGCGCTGGCAACGGACGTCGGTCCGGAGGAAGCGAACGAACGCGCCGACGAGATTCGCATCTCGCGTGAACACTTCGAGGACGCACGCTCGAAGGTCGAACCGCCAGGGAGCGGTCGGTAGTCGACCTTCCCCACCGTTCTGACTGTCATATCCACTGAAAGCTTATGCCGGCCGTTCGACTCGGTCGTCACATGGCCCCCACGAGACGACGCTACCTCCTCGCACTCTCCGGGACGCTCGTCGCGACTGCTGGCTGTCTCGGAGACGGTGAGCGGTCGACGGCGAACGAGACCGCCACGCAAGTATCGGAGCGTCCGACGGTGGAGCGGACGACGTTCGACGACTGGGTCGCCGAGGCAGAGCGGTCGGTCGACCGCGACAAGGCGGTCAGACTGAGCAACCGGGACGAGACCGACCACACCGTCTCGGTCCGCGTCGTCCGCGAGTCGGACGGGGCGGTCGTCCACGAGGAGACGTACGACCTCTCGGCGGGCACCGGCCGACGCGAGGTGTTCAACACGGACTCCCTCGACGGACCCGGAAACGTCGGCTACGAGGTCACGGCGACGATGGGGAACCAGTCCGCGAGCGTCTGGTTCGAGACCGACGAGTGTCACGGCGGCGGCACCGTGGAGGTCAGCGACGGGGAACTGGTCGCCTACTCGGCTATCTGTTGAGGTATCTCTCACTGACGTTTTAATCAACTGAAAGCTTATACCGAACAAGCCAGTCGTTCGACATGCGTTCCCGCCGACGCTTTCCCCCTCCACGGTTGCGCCCCCTGTGTCCCCTCGTTACGTCCGCTCTCGCCCTTACTCGTTCTCTTCCGGTTCGACGTCGGCGACCCTGCCGATGGTGACCAGGAGGAGGAGCGTCACCCACGCGACGAAGACGAGACCGCCGAGGTCACCGAGGTTCACCTGGCTGCCGACCGTCGTCAACAGCGAGTTCTGTGCGACCACCGCCGACCCGAGGAGCGAGACGATGCAGACGACGCCGACGACGATTCTGCTGCGTCCGCCACGACTGAAGTCCATGCACCGACGACCGAGGCCACACTGATAACATTTCGTGTCAGTATCGATTTCGAGAATATTGCCGAAGCGATTCGGTCACCGGGCGTCGTCTGGTCGAGTGGCCCCTTTCTCCTGCTCGTCGACGAGCGTCTCGGCGAGGAGGACCGAGAGCCCCCACCGACGACGAGAGAGACGGAGAAGCCATCGTACCCACCGAGCACGTAGCCAGCGACGGTCACGACGACGACGGCGACTGCGACGGCAGCACGTCTCCCGGCTGGACTGACCAGAGGCACAGCTGTCGCCCCGGCGTCGATAAACTGGAGGGTAGCGAGGTGTCCCCTCGCTGGCCAGTCCGAGCGGGAGTCGCCCCGGTGACGTCAGTCCCAGAACGACTTCGTCCGGGCGTAGCGGCGCTCCTGCTGGAGGATGTCGCGGTAGAAGTCGTCCTCGTCCTCCCGCAGTTTGGCGATGATGCGCGCGGCGTTGTGCGGGCCGACCCCGCGTGCCGCGAGGGCGACGACGGCCTGCTTGCCGTGGCTCTGGACGAGGTTCGCGGACTGGTAGGCGCGCTCGGTCTGCTTGCGCTGCTCGTCGTCCTTCTCGGCGCGCTTGACGGCGTCGACCACCTCGTCGGCCCACGGGTTGAGCGCCGCGACGCGCGTCGACCCGCAGAGCGGGCACTCCGGCTGGTCGGCGACGCGCCGGACCTCCTGACGGCGCTCCCACTCCTGGCAGTGCAGACAGAACAGCAGCACGTTGTCCTCCTGGATGCGCTCGCGGACCGTCTCGATGACGCTCGCGTCGGCGTTCTCCGGACTCAAGAGCTCCTGTCCCGACGAGCGCCCGCCCATCCCGACAGGAGTTCGCTCGGTCACCGTCTCGACGGTGAGTGCGCCCGACTGGACGCGGCGGAGGACGTCCGCCGCGCCGTCGACGTCGAGGTCCTCGTGGAGAATCTCGCGGACCGCCTCGTCGTACATCGGCGTGTCGCGGAGCGCTTCGAGCAGGCGCGAGCGGCCGAACTGTCGGGAGCCTTTCCCCTGCCAGCGCTTCAGCGACCCGAACTTCGCGGCGACCTGCGCGAGTTTGAACTTCAGCGCGTCGGCGTTCTTCAGGGAGAGTTCGATGAGGCTCGCGACGTGGTCGGGGTCCGTCTGCCGGAGGAGCGCGAGGACGTCGCTCGCGCTCGTCCCGCCCGGCACCTCCAGTTCGATGCGGTACGGGTCGATCTCCATCCCGACGGAGGAGCCGGTCTGCTGCCCGAGCAGTGCCGACAGCAGGCGACCGAGCGTCTCGTTGACCTTGTGGCCGAAGCAGGCGTTGAGCACTATCTCGCGGCCGTACGACTCGACCATCAGGCGGTCGCTCGACGGCATCGCCTGCGTGTGGCGCTCTAGCTGTTCGAGCGCCTCGCTCGCCGTGTGGTCGTCGGTGGGGTAGCCCTCGGCGACCCACCGGGAGACGGTCGGTCTGTCCTCGCCCCGGTCGAACCGCGAGCGAGCGTCGTATCGCAGGTCGCCGACGTCCTGTGCGACGTCGTAGGGTACCGGAATCTCCTGGCCGACCCACGACGGCACCTCGCCGCCGGGGTCCTCGACGGGCGTCACCTTCACCGCCTCCTCCTCCTCGTCCACCTCGGTGATGCGCCACATCTCGCCGCGCTGGATGAACACCTCCCCCGGCTGGGCGAAGTTGACGACGAACCGTTCGTCGAGCGTCCCGACCTGCCGCCCCGAGGCCATGTCCTCGACGGCGTACGTCGCCTCGTCGGGAATCATCGAGAGGTTGGCGTAGAAGTACTGCCACGTCCCGCCCGACTTCTGCAGTTCGTCTGCCTCCTCGTCTATCCAGAGGATGCGGTTCGAGGAGAGCTCCCGGACCACGTCGCGGAACTGCTCGCGGGTCACGTCGCGGAACGGATACGCCCGCGTCACGAGTTCGTAGGCCCGCATCGCGCCGATGTCTCCGAAGTCCATGACGAGGCCGACGACCTGGTTGGCGACGGTGTCGAGGCTCCCGTGGTGGATGTTCGCGGGTTCGACCTGCCCCCGCTCCGCACGCCGGCAGATGGCCAGCGACTCGAACGTGTCGTCGGGCATCGTGGCGATGATCGTCCCCTGCGAGACCACGTCCCGGCGGTGGCCCGCGCGCCCGACGCGCTGGAGCAGGCGGGACACCTCGCGGGGCGACTGGTACTGGACGACGTGGTCGATGCGGCCCACGTCGATGCCGAGTTCCATCGACGACGTACAGAGGAGCGCGTCGAGCGCCCCGGACTTGAACCGGTCCTCGACGTCGATGCGGGCCTCCTTCGACAGCGACCCGTGGTGGATGCCGATGTTCGTCTCCAGCTTCTTGAACCGCGACCCGAGCGCCTCGGCGGTCTGTCGGGTGTTGACGAACACGAGCGTCGAGTCGTTCTCCTCGACGATGTCCCGTATCGCCCGAACGTGACTCGCCACGTCCGGTTTCGTCATCAGCTTCCCCGCCAGTCGCTCGTCCTCGACGGTCACCTCGGGCGTCAGCACCCGCAGGTCGAGGTTGCTCCCCGCGTCCACCTCGATGATAGAGCAGCCACGGTCGCCCGTGAGGAACCTCCCGACCTCCTCGGGGTCACCGACGGTAGCTGAGAGGCCGATGCACTGGAACTCCTCCGCGAGTTCTCGCAGTCGCTCCAGTCCGATGGCCATCTGCGCGCCCCGCTTCGAGGCCGCGAGTTCGTGCACCTCGTCGACGACGACGTGGCTCACGTCCGACAGCGCCCGTCGCAGCTTCTTCCCGGTCAGCATCGCCTGTAACGTCTCGGGCGTCGTCACCAGCACGTCCGGCGGGTCGTCGGCCTGTTTCCCCCGCTGGTACTGCGTCGTGTCGCCGTGACGGACGTCGACGTCCAGCCCGAGTTCCTCCGCCCACCAGTCCAGTCGCTGGCGCATGTCGCGGTTCAGCGCCCGGAGCGGCGTGATGTAGAGCGCCGAGATGCCGAAGGGGGTGCCCTCGTCCTCTCGCTCGCGGACGATGGCGTCGAACACCGGGAGCATCGCCGTCTCCGTCTTCCCGGTGCCCGTCGGCGCGATGACGAGGCCGTGGCCGCCGTCGGCCAGCGCGGGAATCGCACGGCGCTGTGGCTCGGTGGGCGTCTCGAACCCGCGTTTCGACAGCGCCGACCGGACGCGGTCGCCGAGGTGGGCGAACGCGTCCATCCCTGCCCGGTGTTCGCTCACTGTTCTAGCGATGGGGACGAATCGAAAAAAGGCCGTCGCCTGCCGGTTCGGTGGCGTTCTCGGCGGTTCTGTGGTCGCCACGTCGTGTCGGGAGGACCGGGCCGTCGCGTCGGAACCGACTTAGTGGCTGGCGTGGAGAGGTGGGCAATGAACGCCGCCGACACCTACTGGCTGGGGTGGGTCGGGTTCGGCCTGGGGTTCCTCTGCCGGGGCGTCGCCAGGGTCCGGGCCGACGGTCTCGGCGTGCTCGCCGCCGGATTCGCACTCACGGGCGCTGCGGCCGTCGTCCTCGCCGTCACTGCCGCACGACGGCCAGAGCGTCACGGCGCGCCGACCGAACCCGGATGGCGGTCGTACGGGATGGCACTCACCGGACTGGCGCTGTTCGCCGTCGGGCTCTTCGAACTCCTCTACACGTTCTGATACGGGCCGAGGCGCGTCCCGTTCAGCAGGTACGCCTGCGCATCGGGCATTCCTGCGGGGAGGTACGGCGCGAGGAACCCCTGGCCCGCGTTCGTCCACGTCCCGCCGAGCAGGTCGTTGAACGCCGGACAGACGACGAGTTCGCCCGTGACGTCGTACTGGTCGCGTGATTCCTCCTCCTCCCGGTCTGCCTCTCCGTAGTGCTCGACGAACGGGTCAGGGGC
Source organism: Halomarina salina (assembly GCF_023074835.1). NCBI lineage: Archaea > Methanobacteriati > Methanobacteriota > Halobacteria > Halobacteriales > Natronomonadaceae > Halomarina > Halomarina salina. The sequence goes on from NZ_JALLGW010000001.1 coordinate 2,566,544, forward strand.
CAGCGGGCCGCGCAACCAGATGCGCTCGGCTCGCGCGCCGCCGACCTCGTCTTCGAGTCGTATCTTCGGGTGTTCGTGGCCCATGCAGACGACGCTCGCCGCGGCTACCTCCGGTGCGGGCCAGGTGTGCCCGTGGACGAAGCCGACGTCACCGAGGCGGATGCCGTTCGTCGGCGTCACCTCGACCGGGTGGTCGCGTTCGCTCTCGGCGGCCCACGCCTCGGCGTCGCCGTCGTGGTTCCCCTTGACGACGGTGACGGGGACGCGCTCGCTGACCGTCCCGAGGAGCGTCGTCAACTCCTGGCGCTCCTCGCGCGAGGGGTTCCCGATGGCGTTCCCGAGGTCCCCGAGGAAGACGACGCGGTCCGCGTCGGTCGCGTCGAGCAGTTCCAGCAGGTGCTGGCGGCGGTCGCTGGCCTGCGAGCGAATCTCGACGCCGTCGTAGCGCAGCGCGACTTCGAGGCCCGCGTGGTAGTCGGCGACCACCAGCGCACGTTCCCCCCCGCAGTCGGCGACGCCGACCGGTTCGTCCGGGACCGGTTCGAACACCGTTCAGATGGGTTTGAGCCGGCCGTCCTCGGGTTCGTAGCACTGGCCGCTCATCAGCGCGTCCTGGATGGCGTCGTCGACCGTCGACTCGTCCGCGCCGGTTCGGTCACCGACGCGGGCGACGAGTTCCTCGCGCGGCGCACCGTCACCGTCGTCGAGCGCCTTCATCTCCTCGACGAGGACCGTGTCGAGGTCGGCGTCGGCCTCTGCGTCTGCATCCGATTCGTCCGCTGGCTCCGTGTCTCCGGCGTCGGTTTCGGGTTCGGGTTCGGTCTTCGGTTCTGCCTCGGACGCAGGTTCTGTCTCGGACGCAGGTTCCGGCTCCGACCCACTCGCCGTCGCGTCCACGTCCGTCGCTTCGTCGTCGCTGGCCGGTTCGAACGAGGGCTCGTCCGGTTCGGAGGCCGGGGTGGCCTCCGAACCTGTCTCGGCGACCGCTGATTCGTCACTCTCGCTGGCGGGTTCGTCGAGGTCGTCCGCGTCCGGCGTCTCGATGTCGGCCTCGCCGGCCGGGTCCACCTCGTTGCCCGTCGAGAAGTCGGTGCCGAACTCCGACTCGACCTCCTCGCGGGTCTCCTCGTCCATCTCGTAGGCTCCCGCGTCGGCGTCACCGGACTCCGGTTCGGGCTCCTCGAACGACGGTTCCTCGGTCGACTCCTCGTCTGCTTCCGGAGCCTCGACCGGTTCGGTCCCGTCGTCCTCGTACTCTGTGTCGGGGTCGACGGTCTCTGCGGCGTCCGCGACCGTCTCCTCCGCCTCGGTCGGTTCTGCCTCCGTCGGTTCCGTCCCCGTCGGTGTAGTTCCCGAGGGTTCTGCTTCCGTCGGCTCTGCCCCGGATGGTGCTGCCTCGGCCGACGGCGACTCGGCGGCTGCCGACTCGTCGGACGCGCTCGGAGCGGACGACTCCTCCTCGGCGACCGGTTCGCCCGCTGGCTCCTCGCCCGCGTCGACGCCTTCCTCGACCGGTTCCGAGGACGGCTCCTCCACCGGGTCGCCCGTCGCGTCCGGTTCGTCGGTCGCCGCCGCTGGTTCCGGCGTCCCGGATTCGGGGGCTGAACCGTCTGCAGACCCCTCTGGGCTCGCACTGTCGGCCACGCCGGCCGCCGCCACCGACACGTCGACGTCGGCGGGGATGGCGGGCGTGAAGGACTCGTCGCCGCCCTCGCCGGGCGAGATATCGAGTTCGCGCACCTCGTCGGTCTCCCCGGCGACGCGTCGGACGGCGTCGAGCGCCACCTCCTGTAGCGCCGCGAGGTACGCCGTCGTCGTCCCGTACTGCTCGATGGCGATGGGGATGCCGGCGGCGAGGCTGGCGTCGACGCCCGCCTCGCGGAGCGCGGTGGCCAGCGTGTCGCCGGTCAGCCCCGTCTCGAGTGCGGCGGCGAACACGCCGATGCGTTCGAGCGTGCGTTTCGCGGCCGTCACGGTCCAGCGGTCGCGCGTCGGCGCGTCCACCTCGCTGACGGTCTCGGGCCTGACGCTCGTGTAGACGAGGTCCGAATCCTCGGGCTGGAACGTTCGGGCCTTACCAGTCACGGCGACGAACGACGGCGTCTCGGCGTCGTCGAGGAAGCTCATCGCCTCGGGCTGGTACTGCCCGGCGTAGACGACGAACGCGCCCGTCGGGTCGACGACGCGCGCTCGCAGGATGCTGTCGCCGGCCTGGGCGACCTCGGTGAGGACGCCCGCGGCGAACAGGCGGTTGACGCGCGCGCCCGTCGGCGTGACGACGTAGTTCGGCGCACGCTCCTCGTCCGACTCGGAGTACGAGTAGCTCGCCTCCTCGAACTCGGCGGCGAACAGGCGGTAGGCGACCTCGCGGTTGCCGGGCGTCGAACTCACGCGAACCACCCCTGGTGGTGAGTGTGAGTAGAGCAGTCGCAGCCCGCGCAGCGCACGAGAGTGCGCGAGCAGGACCGTCTGGGCGTACTCATCCGTCCACCTCCGCGAGCAGCGCGTCGGCACGGTCCTCGGCGGCCTCCTGGACGCGGTCGAACTCCTCGGCGTCGAGGTTCGCGCCGTAGTCGTCGACCGAGAGCGACCCGCGGACGCGGTACTCCTGCCCGACGATTCGGTCGGCGACCGTCTCCGCCACGACCTCCTTGTCCATCGCGTCGCGGGCGTGGTCCAGCGCGTCCTCCAGCGTCCCGTCGTAGACGCGCTCGGTCAGTTCGCGGTCGAGCACCACGGTGACGGTGCCCGTTCCGTCGTCGAGGATGGCCTTCGTCCGCAGGTCGTCGACGCCCTCGACCTCGCCGTGGGAGCGACACTGCCCGTTCTGGATGACTCGGTTGCACTCCGGGCAGCGCTGGACGAGCCCCGAGCCGTCGCGCACGTCGAGCAGGCTGCCGACGAGTTCCACGTCGAACGCGCCGCCCCCGCGGACGGCCTCGCCCACGTCGAGGCGGCGGGCCGTCGCGCGCTCCTCCACCTCGCGGTCGAGTTCGCCGACGACGGTGAACTCCGAGAGGTTGACCGACGGGACGCCCCGGAACTCCCGGACGTAGACGTCCTCGACGCGGAGCGACGCGCCCTCGACGATCTCCTCGCGGGGGTTCCAGTCGGTGAACGGCAGTCGCGCGGACTCGTCGGCGAACACGCCGGAGAGGATGTCGGTCTCGCCGTCGCGGCCGTCGATGGTCCGCTCTTCGACCTCCACGACGGTCACTTCGAGGGTCCGGCCGCGGTCGCCCGGCGAGAGGTCGGCCAGCGAGCGGTCGCCGCCGACCTCGTAGGGCACGTCGAGTTCCTCGTCGAGCGTCTCGACGTCGGTCGAGTCGCCGAGGTTCAGTTCTGGGTTCCCCTCCCACTCGCGGACGCCCGCGTTGCCGGCGCGGATGGTGTCGCCAACCGCGAGGCCGAAGTCGTTCCACGCGGTGTAGGAGATGCGCCCCGTGTCGTCGGCCAGCTCGCCCTCGAAGATGGTGAAGTCGTCGCCCTGGTACCGGATGGTGCGCTTCCCGACGGTCAACACCCGGCCCGTGACGGTGACGCTCGCGTCGTCCGTCGACACCGCGCCGATCTCCTTGGTCGAGGGAGCGCTCCCGCCGCCACCGCCTCCGCCGCCGTACTTCCGGCGCAGGCTCTGAACCGCCTCGTCCATCGGGACGTCGTACTCCACGAGCTTCCGCAGGTCGTCGCTGACCTCCTGTTTGTCCACACCGAGGTCGGAGGCGAGCTCCTCGGCAGTCTGGTCGATATCCATCGTCTGAGAGTTCGGTCGACCTCCTAAAAAAGCATTCGCGCCTAGGATCTCGCTTCGAGTATTCGTTCCGTCTCGGGGTCAGATGTGCTCCGAACTGTGACTCGACTGTTACCCCGAAAGCCCCCGGACGCTCGGGTCGGTGCGGCGGGCGCGCTCCTCGTCACTCACTTCGTTCGTTCCTGCGGTGCTCACCCGTCCGCGCCGTCGTCCTCGCGCCGGCCCCTTTCAGTCCCACCCGTAGTTCGAGAGGTGGCCGTTCCGAGACACGAAACCGGTTAGTCGTCGCTCTCTGACGTACTGGTGTGTACGTCCACGTCAACGCCGCTGTGAGCGCGGACGGGAAGCTCTCGACGCGGCGACGCGAGCAGGTACGCATCTCGGGCGACGAGGACTTCGCCCGCGTCGACCGGCTCCGGGCCGAGAGCGACGCGGTGCTGGTCGGGGTCGGGACCGTGCTGGCAGACGACCCGTCGCTGGTCCGGTTCGACCGCGAGCACCGGGAGACGGTCGAGAAGTCGGGGGTCCCGACGCGCGTGGTGGCGGACTCGCGGGCGCGGACGCCGCCCGACGCGGCCATCCTCGCGGGCGACGCCCCGACGACGGTGCTGGCGAGCGAGGTCGCACCGAGCGAGCGGGTGGAGACGCTCCGAGAGGTAGGTGCGAGTGTCGTCGTCGCCGGCGAGGACCGCGTGGACCTCACGCGTGCGTTCGACGAACTGGAGTCCTCGGGCGTCGAGGACCTCATGGTCGAAGGGGGCGGCGAACTCGTCTTCTCGCTGTTCGAGGCGGGACTGGTCGACGACCTCACGCTGTACGTCGGCAGCCTCGTCCTCGGCGGACGCGACGCTCCGACCATCGCCGACGGCGAGGGGTTCGTCGACCGAGAGACGTTCCCGAGGCTCTCGCTGGACGGCGTGGAGCGACTGGACGACGGCGTGGTGCTCGGCTGGTCCGTCGAGGAACAGGCGTAGCGAGACGAGTGACCACCCACCGAGCGCGGTGGTCGGGGCGACGACGCCGGTAGCGGGCGGCGTCGGTGTCGGTTCAGGCGGGGTCCGTCGTGTGGCCGCCCGACGACCGCTCCGGGTCGGTCTCGCCGGGCGGGTCCTCCCGGAGCGACTCGGTCCGCTCGCGGTGGAACTGCTCGCGGCGTTCGGCGACCGCCGCGTGGAGTCGCTCCTCGACCTCGACCCGCAGGCGTTCGGCGTCGTCGGCGTCGACGTCGACGGCCTTCGCGTCGTCACCGCCTCGGCCGCCCGACCCGGCGGTGTCGATGACCAGCGTCGCCAGGTCGCGGCGGCGCTGGAACACCGTCTCGGCGGTGGTGACGGTCTGGATGCGGTGGTACGGCACGACCACCTCGCGCTGGACCAGGTAGCCGTTGCGCACGAGGACGTAGTCGTCCTGAACGGCGTAGCCTCGCACGCTCCACGTCGCGTGTGCAGCCACGGGGACGACCGGCAGCAGGACGAGCGTCCCCCACCACGCGCCGTCGAGCGGCGTCCACCGGACGATACCGTAGGCGAGCGCCACCACGGCCAGCGCGACGACGAGGTACCGGACGGCGTAGCGCGTCCGCGCTCGCTTCGGCGGGCGGACGTACGACGGGTCCTCGAACGACTCGATGGACCGCGCCAGCGACAGTACGCGGCCGCGTTCGGCGAACGGGACGGCCGACTGCGACCCGCCCTCGCCGGGCGCGTACCCCGCCGTCACGACGGCGAGCGACCCGTAGCCGATGGCCCGCGCCAGGACGTTCGCCGTGACCGAGAGCGACTGGACCTTATCGAGCGGGATGGTGCCGCTGTAGCGCTGGAGGAGACCGCGCTCGTAGCGCAGTTCGTCGTGCGCCCGCGAGAGTCGGAACCCGTAGTAGTTCGATACGGCGACGGCCCCGCCGACCAGCGCCGCGACGACGTAGAGCGCGAACACGCCGCCGACGCCGAGCGTGATGGGCGACAGCTGGACCAGAAGCGGGCGAGCGGGGTCGACGACGTCGCCCAGTGACGGCGCGAACACCGGGACCGCGAACGAGAGGAAGGAGAGGACACGGAGGTCGACGGAGACGAACCCGAGCAGCAGCAGTTCCTTCGGTGAGATGGCGTACAGCGCCTCTTCGGCGTCGCGGTCGTCGTTCGTCCGCGTCTCGTCGGTCGACTCTCCGCGCTTGCGTCGACCGATGTCGTCCTGAAGGCGGCGCGCTTCGGACCGCGAGACGTACCGGAGCGACGCCTCGGTGCCGCTCCCGCCGGCGGTCTCCAGTCGCACCTCGGCGATGCCCAGCGCTCGCTGGACCGGGTTGGCCGCGATGTCCACGTTCTGGACCCGACGGAGCGGTATCTCGCGCGTCCGTCGCGAGACGACGCCCGACCGGATGTCGAACGTGTCCTCCGTGAGGTCGTAGCTGAACCGCCGGAGGTAGAGGACGTGATACCCCACCGAGACGCCGACGACGGCGACCACCGCACCGGCGAGGACGAGCATCGGGGGAGCCACCGAGGAGTCGGTGGTGAACGCGACGATGACGACGACCCAGACGAGCCGCGACAGCGAGTCGACCGCCCGGTACGGTATCGACCGCGGGGAGAGCCTCATACGGCGTCTTCACCCTCGGCGGCGATGGCGAGACGCTTCAGTCGCTCCTGTAGCTCCTCGGCGTCCTCGGGCGTCAGGCCCGGAATCGTCACGTCCGCGCCGCGGGACCCGGCGGTGTAGACCACGACGCTGGCGAGACCGACGCTCCGTTCGAGTGGACCGCGGTTCGAGTCGACGTGCTGGATACGGACGTAGGGGACGACGGTCCGCACCCTCGTCAGCACGCCGCGGCCGAGGAACAGCGAGTCCGACCGGACCTGAAAGCGCCAGATGCGGTAGCGTGCCAGCGCGAACCCGACTGCGAGGAGGCCCACGACGACGAACGCGACGACGCCGGGCCAGAGGAGGCGGTCGACGGCGTAGCCGATGGCTCCGACGATGGCACCGACGACGACCGCCGAGATGATGGCCTGTACACCCCAGACGTAGCGCACTCGCGGGTCGAGCGACCGCATCGGCCCGGTCAGCGGCTCGCGGTCGTCCGGCGTAGCCGACCGGTCGACCGCGTGGTCGGCGTCGCCGTCTGCGGTCTTCATCGTCGTACAGACGACGCGTAGCGGTAAAAAGCTGGGTGGGACACGGAGCCGTGAATCGAGTGACTGCAGGCCAGTGAGCCAGCGAAGACCGGCCCACCAGCGACCGTCACGGTGACCGACTCCGTCCCGAGCGACTCCGCCCCGACCGACTCAGACCCGCCGCAGTCGGTCGGCGCGCACCTCGACGCCGGGGGCGTAGTGACAGAGCGGGTCGCCCTCGGGCGTCTCGAACCGGTTCGCCCGGAAGCAGCCGTTCCGGCGGACGGTGAGGGCGGCCGGTGCGAGCGTCCACGGGTCGTGACGGACCTCGCCGATCCAGAGGCGGTCGCTCGACCCCTCGTACCCCTCCCGCACCGCGTCGACTCCGGCGGTGTAGAAGCGATAGCGCTCGGTCAGGAACTCGGCGCGTTCCCGGTCGGCGAGCGGTTCGTCGAGGGGGGCATAGTCGGCGTCGAACGCGAGGGGCGGTGCGTCTCGCTCCACGCGCCGCGACCGGAAGCGGAAGCCCTCCTCGCGGTCCGTGATGCGCATCGACGCGGTGTAGTACGGTAGTTTGACGAGTCGGCGCGCGGCGGCGACCCCGAGGCGGTCCCCGGCGTCGAGGTTGAAGAAGTAGATGCCGGGCGTTCCGTCGTGCGTGACGTACGTCCGGAGGTTGAGTTCGGGGAAGGTGAAGCCGAGCGACGGCGGCATCCCGCGGAGACGGACGTCCTCCATCAGGAAGCCCACGACGCCGAGCCACGCCCGTCCGTCGTGGGTATCGACGTCCAGATCGTCCGGGAGGCGCGGGTCCACGACGGACGGTTCCACCGGCCAGTGGGCGAACAGCGCGTCCCGCCACGTCATCTCGACCAGCGACATACCGGACCTACGCGGGCCACGGATTTCGACGTTGTCGTTCCCGACCGCTCCTCGGTAGACGTGGCGAGAACGCCCGCCGACACACGAGAGAGCTGCTCGAAGGACTGTCACCGGCACTGACGGACGGTACGGTTATTCGAAGCGGTTCCCAGTGTGTCAGTACGGGACACCCGTCCCGGCGATACCACCATGACCGACCGAGACAGCGACGCGTGGCGCGAGGCGGAGACGACGAGGACCGCGAGGCTCTGGGCGCGCGGGCTCCAGACGATGTTCGCTGGCGGCCCGGAACTGGCCCGACTCAACGGCGAGACGATGCGACTGACGCTGGCTCCCTACACGTCGTCGGGCCAGCGCGACCGGGGCGTGGCCGAAATCGCCCCACGTAGGGCAGCCACCCCCGAGACCACTCGGACACCCACGCAGACGCCACCAGCGACCGACGACCCGTTCGACGAGTTCCTCGCGGGGTTCGAACCGGAACTCCCGCTGACCCACTGAGAAGGGTGCGTCGAGACGTAACGAAGTGCGCGTGCAGTGCTGTGACCGACGTTACTCGTGGCCGGCGACCCGGACCGGCTCGTACGGTTCTTCGAGGAACGCGACGTCGGAGTCCGAGAGGTCGATGTCGAGCGCCTCGACGGCCTCTTCGAGGTGCTCGACACTCGTCGTCCCGACGATGGGGGCGTCGACCCACTCCTTCGAGAACAGCCACGCGAGACTGATCTGGGCCATCGTCGCCCCCTCGTCTTCGGCTAGTTCCTGGACCCGTTCGTTGACCGCCTTCCCACCGCCCTCGAAGTACGGGTGCGACTGGGCGTGGCTGTCGGACTTCCCGCGGGTCGTCGCGTCGAACTCCTCGTGCGGGCGGGCGAGGTAGCCACGGGCTAGCGGACTCCAGGGGACGACGCCGACGTTCTCCTGTTCGCAGAACGGGAGCATCTCGCGTTCCTCCTCGCGGTACAGCAGGTTGTAGTGGTTCTGCATCGTGGCGAACCGTTCGAGGTTCTCCACCTCGCTCGTGTGGAGGGCCGCTGCGAACTGGTAGGTGTGCATCGAACTCCCGCCGACGTAGCGGGCCTTCCCCCGACGGACCGCGTCGTCGAGCGCCCGCATGGTCTGCTCGATTGGCGTGTCGTAATCCCAGCGGTGGGTCTGGTAGAGGTCGACCGTCTCCATCCCGAGCCTGTCCAGCGAGGCGTCGAGCTGGTTCTCGATGGCCTTGCGCGAGAGGCCGCCGGAGTTGGGGTCCTCCTCGTCCAGCGGGAAGTACCCCTTCGTCGCGACGACCTGCTCCTCGCGGCGGCCCTCCAGGGCCTTCCCCAGGATGCGCTCTGACTCGCCACGCGAGTACATGTTGGCCGTGTCGAAGAAGTTGATACCGAGGTCGATGGCCCGGTCGACGAGTTCCACCCCTTCCTCTTCGCCGAGCACCCAGTCGCGCCAGTCGCTGGTGCCGAAGCTCATACAGCCCAGACAGATGCGCGAGACGGTCATCCCCGTGTCTCCGAGCGTGGTGTACTCCATGCCGGTGACTCACGGGGCACCGGTATAACTCTCGGGACGGGGCGATTCGGTGACGCTGTCGGGCGACGACGGTGTGAAGGGACCGGGCGGCGTAGCGACTCCCATGTCGCTCTCGCTCTCCCGCACGTCCGACGGGATGCGCGTCGAGGTCGCCCGCGATATCGACGCCCCCGCCGACGCGCTCTGGACGCTCCTCCGGGACACGACTCGCTGGCCGGAGTGGGGGCCGAGCGTCCGCGCCGTCGACTGCGACGTGCGGTACGTCGAGCAGGGAACGACTGGCCGCGTCCAGCTCGACGCGCCGGGAACACCCTGGGCACGGTTTCGAATCACCTCGTGTACGGACTACCGCTGGACGTGGTCGGTGAGTCCGCCGCTGACCGACGCGGTCCGGAACGTGCTCGACCTCGGGCCGACGCTCCCGGCGACGGGCCACCGCGTCGAACCGCTCGGCGAGGGGTGCTGTCGGGTCGTCTTCGAGATTCCGCCGCTCGGCGCGGGCTACGCAGTCGTCTGTCGACGGGCGCTGGCGACGCTGGACGACCTCGCACGAGAGGCGTGAGTGCAGTGAGAACAGGGCGCACGGTCCGGGGGCGGTCTGCAGGAGAGGGGGGAAACGCGGGGCGGTTCGGTCGTCGAGTGCGGTGTCGGCCTACCGGGAGACGGTAATCGCGTCGCGTACCCGTCGAAGGTCCTCGCCGATGCCGGAGCCGTCACAGTCCTCGCTCGGGCACTCGTAGTGCCAGCCGTCTCGTGTCGCTCGTCGCTCTGCGAACCGCTCGCCGCACTTCCCACAGAACAGCTGCGAGTCCGAGCAGGTGTCGCGGTGGAGTTCGAGTTCAAGTTCAGACGTGAACGTCCGCTTGCAGTTCCTGCAGGTGTGCGTCATACGCTTCCCTCATGGCTACAAAACTATAATATTACCGTAGGAGGCCGTGTGAGCACCCCACACAGGGAATCGAGCGATGGAGGGCGTTCCGTCGGATTGTCTGCATTAATCGTGTCGGCTCACGACAGGGATGACACCGGGACAGTCGCGTCGACTCCCGAGGGTGAGCATCTATCGAAACGGCGGCGGGCGGAAGAACAGCGAGTCGTCACCGACCGGACAGCGGACCGACGAGCAGCGCCTCCTCGACGAGGACTTCGGTGCCCCGACGCAGGCGTTCGGAGAGCGCCTGGTGGGAGATGTCGAGTTGCTCCGCGAGTTCGTCGAGGTCCGTCTCGCGTGGGACGGAGTAGTAGCCCTGCTCGCAGGCGTTGGTGAGCGCCACGTACTGTTCCTGCGTGAGCCCGAACCGACCCGACGGTTCCCCGTCCATCTCCCTAACGTGGAGGACCTCGAACGTCAGTCCGTGGCTCTCGCAGAACTCGTTGGTCTTCGACAGGGCGTCGCGGTTCGGGTAGAGGATGCGCATCTCCCACTCCGTCCCGTCGGAGTAGGCGTTCATCACCGTCGCCTCCAGCGTCGTCACCATCTCCATCACCAGTCGGACGTGGTCGACCCACACCATGCGGTAGAGCATCTCGGTGCCGAAGTCGGCCAGGAGCGAGTACTCCTTCACGTCCGGGTCCTCGTCCAGACTCGACTCCAGTTCCTCCCGACCGACGTCACGCGCCCAGATGAGGGGCATCACCGCCTCGTTCCCGCTCTCGACGATTCGCTCGCACTCGAAGTTCGCCTCCGGGTGGTCCCCCAGCGTCTGTCGGAGGGCGAACTCGTCGGCTGGAATCGCTGCTCGCGTCACCGTTGCCATGTCAATGTCGAATCACGGGAGGGGTGAGTAGTAAAGGTATCCATCCTCTCGAACCCGCAGGAGGACGGACGGGCCGTGTCCCGGTTCCTGCCGGGGTCAGTCGTACTGCTCGGGGTACGCCGCCGCCAGCAGTTCGGGGTCGGCGAGCAGTCGCTCGCGGACGGGGGCGACGGCGTCGGCGATGTAGTCGGCCGTCGCGTTCTTCAGGTCCTGCGGGTGGAGTTCCTCGCTGACGAAGTCCGCCTCCAGCGACTCGTAGTCCTCGTAGACGAGGTCCCCGCCGAACTTCTCGGGCCGTTCGACCTCGAACGGGTCGCCGTCCTCGTCCAGCAGCGGGAAGACGAGGTAGCGGACGTACTCCAGGACGCCGTTCTCCTCGACCTCGCCCATCGGGCAGTACGCCTGTCCGAGTTTCTCGCGAACCGTCTCGCGGTCGTCGGTGAGGTTCACCTTCGAGGCGGCGTCGCTGGCCGACATCTTCCCGCCGGTCAGCCCCGACAGGAGCGGCGCGAACACGCAGACTGGCTTGTCGTAGCCGTAGTCGGGCAGTAGCTCGCGGGCGAGCATGTAGATTCCCCGCTGGTCGATACCGCCGTAGGCGATGTCGGCGTCGAGCGCCGCCACGTCGAGGCTCTGCATCAGCGTGTAGACGAGTCCGCCGAGTTTCGGATTGTCGGACTGCCTGACGACCTCGCTCCCGGCGCGGGTGGCGCGGGAGACGGTCGTGTCCGCGAGCATCCGGTAGAGGTCGAGCGTGTACGGCTGGTCGAGTTCGAACTCGCGGCCCTGGACGAACTCGATGTCGCCGGGGTCCGCGCCCGCGACGTCGACCATCGCCTCGATGGCCTGCTGGTAGTACTCGGTCCGCGCGTCGAGCAGGTCGAACGGGCTCTTCTCGTCGTCGAGGTGCGCGTGCAGGTCGGCGACGAGGACGGTCACGTCGACGCCCGCCCGGAGGAAGTCAGCGAGTTTCCGGATGGTCGTGAAGTGGCCGATGTGCATCTCGCCGGTCGGCGCGTAGCCGATGTAGGCCTCGGGCGACTCGCCGTCCAGCACCTCGGCTAGCTCCTCGTCCGTGACGACCTCCTCCGTGTAGCGGGTCATCAGTTCCCGCCGCTCGGCCGTGTCCATGTCTTCGCTTTCCGTCTCCCGCGCTTAAGCGATTCGGGATGGGGTGACGGCGTCTCACGGTGGTTCGCCGGTCGACGGTGCGTCCTCCCCTGTCGTCCCGACAGCCTCGACGCACCGCCGTCGAGCGTCGGACCGCCGTCGAGCGTCAGTGCGTCGTCTCGGCAGACGACCCGGTCGTCTGCTCCCGGTCGACCCGTTCGGCGAGCGCCCAGTTCATCGACTCGTAGGTCGCCTCGTCGTCTTCGCTGGTAACGAACCCCACGAGCAGGCCCGACAGTTCCTCCCGATTGACCAGCAGCGTCCGGCCGCAGTCGAGCGATTCGAGGTCGAACGTGTGGCGTCCCTCGAACAGCCACGACGACCCGACCCGACCCACCCACTGGAGTCGGCGCTCCGGGTCGACAGTCGTCACCCTCGGCCGGAGCGTGCGCGTCCGACCGCTCTGGTCGACGGTTATCGTCACCCGTTCGCCCTCGCGCAGCTCGCCGCTGGCCGACGTGAGGTGTGGGTTCCACTCCTCGTAGGCGTCGAGGTCGGTGAGTGTGGACCAGACGGCCGACGGCGGGCTATCGATGACCGTCTCCGTACGTATCGTCCTCATCGACCGCTAGAGAGGTCGCGCACGACGATGAACCTGTTCTCTGCGGGACGTGAACCGTCGGTACCGGAGAGGACAAAGCCCCCCCGCTCGTACGGCTGCCCATGTACACGGGCAAGACGGAGAAGCCGTGTTGTCTCTGCGGCGACCGGGAGACGGTCGCCAGGCTCGACCTCCCGCCGCGAGCGGTACAGTCGATGGAGAACTCGGGGCCGATAGCCTGGCGCGACATCGTCGGCGAGGTGTCGGTCCACTTCTGCGAGTCGGACTGGGATCTCGTCACCGACCTCGTCCTCGACACCGGGATGTCGCCGCTCCCCCGGTGTAACGTGGCGCAGGCCTCGCTCGACATCCGCGAGGACTTCGAGGCCCTGTTGAACGACGTTCGCGAGGAACCCGACCAGCGAGCGCTCGAAGAACGGATGCTGACCGACGCTCGCGAGACCATCGAGCGCGTCGAGAGCGAGGGTATCGAGGAGGTCAACACCCGCGATGCGGTCGAGGCGTACGTCCGCCTCTGGGCGCTCGAGGACGCCGACCGGGCCGAGGCGACCGAGTAGGCCATCGCGTCCCGAGGGTTCAGGGCCCGCTCAGTACGGCACCGTCGGGAGCGCGTGGCCACCGTCGACGACGAAGTACCCGCCGGTCACGTACGCCGCGGCGGGACTGGCGAGGAACAGCGTGAGCGGGACGCAGTCGGCCGCGTCGCCGAACCGGTCGACGGGGATGGTCTCCAGCATCGAGGCGGGGAGTTCGCCACCCGCCGCCTCCGCGACGCCTTCGGTCTCGACGATGCCCGGCGCGACGGTGTTCGCCCGGATGCCGTGGTCGGCCCACTCGTTGGCGACGGTCTGCATCAGGTTGTGGACGCCCGCCTTCCCCGCACCGGAGTGAGCATGGTACGGCGCGCCGCCGACGCTGTTGGTCGCCCCCATCGACAGCACGACGCCGCCGTCGTTCTCCATCATGTGCTCCCCCACCGAGAGCGTGCAGTAGGCCGTCCCGTCGAGGATGGTCCCGACGACGGCCCGCCACCCGTTCGGCGAGAGCGACTCAGTGGGGCTGAGGAAGTTCGCGCCCGCGTTGTTCACGAGCACGTCGATACCACCCAACTCGTCGACGACGGTGTCGCGCATCGACTCGACCTGTTCGTACTCGCGGACGTCGACGGTCGTCGCACAGGCGCGACGCCCGCGGGCTTCGACCGCCTCGGCGACCGGTTCGAGGTGGTCCATCGACCGCGAGGCGACGGCCACGTCCGCTCCGTGGTCCGCGAACGCGAGCGCGAGTTCTCGGCCGATGCCGGTCCCGCCGCCGGTTATCAGCACGCGCTCGCCGTCGAACAGGTCCTCGCGGAAGATGTCGGTGCTCGGTGGCGTCCGTGGCCAGTCGCTCATCGTGGACCACCCGGAGGGTCGTGGTGCATGGTGGCACACGTGTGACGGGGCCGCTTAACTCTGCGTGTCGAGGTGTGACGTCGTGGCCCCCCTCGTCTCAGAGTGTCCGACCTCAGTCCCCGATACGGGTCCCGACGCGCTCCTCGGCGACGAACGAGTCCAGCCCGTCGAGGTCGAAGATGGTCGCGGGGACGTCGAGCGAGAGCAGCTCCTCGACCTTCGCGGCCATCCCGCCGGTGACGTCCGTCGACTCGCTCTCGCCGAGGGCGGTCGCCACGTCGGCGAAGGAGTCGATGTACTCGATTACCTCGCCGTCGTCGTCGTAGACGCCCGGCACCGCAGAACAGAGACCCACGCGCTCGGCGTCGAGGTGGTCGGCGAGTTCGACGACCAGTTCGTCGCCCGAGAGGATTGTCGCCCCTTTCCCCTCGTGACCCACGACGTCGCCGTGGAGGACGGGGACGAACCCCTCCCGGAGGAGCGTCCGGACCTGTCCGGTCGGGAGGACGAGGTCCGCGACGGCGTTGCGGAAGCCCGCCGAGAACGGGTGGACCGGCACCGCGGGCACGTCCTCGTCGTGGAACGCGTCCAGCACGGCGCTGTTGAGGCGACTCATCGCGTCGTGGACGGCGACCACCTCCTCGTAGTCCTCGGTGCCGACGGTCCGCGAGACGCCGAACTCGTTCGCGAAGTGGTGGCCGAACGACCCGCCGCCGTGGACCACGACGAGGTCCTCGTCGACGGCCGCCAGCGCCCGCGCGGCGTGCTGGAGGGATTCCCCGTCGACCGTCTCCGGCGCGTCCTTGTCGGTGATGACGCTCCCGCCGAGTTTGACGATGATCACTCCACACGCACCCCTTCGCGGTCCAGTTCGGCGCGGAACGCCGCCTCGCAACCGGGCGTGTAGTTCAGCGCCGTCCTCGTCGCCTCCGTCTCGTCGAGGGCGACGATACAGCCGCCGCCGCCAGCGCCGGTGAGTTTCGCGCCGCGTGCGCCCGCCTCTCGGGCGGCCCACACCATCGCGTCCAGCGACCGCGAGGAGACGCCGAGCGCCGACAGCAGGCCGTGGTCGAAGTTCATCAGCTTCCCGACCGCACTCACGTCGTCGTCGGCCAGCGCCTCCTCGCCCTCGCGGACCACGTCGCCGATGGCCCCGATGGTGTCCGCGGCGAAGTCGAACTCCTCGCGGAGCGCTCGCACCCCGGCGACGAGTTCGCCCGTGTCGCCCGCGCCGCCGTCGTAGCCGACGACGAAGGGGAGGTTCGGTACGTCGTCGATTCGACGGCAGTCGTCGCCCTCGACGCGGACCGCGCCGCCCATCGCCGAGCAGAAGGTGTCCGCTCGCGACGCCTCGCCGTCCTGCACCTCGTGTTCGACCCGATAGGCGCGGTCGGCGACCGCCTCCTGGGTGAGTTCGACGCCGAGTTCCCGCGTCGCGGCGTCGATGGCCGCGACGACGACGGCCGCCGACGAGCCCAGTCCCGCACCCAGCGGGATGTCGCTCTCGACGGTCATGTCGAAGCCCGCCTCCGGTTCGTCGGCGACGTCGCGGGCCTGCTCGACGGCTCCATCGACGTAGCCCATCGCCGCCTCCACGAGCGACGTCGGAACGTTCACGTCGGGCGTATCGCCGCCCTCGCCGCTGTACTCGACGGTGAACCCGTCGAGGGTCAGGTCCTTGGCCTCCACCCGGAGGCGGTCGTCGTCGCGGGCCTCGACGGTCACCCGTGCGCGTCGCTCGATTGCGCAGGGGACCGCCGGTTCGCCGTAGACGACGGCGTGTTCGCCGAAGAGGTACACCTTCCCCGGCGCGCTCGAAACGGTCATACTTCCTCCCTGCCGGAGCGGGCGGTTAAGCGTGTCCGAACGCGGTCACCGACGGGACGAAGCTGGGGGCGGCCGGTCGGGACCCCCCGAGTCGGACACCGTCCACTGGGAACTGGCCGGCCGTCGGAGCGGTACGTCCGGAGCGACAGGACCGTCGGCAAACCCCTATACGACTGGCGGGCTGAGGGGAGTCCATGTCTGTTCTCGCGGCCAGTCGTCACCTCGACAGGACGCTGGCCACGCTCGCTGCGGAGTACGGGTCGGTCGAGGTCGTCGGCGAGGCCCACGAGGTCGCCCCGGACGAGTACGACCGCCTCCTCGAACGGGCGGACGCGTTCGACGGCTGTGGCGGTGCCGGGGCGTGGCTCCGGGACGAGGCGGACCGCGTCCTCCTCGTCGAGAGCGACGCGGGCTGGCGCGAACCCGGAACGACTCGCCTGCCCGACGACGACCCAATCGACGCCGCGCGGCGCGCGGTTCGAGAGCAGACCGGACTCGTCGCCGACCTCACCGACGTCCGTCACGTCCACGTCCGCTTCCACCGGGACTGGACCGACCGCGACCCGGTACCACAGCCGTTCGTCGTGTTCGAGGGGACCGCGTCGGGCACGCCGGCCGACGGTGCGCGGTGGCACGACAGCCGACCCGAAGAGCTGCTGTACGAGCGCCTCGCGGAGCTGCCGCTGGCGGAGCGAGAGAAACAGTAACACCAGCACGTCACCGCCGACCGCGACGCGTCCGCGAAAACGCGGTTATATCTCGGTCTCGAAGTCCTCCAGCGCGTAGGAGGGTTCGGCACCGCGGTTGTCGAGCGTCTCGTTGGCCAGCAGCCAGTAGACGACCGACAGGGCCTTGCGACCCTTGTTGTTCGTCGGGACGACGAGGTCCACGTTCGACGTGGAGTTGTTGGAGTCACACATCGCGACGACGGGGATGCCGACCGTGATGGCCTCCTTGACCGCCTGCGCGTCGCCGATGGGGTCGGTGACGACCACGACGTCCGGTTCGATGTAGCCGTCGTACTTCGGGTTCGTCAGCGTGCCGGGGATGAACCGGCCCGTGCGGGCGCGAGCGCCGACGGCGTCCGCGAACTTCTCGGCCGGGAACCGACCGTACTGGCGCGAGGAGGCGACCAGGATCTGCTCGGGGTTGTAGTTCGAGAGGAACCGCGCCGCCGTGCGGATGCGGTCGTCGGTCTGGGAGACGTCCAGCACGTACAGCCCGTCGGTCCGGACGCGGTGGATGAACCGCTCCATGTCCTTCGTCTTCTGCTGGGTCCCGATGTGCGCCCCGGCGGCGAGGTAGTCCTCGACCGGGATGAGGAGGTCGGCCTCGTCGTCGGGCATGACGTCCTCGTCGAGCACCGGTTCGGCATCCTCCTCTGGCTCCTCGACCTCCGCGGCGTCGTCGGGGGCTACCTCGGGTGCGTCTGCTTCGGCCGCCTCTTCGGCGGCGGGCGTTACGTCTTCATCGGACTCCTCGGCCGCGTCGACCTCTTCGAGTCCTTCTTCGTTATCGCTCATGCGTTTTCCTCGATTCTGATGAGTTCGTTCAGCTTCGCTGTTCGCTCGCCGCCGACCGCGCCCGTCTTGATGAACGGGGCGGCCGTCGCCACGGCGAGGTGTGCGATGGTCGTGTCCTCCGTCTCGCCGCTCCGGTGGGAGACGACCGCGTCGTACCCGTTGTCGCGCGCCAGTTCGATGGCGTCGAACGCGTCCGACAGCGTCCCGATCTGGTTCGGCTTGACGAGGATGCTGTTGGCCGCACCCTCCTCGATGCCCGTCTCGAGACGCTCGACGTTCGTGACGAACAGGTCGTCGCCACAGACGAGGCAGTTCTCGCCCACCCGCTCGGTGAGCGCGGCGAACCCCTCGTAGTCGTCCTCGTCGAGCGGGTCCTCGACGTAGGCGAGGTCGTACTCGTCGACCAGGTCCGCCACGTACTCGACCTGCTCGTCGGGCGAGCGCTCGGTGTCCGAGTAGACGTACGACCCGTCCTCGAACATCTCGGCGGCGGCCACGTCCAGGCCGAACCGGATCTCGAAGCCGACCTCCTCCTCGACCCGCGAGACGGCCTCCTCCATCACGTCGAACGCCTCCGCGTCGTCGATGGAGGGTGCCCACGCGCCCTCGTCGCCCTTCGCGGCGGCCTCGCCACGGTCGGCGAGGACGTCGCGAGCGGCACCGTGGACGGCCGCGTTGGCGAACACCGCGTCGGCGACGCTCGGTGCGCCGACCGGCGCGGCCAGGAACTCCTGGATGTCGGTCGCGTCGGCGGCGTGTTCGCCACCGCCGATGACGTTGCCCAGCGGCGTCGGGAACTCGTCGCCCCGGAAGGCACCACCGAGGTGCTGGTACAGCGGCGCGCCGAGCATGTCGGCGGCGGCCTTCGCGGCCGCCATCGAGATGGCGACGGCGCTGTTCGCACCGATCTCCGAGAAGTCGTCGGTGCCGTCGGCCTCGCGCAGGACGAAGTCGACCGACCGCTGGTCGCCCGCGTACACCTGCCCCTCCAGTCGAGGGACGGCGAGTTCGCGGGCGTTCGCGATGGCCTCCTCGGCCGGCAGTTCGATGGCCTCGTACTCGCCGGTCGACGCTCCGGACGGAGCGGCCGCCCGGCCGAACCCACCGCTCTCGGTGGTGACGTCGGCCTCGACCGTCGGGTTACCCCGCGAGTCCAGGATGCGACGGAGTCGCACCTCGGTGATGAGCGTCACTGCTGCCCCCGGATGACCGTGAACGGCAGTGCGCCCGCGTCGTACTCCTCGGCGGCGACCAGAATCGGTTCGCTCTGCTCGGACTCGACGAGCACGGGTGCGCCGTAGGACACCTGCAGCGCTCGCGCGCCGATGATGCGAGCCTTCTCGTACCGGTTGTGTTCTTGTTGGGCCATCACTGGTAGGGGGCGACGATGTCCACGAGGTCCTTGTGGGAGACGAGCATCCGACGGCAACACGGCCGGTCGACGCCCAGGTCGTCGAGGACCTCGGCGGGATTCTCTGCTTCCTCTTCGGTCCGTCGCGTGAACTCCTCCCAGTGTTCACCCACGACTTTGCCGCACGTGAAACACCGGACTGGGATCATCATGAGTGGATCACCTCAGCGGTAGGACTTCTGGTAACGCGCACGAGCACCCGGTCCACCCCACTTCTTGGACTCGGTCTGTCGGACGTCGTTGACCAGCAGCGAGCGGTCGAACGTCATGTACGCGTCCCGCAGTTCGGCGTCGTTGGTGAACTCGACGAGTCCACGGGCGATGGCGGTGCGGGCCGCGTCGGCCTGCCCCATCACGCCGCCGCCGGAGACGTCGACCTCGACGTCGACGCCGTCCCGGAGCTCCTCGTCCGCGATGCGGAACGGTTCGAGCATCTTCAACTGCGCCATCTCCGGCTCGGTCAACTCGACTGGCTGTGCGTTGATGCGCACCCGGCCCTGGCCCTCTCGGACCGTCGCCCGGGCGATCGCGGTCTTCTTCTTGCCGCTCGTGTTGGTTACCATGTAACGTTCGCCCCGATCTGTTCGCTGATCTCGCCCAGCGTGACGAATTTGATGTTCGACAGACGGTCGAGCGAGGTGCCGTCGAGGATCTCCGCCTCGCGGTTCTCGTCGCCCTCGTACGGGTTGCCCACGTACGTCCGGACGTTCTCGAACGCCTCGCGCCCGCGCGGGGTCTTGTACGGGACCATGCCGCGGATGGCGCGCTTGAAGAGGCGGTCGGGTCGCTTCGGGTAGTACGGCCCGCGGTCCGAACCGACCTCGACGCGCTTGCGGTACTTCGCCAGCACGTCGTCTTCGTCGCCGGTGACGATGGCGTGTTCGGCGTTGACGACGGCGACGCGCTCGCCGTCCATCGCGCGCTGGGACACCTCGCTGGCGACGCGACCGAGGATGCAGTCGCGTGCGTCGACGACGAGGTCTGCGTCGAACTCGGCGACGCTCATCGAATCACCCTGACGTCGCTGCCTTCCGGGTTCTGTTCGAGTGCCTGTTCGAGGTCGATGGCCTCACCGACCTGACTGATCTTCGTGCGGGCCGTCCCGGAGAAGTCGACGGCAGCGACGGTGACGTCCTTGCGGAGCGCACCACTGCCGAGGACCTTTCCGGGGACGATGACGGTCTCTTCTTCCTGGGCGTACCGTTCGATACGCCCGAGGTTGACCTCCGCGTGCGTTCGCCGTGGCGCTTCGAGCCGGTCGGCGACGTCGCCCCACACCGCGGCACCGCTCCGTGCGGCGGCCTTACAGTCGGCGATGAGACTCTGGAGTCTCGGGTTCGTCTTACTCATTGATCTGAATTACTGAAGAAGTGCAGGGAGCAGGATTTGAACCTGCGGACCCCTGAAGGACGGCGCCCTGAACGCCGCGCCGTTGGCCAGACTTGGCTATCCCTGCTCGCATTCGTATCTCGGTGGTTCCCGTAAAACCCCTTTCGGTCCGTCGGCTCTGCGGGGCCTGCGTCATCACCGGGGGATTGGGGGTTCGGGACATCGTTACAACTGGACCGCTTCTTCGAGTTCGTCTGCGCGAGCGTACAGCGAGTCGACGGCTTCGAGCACGAGGTCGTCGACGCTCATCGAGCCGTCGGTCTCCACGTCGAAGACGAAGGCGTTCGGCACGTCCTCGACGCGCACTTCCTTACCGGGGTAACGGTTCTGGAGGTCGTTGCCGAACTCCTCGGTCGGAATCAGCTCGCCGTCCTCCTCGATGACGCCGCGGATGATCTGCGTCTCCTCGTCCTCGAACTCGCCGAGGTCACCGACGACCTCGACGGTCTGGAGGTGCCGGTAGCCGACCGCGACCCCGCCCTGG
This sequence comes from Halomarina salina, assembly GCF_023074835.1. Taxonomy (NCBI): domain Archaea; kingdom Methanobacteriati; phylum Methanobacteriota; class Halobacteria; order Halobacteriales; family Natronomonadaceae; genus Halomarina; species Halomarina salina. The sequence continues at coordinate 2,587,334 of NZ_JALLGW010000001.1, forward strand.
TGTTTGGCGTGGGTCTTCCCGCGGTCGAGCACGGCCTCGGCCTCCAGTTCGAGCCGCTGGTTCTCCTTTAGGTCGATGATGGGGACGTTCTCGTCGGCCGGTTGCACGAGGCCGTCGCTGGAGACGAGGTCGCCCGAGTAGGCCGTCGCCGGCCCCTGCACGTCGAGTGCGAGGGTGACGGTCTCGCCCTCCTCGAACTCGCCGGGCGGCGTCGTCAGCGGGACGAGACCGAGTCGAAGCCCGATCATCTCGTCGAACATCACCGACGAGTTCTCGATGACGCGTAGCTCGTCGATAGAGAGCGTGGGGACGTCCGCGACCATCGCTCGCCGGATACCGTTGGCGAACGCCGGGGTCACCCCACGCACGACGAACCGGGCGTCCCGGTCGTCCTCGGAGCGGTCGATGAACTCCACGTCGAACTCACTCATGGCTCAGAACCCGCTGTTCTTCGGTGGTCGGGTCCCGTCGTGCGGGATCGGCGTGACGTCCTCGATGCGACCGATCTCGAGGCCCGCACGAGCGAGCGCCCGGATGGTCGCCTGCGCGCCGGGACCGGGGTTCTTCTGCAGGTTGCCACCGGGGCCGCGAACGCGGACGTGGACGCCCTCGATGCCCTGCGCGAGGATGTCCTCGGCGACCGTCTCGGCCATCTGCATGGCCGCGTACGGCGACGCCTCGTCGCGGTTCTGCTTGACGACCGTCCCACCCGACGATTTCGCGAGCGTCTCCGCGCCCGTCTCGTCCGTGATGGTGATGATGGTGTTGTTGAACGATGCGTGGACGTGTGCGATGGCCCAGCGGCCCTCGGGTTCCTGTTGACTCATTCTTGGCCCTCCGCTCGGGCGGGGTGCAGGTCGTCCGCAAGCGGGCTGTTCTCGTCGAACGCGATGGTGTCCTCCTCGCTCGTCGTCACGGTGTACGACGGAACGCGGACGCGCGAGTCACCGACGACGACGTGGCCGTGCGTGATGAACTGGCGCGCCTGGGTCGGCGTGCTCGCCAGGCCCTTCCGGTACGCGATGGTCTGGAGGCGGCGTTCGAGCACGTCGGTCACTTCGAGCGACAGAATGTCGTCGAGGCTGTCCGCGTCCCCGAGGATGCCCTTGCGCTGCAGGCTGGCCAGGAACTCCTGACCGGCCTCGGCGGCGGCCTCGGCGTCACCCTGCGACTCGCCGAGGAGGCGACGTGCCTCGCGGCGGTAGTCGCGCAGTTCGGACTGCGCCTTCCAGAGTTCCTCCTTGTTCTTCAGGCCGTAGCGACCCGTGAGGCCGCCTTCCTCGGAGATGCGCTCGCCCTGATACGGGTGGTTCGGCGTCTCGTAGAGCTTGGTGTTCTGTCCGAGCGTCATTCGTCCTCAGCTGCCTCCTCTTTGATGGCCTCGACGTTCACGCCGATGGTACCCTCCGAGCGGCCGGTGGACTTCGTGCGCTGCCCGCGGACCTTCTGGCCGCGCTGGTGACGGACGCCCTTGTAGGAGCTGACCATCTTCATGCGGTTGATGTCCTGTCGACGGGTCATCTCGAGTTCGTTGCCGACCTCGTGGGTGGTCTCGCCCGTGAAGTAGCCCTTCTGGTGGTTGGCGAGCCACTCCGGGATGTCCTCGGCGTGCTGTTCGACGGCCTCGACGACGCTCTCGATGACGTCGTCGTCGAGACGGCCGAACGTCGCCGTCCGGTCGACCTCTGCGCGCTCGCAGATGATGCGGGCGCTCCGTCGCCCGATGCCGTTCATCTCGCTGAGCGAACGCTCGACGGTCTTCGTCCCGTCGAGGTCCGTCTGTCCGATTCGGACGAAGTAACGAATGTCGTCGTCCTCTTCGCCCTCGGGTTGTTCCTGACTCATGTGTTGGTGGGTTCGGACGTCGTGGCGGGGATTCGAACCCCGGAGGCTTGACGCCACAGAGTTAGCAACCCTGCGCCTTAGGCCGCTTGGCTACCACGACTCGCGTTTCGTATCTTCGCTTCGGACTCGCGGTCCGGCACTCGGGAGCCGACCTCCCTACACTGATTGCGTACGACCAAACCCAGTCGCGACACTTAAACACACCGAATCACCAGACCCATGCGAGAGCGCGACACGCCGGGCCTCGCTGGCAGAACGGGAGCGTCAGGAACAGTCGGGTCTTCTGGGCGGGGTCGGAAGAACGTCCACTCAGTCGGCGTCCGCGGGCATCCCGAGGTACTTCTCGTTGACCACCCACTCGTCGTCCTCGTCCCGGACCATGTACTCCCCGTAGTACGGGACGCGGTTGGCGACGACCTCGCGGTACGCCTCGCGGATCTCCTCCTTCGTCATCTCGCCCATCGTGCGCAGGTCGTCGTTCCGGTTGAGACAGCCCTTCAGGTAGCCCTGGTGGGTCACGCGCACGCGGTGGCAGTTCGCGCAGAACGACTCGTTGCCGACCGGGTCGACCACCTCGACCATCCCTCCGTCTATCCAGTACCGCTGGCGACCGTGCATCTCGCGCTGTTCGACGCGGTCGGCCTGCTCTTCGAGCCAGCCGTGGACGCGCTCGATGTCGACGGCCCACTCCGGTCGCCCGGCGAGTTCGGGCATGTACTCGATGAGCTGTAGCTGGAGCCCGTCGTTCTCCGCGACGTGCTCGACCATCTCCGGGACGTACCCCGCGGTCGCCTCGAACACGACCATGTTGAGCTTCACCGGCGTGAGGCCCGCGTCGACGGCGGCCTGCACGCCCTCGATGACGTCGTCGTACCCGCCGCTCTTCGTCAGTTCCCGGAACTCCTGGGGGTCGAGCGCGTCCTGCGAGACGTTCACCCGGTCGAGGCCGGCGTCGACCAGCGCCTCCGCCCGCCCGGGCAGGAACGTCCCGTTCGTCGTGAGCGACGTCTCCATCGAGTCCGGCGTGCGCTCGATGATCTCCTCGAGATCCTGCCGGAGCATCGGCTCACCCCCCGTGAACTTCGCCTTCTCGACGCCGAACTCCTCGACGACTTCGAGGAAACGGACCACGTCGTCGGCGCTCATCTCGTCGTCCTGTGGGTCCATCGGCCCCCGCGTATCCCCCAGTCCCTCGTTGTGACAGTAGACACAGTCGAAGTTACACCGGTCGGTGAGCGAGATGCGGACGCCGGAGACCTCGCGACCGAACTCGTCCGACAACATACCAGACGGTTCCCGCGCGGCGGGATAAACTCGTGCCCGAACCCGACCACTACGTAACCCTCTGTGGTTACCCCGCGCCCGGGAAGTAAACCACCGGACGTTGTTCCCGACCGGATACATCGCCCGGCACTCGTGGCTACTGCCCGGGCGTTCACAACCCTTATCGGCCAAACGCGACGTATCGCCCGCATGGACAAGGAGGAGATTCTCGATCGGTTACGCACGGTCGAGGACTCGCGACTCGGCGACGACATCGTCTCGCTCGGCCTCGTCAACGACGTCACCGTCGACGACCGGACCATTTACATCTCGCTCGCGCTCGGTGCTCCGTACTCGCCCGCGGAGACGGCCATCGCCGGGGCCGTCCGCGAAGCACTCGCCGACGCCGACCGGGAACTCTCGCTCACGGCACAGGTCGAGTCCAACGAGGACCTCGCTCCCGAGGAGCAGGTGCTACCAGACGTCACGAACATCGTCGCCGTCGCCTCCGGGAAGGGTGGCGTCGGGAAATCCACCGTCTCGGTCAACCTCGCCGCCGGGCTCGCCGACATGGGTGCCAGCGTCGGGCTGTTCGACGCGGACATCTACGGCCCGAACGTCCCCCGGATGGTCGACTCCGAACAGCACCCGGAAGCGACGCCCGACGACACCATCGTCCCGCCCGAGAAGTTCGGTATGAAGCTGATGAGTATGGCCTTCCTCGTCGGCGAGGACGACCCCGTCATCTGGCGCGGTCCGATGGTCCACCAGATTCTCACGCAGCTCTGGGAGGACGTCGAGTGGGGCCACCTCGACTACCTCGTCGTGGACCTCCCGCCAGGCACCGGCGACACGCAACTGACCCTCCTCCAGTCGCTCCCGCTCGCCGGGTCGGTCATCGTCACGACCCCTCAAGAGGTCGCACTCGACGACGCGCGCAAGGCGCTCCGGATGTTCGGCAAGCACGACACGCCAGTCCTCGGCGTCGTCGAGAACATGTCGTCGTTCCACTGTCCCGACTGTGGCTCCGAACACGCCATCTTCGGGGAGGGGGGCGGCCGCCGGTTCGCCGACGAGGTGGACATGCCGTTCCTCGGCGAACTCCCGCTCGATCCACGAGTTCGCGAAGGTGGCGACACCGGCGAACCGGTCGTCCTCGACGAAGAGAGCGCGACCGGCGACGCGTTCCGCGAGATGGTCGAGAACGTCGCGGACAACGTCGGCGTCGTTCGCCGCCGCGAACACCAGCAGGCGACCAGATGACGGTGGCGGAGGATACCGAGCGGGCTGCATTGCTACGGGACGTCGCTGACGACGTGCGTGGAGAGAGTTCGGAGAGCAAGCAGTTGTCCGCGATTCTGTATCGGGTCAGCGACCTGTACGACACTGACGAGGAGACGTCGCCCGAGGAGATCTACCGGGCGGTTCGGTACATGCTCCAGGTGAAGGAGCGCGGTGGCCTCGATCGCTGAGTCAGCGCACCCTCCGACCGATTAGGAGAGCGACCGAGAGAACACCGATAGCAGCGACGATCACGACCAGAGGGACGCCGCGTACTTCGCTGTCGGTATCGATTCCGTCGCTGATTCCCGAGTTCCCGACGCTCGCGTTCTGGTACTGGTAGGGGTCGTCGCTCCACGGTCCTTCGACTGCTGCGTACGACTCGTTCCACTGCACAGTCTCGCCGTCTACTCGTCCTTCGAACCCGACCTGGTCGATTCCGCCGTCGCTCTGGTTGAACTGGTCGACGTACAACCGTGCTTCACCGACGATGGTCGAGTCGGCATCGTCGAGGAGTTCGACCGTAACGGTCTCCGATTCACCGGTAGGGACGATTGCTGCGTAGAAGCTTCCATCAGTTCCCTGGGTATGAACCATCAACTTCGTCGGATACTGCTGGTCCGAGGGGTTAACGACAGTCACGTTCACGACCGTCGATTGCTCACCGTCGATCATCGCTTGAGAGATCTCGGTTTCCTCAATGTACGGGGTAGGGACCACGGAGGAGTGTTCCGGGTCGATATCGTACTCGAATTCGAACGCACGAGTGCTGCCGTAGGTAGATGCTCTGACGACGTGATTCGTCCGAAGCGCGTCCAACGACGAATTGGTGTTCACCGAAGTTGACCAGTTCTCGTGGGGAGAGAGAGTCATCTCTTCGTCAAGGACTGTTGAATTATCTCCATCTATTATGATTCCCGTACTGAGTGTCCGATTTGTGGGGTTCGTTGCGTTGATCTGGAGATTGTGAGACGTATCGTTGAATGCAAGGTAAAAATCCACGCCAGTCATCGATGTCATCTTCTTTATCTCGAGATTGTCAGAGACATCGCTCGTTTGCCCCTGCACTATCAGGGCAGACTGTCCAATTGTACTAAATAACAACAGAGAAACGACGAGCATCGTCCCGAGAGTGCGCATATAACGGCCGAATGACTCGAACCGTAAACGGCTATCGCCAACGAATCTGGTGGGACTCACTGTCCTCCCTCCGACTCACGAACACGTTCCTTGATGTCCGCCCTGCTGAGAAGCCCACGACTGGAGAAGTGCGTGCTGAAGTCGTCGATCACTCTGGCGGTGCCAGGCCCAGACCCACCAGTACGATAGCGGATGATCGTCCCACTCACAGTCGCGCGAGTTCCCACGACACGATCTTCCTCGGTGTACGCTGGACGGATGACCTCCTCTGTGTTCGTGCGACTCATCATCCATCGGCGTTCGGTCAGCGTATCGCCGATTCGGTAGTCTGTCTGGCCGGACACCTGTCGCCAGGCGGCTCGCTCGTTCTCAACGGTGTCCACCTGCTGCCACTCGTACTTCGCAGGTTGGACAATCGTGGTGTGGGACGCGACGTACTCGCGTTCCGTTTTAGTTCTCCAAGTGCTGTACCGGTGCTCGTACTCCGTCGCGTATTCGGCTGCATCGACGAGCGTGCGTCGAACGTCTCCAGTAGCCGAATGATACGATAGATGCTTCGAACGGGCCCAGTACGTATGGGTGACGTCGACGTACACCGTCCGTTCGTAGGTCACCTCGTAGCATCTCCCGTACAATGGACATTGACGGCTCGTAATCTCACGCGTTCGCGGTTCGACCGTCGAGTACTCGTACTCGCGTTCGGTGGAGTATTCGGCAGGGTCGGTGCGAACTCTACGTGTCTCGCCGGTGAATCCGTTTCCTTTGGTACGTCTCCACTCCGTATGCGTTTCTCTGACCCGCTCGCGATGCGTCTGAACGCCGTCGGCGGTCCACTGCGAATGGGTCTTGAGGAACAGTCGACGGCTGTACGTCGAACTGAACTCACGAGAGTCTGTATCGACGATTTCCTCCTGGGTTCGGACGTGTTCCTCGATGCGGTAGCCGACAGTAGTCGACTCGGAGTTCTTGACCTCGTAGCCAGCATCGACTAGCTGCTGCATCTCGCTACGTGCATTTGCGACAGTCGTCTCCTCGGTCTGCTTGCGGATTACGTACCGGAGGTTGGTTACATCGAGGGTGCCCCGGCCTGTTCGCTGGGACCCGGTGAGTGCCACTGTCGGTAGCGTCGTCGTCTTCCGTGCGTAGTCCGGGCGTTTCTCGTTGTATAGGACGAGTCGCGCATCCGGCCCGTTCTTCGCCAGCGCACTCGCGGGCAGTTCGATCGTCCCCTCGAATGCGAAGTCGTTCTCCCCCCCGACTGCATCGGTGTACAGTTCGTCCCATTCCACGACTTCACCAGGCACACCTCTGAGTTCCGCTCCGATGTCGAGATTTGCTGTGTTGCGTCGAAGCTGTACGAGAGCCGTTCTAACTTCAACCCGAACCGGTTCGTCTGGTGAGAACGGACCTTCTCCGACAACTTCTGTTGATTCTATATTGGGGACTAGTGTCTTTTGAGCACTCCAATTCTGGTAGACTCTCGCCCCGGAGTCATCCTCGATAATAATTTTTCCATCCTCCCAACCAGACAATCGACCGATGGAGTCGTCTCGCTCCGTCGCCTCTGCCCCATTTTTCCAGATATAGGTCAAGGTCGTTCCATCAGGGTCGAACGAATCGCTCGCATCGATAATGATGTCCTCTCTCGTATCTATCGGAGCACGCGTCGAACCCCCCGACCCTCCAACAGGCCTCGTACCATCATTTAGCATCTCGATACGCATCACCGACTTGCTAGGAGTGACAATGAACCCTGAACTCCCGTCGCTAATCATCTTACTCGGTTGATGGGATTTCATCTCCAGAACGAACTTCACACCATACGGCGATCCTGAGCTAGGGGATTCACCAGCCCAATAGGTGTGGACAGTGGCGATTCCATCTTCTGTCGCTACCTTTCGACCGGCTATTCGACGCACATCAGTTGGCTTCTCTGCGCTGACATCGATTCCTAAATCCGCTACCGAATGCCCGTTCAAATCGATTTTCAGGACATGGTGCGCCGTGTATCGTTCTGCATCGATTCGCGGGTGATACGAGTCGACGGGTCCGTTTACGAACTCCGCCGAGACCACTTCGGGAGGTGCGAGTACTGTGACGGTGCGATTCAGCGTCGTCTGCTGTCCCCGTTCATCGACTGCTGTGACGACGATATCGTAGTCACGCCCCGGCTTGGCGTCCGCCCAGTCGAAGTCCACTGTCGACCGAGAACCATCGTTCACCTCTCTGCCTCGTGTACCGAGTCCGTCAACACTCACGTCGACAGACTTCAGGTTCCCGTAGCCGTCAGTTGCGCTCGCCGTTCCGGACAGCCCGTCCTGAGAGACGAGGTCGGAGAGCGACAGGTCGGGACGAGGATCCGCGACGATACGATTCGTACCGTCTGCAAAGTCTGCCTTCTCCGTCGTACCATCTGCGAAGGAGACTGTGGCCGTGAGCCTATGATCGCCAGGAGACCAGCTCCTAACCAGTGACTGACCAGTCGCCTCGACGTCGCCGTCGACAGTCCATTCGACCTGGTCGACGGTACCACTCGTCGCTATAGAGTACTCCCCTCCGAGTGGCCGGTCACCCGTGACGAGTTGCGGACCGCGAATCGTCGGTGAACGGTCGACCGGGGTTGGCGTATCAGGAGGCCCCGCGGGTGGTGGCGTAGTCGAGACTGGCGTGCTGGGGGTCGAGGTGGGTGCTGTGGTCGTCGTGGTGGGTGTCGTCGCTGCCTCGCCGACGTCGACGTAGAGCGAATCGGACGCAGTGTCGCCGCTATCATCTGTTACGGTGAGGGTGACGACGTACCGCCCGACTGTCTCCGCGACGAACGTCGTTCGAGGCTCTGTCGGTTCGCGGGGACTGACAGCAGTCCCCGTCGGTGTCTCGATACGCCACTCGTACTCGGCGATACGTCCATCGGGAGCACGTGACCCCGACCCGTCCAGGAGGACAGTCGTTCCCCGTTCGACGGACTGATCGAGGCCTGCATCCGCGAGTGGTTCGGAAATCCGGTCGACTCCTCCGACAGCAGCGACGGGTCCGACCGTCGCTACGACGACGAACGCAGCGAGGGCCAACGGTTTCGTTCGCATCTATCAGGACGTAATCTGGTTACTGATTAAAAAAGTTAGCAATCGGAGAAAGTAATAATTGTGTATGGGTATGGGACAAGTAGACCGAGAGTCGGAGTAATTCGGGTCTGCTCGGAGGAGGGGAGAAGCCACGCCCTTTTTACCAGAGTAGCCTGTAGGCCCCAGTAACCGAGTAGACGGTCGCTCACGGGTTGCGAGCGAGCGACCGGCGGGGTCCAGCGTGGGACCGCCGATCGACGGCGTTCACGCGCACTAGGGGCCGCGCAGGATGCAGTCTCCAGCGGTCCGTTCCCGCCGGTCGGTCGCGTCGTCGCGCCGTCGGGCGACTCCTCGGAGTCAACACTATGGAAGTCGAAATCGCAACGATTGGCGGATACGAAGAGGTCGGCCGACAGATGACGGCCGTTCGTGCCGGGGACGACGTGGTCGTCTTCGACATGGGGCTCAACCTCTCGCAGGTACTGATTCACGACAACGTCGAGACCGAGCGGATGCACTCGCTCGACCTCATCGACATGGGCGCGATTCCGGACGACCGCGTCATGTCCGACCTCGAGGGCGACGTGAAGGCCATCGTGCCCACGCACGGTCACCTCGACCACATCGGGGCCATCTCGAAACTGGCGCACCGCTACGACGCCCCCGTCGTCGCGACGCCGTTCACCATCGAACTGGTCAAGCAGCAGATCAACTCGGAGGAGAAGTTCGGCGTCGAGAACGACCTCGTGAAGATGAGCGCGGGCGAGACGATGTCCATCGGCGACTCGGGCAACGTCGAACTGGAGTTCGTCCACGTCACTCACTCCATCATCGACGCGATCAACCCGGTCCTGCACACGCCCGAGGGCGCGGTCGTCTACGGCCTCGACAAGCGCATGGACCACTCGCCGGTCATCGAGGACCCCATCGACATGAAGCGGTTCCGCGAGATCGGCCGCGAGGGCAACGGCGTCCTCGCGTACATCGAGGACTGTACGAACGCGGGTCGGAAGGGCCGCACGCCATCCGAGAGCGTCGCCCGACGCCACCTCGAGGACGTGATGACCTCCGTCGAGGACTGGGACGGCGGCATCGTCGCCACGACGTTCAGTTCCCACATCTCGCGGGTCACGTCGCTCGTCGAGTTCGCGAAGGACATCGGTCGTCAGCCAGTGTTGCTGGGCCGGTCGATGGAGAAGTACTCGGGGACCGCCGAGCGCCTCGGCTTCGTGGACTTCCCGGACGACGTCGGGATGTACGGTCACCGCAAGAGCGTCGACCGGACGTTCAAGCGCATCATGAACGAGGGCAAGGAGAACTTCCTGCCCATCGTGACCGGCCACCAGGGCGAGCCACGGGCGATGCTCACCCGGATGGGCCGCGGCGAGACGCCGTACCAGCTCGAAGACGGTGACAAGGTCATCTTCTCGGCGCGGGTCATCCCGGAGCCGACGAACGAGGGCCAGCGCTACCAGTCCGAGAAGCTCCTGAAGATGCAGGGCGCTCGCATCTACGACGACATCCACGTCTCCGGCCACCTCCGCGAGGAGGGCCACTACACGATGCTGCAGGCACTCCAGCCACAGCACGTCATCCCGGCCCACCAGGACATGAAAGGGTTCGCGCCGTACACGAAGCTCGCGTCCTCGCAGGGTTACACCCTCGGACGTGACCTGCACGTGACGCGCAACGGGAACATGATCCAGCTGACGGAATGAGCAACGACGCCGACCGGGTCGAACAGGCCGTCCAGGAACGCCGCGACCTGGTGAACGACGCCATCGCGGACATGCTGCCCATCCAGCGGCCAGAACGGCTGTACGAGGCGTCCCGGTACCTGCTGGACGCGGGCGGCAAGCGACTACGCCCGGCGGTGTTGCTACTGGCAGCGGAGGCCATCGAGGGCGTCGAGCCGTTCGCCGAGGACTATCGGTCGTTCGGCGACGAGGATATCGACGTGATGGCCGCGGCGGTCAGCATCGAGACCATCCAGTCGTTCACGCTCATCCACGACGACATCATGGACGACGACGACGTCCGTCGGGGCGTCCCCGCCGTCCACCGCGAGTACGACCTCGAGACCGCTATCCTGGCCGGTGACACGCTGTACTCGAAGGCGTTCGAGTGCATGCTCGACACCGGCGCGCCTGCCGACCGAACGGTCCGTGCACTCGACGAACTGGCGACGACCTGCACCCGCATCTGTGAGGGGCAGGCGCTCGACGTGGAGTTCGAGGGTCGCGAGTCGGTGGCACCGGACGAGTACATCGAGATGGTCGAGTACAAGACCGCCGTGCTGTACGCGGCGGCCGCGTCCATCCCGGCCATCGTCCTCGGTGCCGACGACGAGGTGGTGGAGGCGCTCTGTGGCTACGGACTCGACGTGGGTCGCGGGTTCCAGATTCAGGACGACCTGCTCGACCTGACGACGCCCAGCGACACCCTCGGGAAGCAGCGTGGCTCGGACCTCATCGAGGGCAAGCGGACCATCATCTCGCTGCACGCCCGTGAACACGGCGTCAACGTCGACACGCTAGTCCCGCACGAACGGGACGCGGTCACCGAGGACGATATCGACGCGGCACTCGACGAACTCGACGCGGCCGGGAGCATCGAGTACGCCCGCGAGATGGCACAGGAGTACGTCGACCGCGGGAAGAACCGTCTCGAGATTCTCCCCGACGGGGAGGCTCGCCGGACGCTCGAAGCCATCGCCGACTACCTGGTCGAGCGCGAGTACTGACAGCGCGACGAGCGGCGGTATGCCGAAGCTGGGGCCGTTTCCGCGGCGTCAACTGTTTTCACGCCTCGCCGTGTCGGCCTCGACGATGACAGAACGTGTCGAATGGGAGTACGAGACGTTACGTGCTCCCCGCGGGGCGACGAAGCACGAGACCAGCGACCCGAAGGACGAACTGAACGACCTCGGCGCGGACGGGTGGGAACTGGTCGGGACCGCGTCGTACTCCGGTGGTGGGACGAAGTACTACCTGCTGAAGCGACCACGCGACTCGGATGCGACCGGGAGTCGAGATGGGGCCGGTGCGCGGGATGCGGCCGGTGCGCGGGATGCGGCCGACGACGGCGATGTAGCCGGGAAGACGGATGCAACCGGTGACGTCGATGGGTGACATCTCGGTCAGCGAGCAGGACGACATCAGCACCGAGAACACGATGCGGGCGCGGGCCGGGGAGAGCCGCATCAAACTGTGGGTGCTCCTGGGCGCGAACCGGCTCTTCATCACGGCGGTGCTCTCTGCGGTCATCTTCGTCGGGTTCATCCTCGTCAGCGTGACGCTGTCTCCCCCGTTCCGCGTCCGCGTCGTCCAGGGCGACGTGCTCGGGACGATGTTCTCGACGATGACCAGCGCGCTCGTCACGGGCGTCACGCTGGTCGTCTCCATCAACCAGCTCGTCATCTCACAGGAGAACGGACCGCTGGGCGACCAGCACAGTCGGATGAGCAACACGCTCGACTTCCGCCAGTACGCGAGCGAACTCATCGGGACGGCGACGCCCGCCGACCCCTCGGCGTTCCTGGCGACTATCGTCGAGGCGTCAGAGGACCGCGCCGAGCGGTTACGCGAGTCCGTCGACGGCAACGACAACGACCAGTTCGTCGACGAGGTGAACGAGTTCGTCGAGAGCCTCACCGGAAACGCCGACACCGTCCAGGAACGACTCGACGGAGCGGCGTTCGGGACGTTCGACGTGCTGTTCGCCGCGCTCGACTACAACTACTCGTACAAGGTGTTCCAGGTCGAGCGCCTCCGAGAGCTGTACGGCGACGACATCGGTGACGAGACGAGCGAGGTGCTGGACGAACTCCACACTTCGCTCGTGATGTTCGGGCCCGCACGCGAGCACATCAAGACGCTGTACTTCCAGTGGGCGCTGACCAGCCTCTCACAGATGATCGTCTACGCCGCCATTCCCGCGCTGCTCGTCTCGGGGTCCATGCTCGCGCTCGTGGACGCGACGACGTTCACCGGGACGACGTTCGGTATCAGCGACGTCCTCTGGGTGACCGCGGGCGCGTTCACCGTGACGCTGGTCCCGTTCTTCCTGTTCGTCTCCTACGTGATGCGCGTGGCGACGGTGGCGAAACGGACGCTCGCCATCGGCCCGCTCATCCTCCGGGACTCACAGCGCTGAGTGGAGGCGTCGGTATGGTACCGGCTGACACCGGCCATCCGCACTCAACGCTCTTCGACGGGGACCCACGACCGGTCCGTCTCGCCGACGTACCTCGACCGCGGCCGCACGATGCGGTTGTCCTCCAGTTGCTCCAGGCAGTGTGCCGTCCACCCGCCGACCCGCGAGACGCCGAACGTCGCCGCGAACAGCTCGCGGGGGACGCCGACCCCTCGCAGGAGGACCGCCGTGTAGAACTCGACGTTCGTCTCCAGCGAGCGTCCGGCCTTTCGCTCGGCGAGCACGTCGACGGCCGTCGACTCCACCTCCTTCGCGAGGTCGAAGAACGCCGACTCCTCGTCCGCGTAGAACTGCTCGGCCGCGGCCGAGAGCACCGCCGCTCGCGGGTCACGGACGCGGTAGACGCGGTGGCCGAAGCCCATCAGTCGCTCGCCCGAGTCGAGGCGGTCGGTCAGCCACTCCTCCGGGTCTCCGTGGTCGGCGATGGCGTCGAGCATGTCGAGCACCGGTCCCGGTGCGCCGCCGTGGAGCGGCCCCTTGAGCGCACCGACCGCACCGGTCACCGCCGAGACGACGTCCGATTGCGTGGAGACGATGACTCTGGCGGTGAACGTCGAGGCGTTCAGCCCGTGGTCGACGACCGTACAGAGGTACGTCTCCAGCCCCCGGACCTGCTCGTCGGTCGGTTCCTCGCCGGTGAGCATGTAGAGGTAGTTCGCGGCGTGGCGCAGGTCGTCGCGGGGTTCGATCGGTTCCTCGCCGTTCGAGAGTCGCCAGTAGGTAGCTACGGCAGTGGGTAGCTGGGCGACGGCCACCATCGCGTCACGTTTCGGCTCTGGCTCGGCGTCCGAACCTCGCGCGAGGGTCGCACACGCGGCGCCGATACGCTCGGCGTCCATCGCGTCGTCGCCACGTTCGGCCGTCTCCCGGAGTGCGGCGAGTGTCCCCCCGGAGAGCTCCCGATGGGGCTGCAGGGAGGCCCGGAAGTCGTCGAGTTCCTCGCTCGTCGGGAGTCGGTCGTTCCAGAGCAGGTAGAGCGCCTCCTCGTAGGTCGCGTTGGAGGCGAGTTCCGCGAGCGGGAACCCCCCGATGACAAGTTCGCCCGCCTCGCCGTCGATGGTCGACAGTCGGGTCTCGGCGGCGAGGACGTGTTCCAGTCCGGGGTCGAACGTGAGGTCGGTGTCGTCTGCCATCGCTGGCAAAAGTTGCCTGACCGACGACTTAGCGACGCGGCTACCGGGCGTGCTGGCCGGGAGTTTCGACGAACTCCAGCCGATGGACGGGAGTTCGACGAAGTGGGCGCGAACTGTACGAGAGATGCGCGTGACGTACGAACGGTGGTAACTCGTGTCGCAGTCAGCCGCCGTTGTCGCCCGTCTCGACGCCCATCGCGTTGAACAGTTTCCGACGGACCGCCTCTTCGGTCAACTGGAGGAGCGTATCGCGGTTGTCCTCGCTCGTCTCGATGCCCGTGAAGATGCCGAGCGGTATCTCGACGGTGGCGTCCGTCGAGTGGCCGCGAGCCTCGCCGATGTCGCCGAACGCGTCTTCGAGGACCGCGCCGATGTTCATCCGGATGTCCTTCGAGCGGGCGGCGAGGTAGATGGTGTCCTCGGCGATGGCGAACACCGCCGTCGTCGTGATTCCCTCCAGGTTCAGGAGGTGCTGTGCGGCCTGTGCGAGTGCGTCCCGGTCACGGACGAAGCCGGCGTTCGAGACGAGGTGGCTGCCCTTGACCTCTCGGTTGCGGATGGCCTCCGCCAGCACGTCGAGCGTCTCGGCGCTCATCGACGGCGACTCGACCTGTTCGAGCGTGTCGTGGTTGACGAACGGGTAGAGGTACGCCGCCGCGGTGAGGTCGGCGGGCGTGGTGTCGCGCTTGAAGTCGAGCGTCTCGGCGCGGATACCGTACAGCAGTGCCGTCGCGACCTGTTCGGACAGGGAGATATCGAACTCCTGGATGTACTTCGTCAGGATGGTCGAGGTGGCGGCGATGGAGGGGCGGACGTCCGAGAACGTCGCGTCGTACTCCACGTCGGGTTCGGCGTGGTCGATGTAGACCCCGACCGAGCGGTTGTCGAGTGGGTCGGCCGCCTGCGAGTGGTCGACCAGCGCCAGCGTGTCGTAGTCGGCGAGGTCGACCTCCGACCGGGAGAGCAGGTCGATACCGAGCAGGTTGACGAACGCCCGGTTCTCCTGGAGACCGATTTCGCCCTCGTAGACGATGTCGGCCTCGACGTCGCGGGCGGCCGCGATGGCCTGTAACGCGACGGCGCTCGCGATGGAGTCCGGGTCGGGACCCGGCGAGGTGAGGATGGCCAGTCGCCCGTCCGTCCCGTCGAGGACCTCGGCGAGTTGCCCCGCCTTGTACTCCAGTTCGCCGGTCTCCAGTGCTCTGAGCGCGGAGTCGGCGATGACTGCGGAGGGGTTGATGACGACGTCCGCACCGCTCTCGGAGAGGTCGTCGGCGGAGACCGGGTCCGAGGCACGGGCGACGACGAACTGGTCGCCCCCTCGGGAGCGGAGGTTCTCGACGGCCGCCTCGTTGGCCTCCTCGTCCGAGGAGAGGATGAGGACGACGTCACGGTCGGCGATGGTCTCCGCCACGCTCGCCTCGCGGATGTCCGCCGTGCGGGCGTCCATATCCTGGTCTCGGAGCGCTTCGACGCGGCCCTCGTCCATGTCGAGGATGAGGACGTCCTTCCCTTCCGCGTCGAGTTCCTCCGCGACGGCGTGCCCGACGCTGCCACACCCTAATATAGCGTAGGTGGACATCGACGCCATCGTGATGGCGGTACTCATGATATCCTACTTCTGACGGCGTAGTACTTGAAACCCCCCACTTGACAGTCTCAGAGCTACGTCTACGCGGGCGAAAAGCGGCAGACAGGAGCGTGGTCACCCCACGCCTGCCGTCCGGGAGCGGTTTCCCAGCCGGGACCCCACGGTTGGTGGACGACGGCCCACGGCGCCCACCGACCTCGCTCCCGTGAGAGGGGATTCGTCGGTGTCCAGAAAGTGTTTGTGGCCGGTTCACAACCGCCTCGGAGTCCCCGAACAGAAACCTATATGAATCGAACGACCGCACCTGTATTCGAGGGCTGATAGCTCAGCCAGGCAGAGCATCTGGCTCTTAACCAGACGGCCGAGGGTTCAAATCCCTCTCAGCCCGTTTCTGCTCCGAGTGCTTGCACGAGGAGTGAAACGGCCGTGGATTTGAACTAAAGAGCGAACGGTAGTGAGCGACTGGAGTTCAAATCCCTCTCAGCCCGTTTTCCTGCGTCGTCGAACGCAGAGCGTTCCGACTGCCAGCCGAATCGCGTTGGATTCGGCGAGAACGCTCGTGACGAACGAAGCGGTCGTGAAGATTTCTGGCGTGATATCGTCGCAACCCGGCCCATCGGGTATGAAGTTCCGTCGTGCTCCTATCGAGGCTTCTCCGCCTCGATTGTCGCCGACACGATGTACTCACTCAGGTCTCTCGTCTCGTCCCACGTCCGGATGAACGACTCGCTCTCTCCCTTCGGTGAGACGTCGACCGTTTCGAAACCGGCCGCCGCGAGCAATCGCGCCACCTCGTCGACCGTCTCCGCCCCGGAGACACACGCTGCGAGTGCGTCCGAGTCGTCGAGGACGTCGTCCGGGAACGGTGCCGTTCGCACGATGTCGGAGATAGTCAACCGGCCGCCCGGGCGAAGCACACGGTAGGCCTCCTCGAAGACCCCTCGCTTGTCCGGCGAGAGGTTGACGACGCAGTTCGAGATGACGACGTCGACCGTCTCGTCTGCGACGGGCAGGTGCTCGATCTCTCCGAGACGGAACTCGACGTTGTCGGACCCGTTTCGTGCCGCGTTGGCGCGCGCTTTCTCGACCATCTCCGGCGTCATGTCGACACCGAGGACCCGTCCGGACGGGCCGACCGCCTGCGCAGCGAGGAAGCAGTTGAACCCGGCACCCGACCCGAGGTCGAGGACCGCCTCGCCCGCTTCGAGACCTGCGATTGCCGTCGGGTTCCCACATCCCAGACCCAGGTTCGCTCCCTCGGCGACCGTCTCCAGTTCCGCGTCGTCGTAGCCCAGCTCTCGGGTCCGAGCGTCGAGGCCGTCCGAGCCGCACCCACAGCCGTCGCCCGCACAGCACCCCTCGTTCGTGGACCGAGTCGCGATGTCGGCGTACCGCTCCCGGACGGCGCTCCGCTGTTCGGTCGCCGACCGGGTTGCTCGTCGCTCGTCACTCACTCCCATCACCCCGTAGGTCGTCGAGCGTGGCGAGCAGTGCCGTCGCGGATTCAGTGGCGCTGTAGTAGCGCCAGCGACCCTCTTTCCGCCGCGTCACGAGCCCTGCGCTGCGGAGACGGGACAGCGCCTGACTGACCGCTCCCTGACTCACGCCCAGTGCTGGTTGGAGTTGACAGACGCAGACGCCGTCCTCGGCACCGGCGACGATGCGCAGCGCTTCGTACCGAGTGTCGTTGCCCAGCGCAGAGAGCAACTGCACGTCCGCGGCGAGCTGGTCGTCGTCGGGCGCTGCAGGTACAGAGCAGCA
Source organism: Halomarina salina (assembly GCF_023074835.1). Lineage (NCBI taxonomy): Archaea > Methanobacteriati > Methanobacteriota > Halobacteria > Halobacteriales > Natronomonadaceae > Halomarina > Halomarina salina. The sequence goes on from NZ_JALLGW010000001.1 coordinate 2,604,625, forward strand.
CTCGACCGCCGATTCTGGGTCCGTCCGACCGCCGGTCTGGCGAGTCATTTTAGCTATCTCTAATATTAGTGTCTACTCATATAGCCGTACCGGCAATCTCGGATCTGGTTGAGTGATACTTCAGCTATCTATCGGTCGAGCTATCGGTACGAGACGTTACTCAGACTAACAGTAGTCGCAGAGAGCTAGCTAGTTTATGAGGTCGGAGCCAGAATAAATGAACAGTGGCTCAATCGAATACTCGTCTCCGTCGTTATCTCGAAGACGAGATCGGCGACTGCTGTGACGAGGACGTAGAACAGCGACTCGCAGAACTCGATGCGTTCGACGTCGGGAGTCCCGAGCGAGTGACCGACCACGTCGTCGCGTTGTCGGCGCTGGCGAACGAGACGCGCTACCGACTGGTCGGCGCACTGCACGCTGCCGACGGAGAGCTCTGTGTCTGCGAACTCGTCCCGCTGGTCGACGTGAGCGAGAGCGCAGTGAGTCACGCGCTGTCGACGCTCACCGAGGCTGGCATCGTCACCAAGCGCAAGGACGGCAAGTGGCGCAAGTACCGCATCACGCCGCGGGGGACCGCGCTGCTGGTCGCACTCGACGGGACGGAGCCACGACAGTGAACACGAGTACGGAGCACGACCACGGGCCGAACTGCACGTGCGAGTCGTGTGGCGACCCGCGGTCGATGGATTTCCTCGACAAGTACCTTACCGTCTGGATTTTCGGTGCGATGGCACTCGGCGTCGGTGTGGGCTACGCCGCGCCGTCAGTGACCGACCCCATTCAGAACTTCTATCTGGTCGAAATCGGTCTCGTCGTGATGATGTACCCACCGCTGGCGAAGGCCGACTACTCACAGCTGCGGACGGTGTTCGGCAACTGGCGCGTCCTGGGGCTGAGCCTCGTGCAGAACTGGCTCATCGGCCCGACGCTGATGTTCGGCCTCGCGGTCGTGTTCTTCGGCGGTTTCGTGCCCGGACTCCCGGCCCGCCCCGAGTTCTTCCTCGGCCTCGTGTTCATCGGGATGGCCCGATGCATCGCGATGGTCCTCGTCTGGAACGAACTCGCCGAGGGCTCGACCGAGTACGTCACCGGACTGGTCGCCTTCAACAGCCTGTTCCAGATCGTCACCTACGGCGTCTACGTCTGGTTCTTCGGGCTGGTCCTGCCCCCGATGTTGGGGATGGAGTCGCTGGTCGCGGGCATCGAGACGTTCGACGTCACCCCGATGCAGGTGTTCGGAGCTATCGCCGTCTTCCTCGGCATCCCGTTCGTCGCGGGGGTCCTCAGTCGGTACGTCGGCACGCGGGCGAAGAGCGAGGCGTGGTACGACGAATCGTTCGTCCCGCGTGTCGACCCTCTGACGCTGGTCGCGCTGCTGTTCACCATCGTCGTGATGTTCGCCACGCAGGGCGAGAACATCGTCGCCGCGCCCGGTGACGTCCTGCTCATCGCCGTCCCGCTCACCATCTACTTCGTCGTGATGTTCCTCGTGAGCTTCGGCATGGGCCGGGGCGTCGGCGCGGACTACTCGACGACCACCGCCATCGGCTTCACCGCCGCCTCGAACAACTTCGAACTGGCTATCGCCGTCGCAGTCGCCGTCTTCGGAGTCGGCTCCGGCGTCGCCTTCGCGACCGTCGTCGGCCCGCTCGTCGAGGTCCCCGTGTTGCTCGCACTGGTCAACGTCGCACTGCACTTCCAGCGCCGGTTCGACTGGAGCGAGAGCGACACCAGTTCCGGGAGCGCCTCCGGAACCAGCCCTCCTATCGACGATTAACGAACCATGTCAACCGCAACCTCACGCCCGACTCGCATCGCCTTCGTCTGCGTCCAGAACGCCGGTCGCTCGCAGATGGCGACCGCCTTCGCCGAACGGGAACGCGACCAGCGGGGTCTCGCCGATAGCGTCGAAATCGTAACGGGAGGAACGCATCCCGCCGACGAGGTCCACGATGTCGTCGTCGAGGCGATGCGCGAAGAGGGGTTGGACCTCGCCGACCGGACACCACGCGAGGTGTCGACCGACGAACTCGAAACCTGTGACCTCGTCGCGACGATGGGCTGTTCGACGCTCAGCCTCGACACGTCGGGCGGCGTCGACGTCCGCGACTGGGACCTCGACGACCCCCACGGGCAGGACGTCGACGCCGTTCGCGCGATTCGAGACGACGTCGAGCGCCGAGTGGCGGCGATGTTCGACGAACTCGAGCGAGACACCTGATAGATCTCCCGTCGTGACTCGACACCCGAACTCGGTTCGGCCGGTTGAAACGATCCGAACGGTTCCAGTCGCGTTCGTGCGGGTCGACGACGAGTGACCGCGGATGCGGTCCGTCACTCACCCTGGCTCGATACGGTGCGGTGAGCGACGAGGACCCCGCCACCGACGGCCAGAGCGAGCGCCGGTGGGGTCACCGTCGGGTCGGTCGGGTCCGGCGCGAACAGCGTGAACAGGACGAACAGCGCCGTGGCGACGAATGCGGCCGCCACGGCGGTCCGGAGGGTGTCGGAGAGGGCGACGAGCGTGAGAGCGGACACGAGTACCCGGCCGTTGCGCGTCGAGAAATATCCTACACATCTCTCGTTCGTCAGCGTGCGCCCGTCGAGTGTGGTTCATCTCAGAGGCCTGGAACGAGACTCGTCACGTCGAGCGTTTCGGCGACCATCCAGCCGACGAACCCGACGTAGACGGCGAGCAACACGCCGGACTCACGCGGCGTGAGTTCGAGTTCGGTCCTGAGAAGACCGAAGACGACGACGGTGGCGAGAGTCAGGAACCCCATCGTCGGGACGACGACGGAGAAATCCACTTCTACGGTCCCCCGGATGAGAACGGCGATGGGCACGACGACCAGCAGGTCGAAGATGTTGCTGCCGAAGACGTTGGCGAGACTGGTGACCCCGTCACCGCGTTGGGCGGCCCGAACGCTGACGAGGGTGTCGGGGAGGCTCGTCGCGGCCGCGAGGACCGTGATTCCCCACAGCGCCGGGGGTGTGTCGAAGATGGTCCCGAGTTCGATGGCGGCGCTGACCAACTCCTCGACGGCGACGGCGATGACGACGAGACTGACGAGCAAGAACAGCCACTCCTTGAGTACCGAGAGGTCCTCGGGGGGTTCCTCGGCATCGTAGTCACTGGTGTCCTGATACTGGGTGAAGACGTAGACGCCGTACAGCAAGATGGGGATGATGGCAAGTTCCCGCGTCACGGTTCCGAACAACTGCCCGTCGCTACCGGTCGGGTAGTAGATGACCGCGAGCGCGAAGGTGATTATGAGCGCGCTGACGCTGACCATGTAGAACTGCGCTTCCTTGTAGACGATGTCGCGGTTCGCCCCCACGCCTTCGCCGTAGAGCCCGCTGATGGCGGGGATGACGAGGACGTTGAAGATGGCGGAGCCGACGATGGCGGCCACGCCGAGGTCGAACGCACCCCTTGAGGCGGCGATGACGGTGGTCGCCAGTTCTGGGAACGACGACCCGATGGCGACGACGATCGCGCCGTGGACGACCGGCGGGAGACCGTAGTACAGCGAGAGGTTCTCGGCGGCCCGTTCGAGGAGGGAGCTACCGCCCCAGACGAACGCCGTCGCGACGACGACGGTGAGGGCGATGACGAGGAGTTCGACGAGCATCCGGTCGGCGCAAGGGTGCCCCCGGACTTAACGGGTCTGAAGACAGACCGGACAGCGGATCGATGGGAACAGCTACTCGCCGGGTTTGTAGTTCGGCGCTTCGTCGGTGATGACGACGTCGTGGGCGTGGGACTCCTTCTGACCGGCCGAGGAGACGCGGACGAACGACGAGCGCTCCTTGAACGCGGGGATGGACTCGGCACCGACGTAGCCCATGCCCGACTGCATCCCGCCGACGAGCTGGTGGAGTTCGGAGGCGAGCGGCCCCTTGTACGGCGTCGCAGCCTCGACGCCCTCGGGGACGAACTCCTCGTCCTCGTCGGCGTCCTTCAGGTACCGGTCGCCGCCGCTCTCGCTCATCGCTCCGACCGAGCCCATGCCACGGTACTGCTTGTAGCGCTTGCCGTTCATCGTGATGACGCGTCCGGGTGCCTCGTCCGTCCCGGCGAAGTAGGACCCGAGCATCACGGCGTCGGCACCTGCCGCGATTGCCTTGATGGCGTCGCCCGAGTAGCGGATGCCCCCGTCGGCGATGACCGGGACGTCGTGTTCGCTCGCAACGTCTGCGACGCCCGCGACGGCCGTTATCTGGGGCATCCCGGAGCCGGAGACGACACGCGTCGTGCAGATGGAACCGGGACCGATGCCGACCTTCAGGCCGTCGGCGAAGTCGACGAGTTCTCGGGCGGCCTCGGGAGTGCCGATGTTCCCGACGACGACATCCGCGTCGACCTGCTCCTTGATGTCGCGGGCGGAGTCGACGACGTTCCGGTTGTGCGCGTGCGCGCAGTCGATGAACACGACGTCGGCCCCGGCGTCGTCGGCGGCCGTCGCACGGTCGACCTCGAAGGGACCGACGGCGACCCCGGCGCGGAGACGACCGTCGTCGTCGCGCGCGGCGTCGTCGTACTCGCGGCGCTGGAGGATGCCCTGCATCGTCACGAGCCCGGTGAGTTTCCCCTCGTCGTCGACGATGGGCACGCGCTCGATCTTGTGCTCGTACATCAGTTCGAGCGCCTCGCGTGCGCCGACGTCCTCGCTCGCCGTGATTACCTTCTCGGTCATCGCCTCCTGTACCTCGTCGGCCTCGCCGACCTCCAGATACGGCCGGATGTCGGTCCCGGAGATGATGCCGAGGACGGTGCCGTCGTCGGCGACGACCGGTGCTCCGGAGACGCCCTCGCGCGCCATCATCGAGTCGACGTCGCGGACGGTCTGGTCGGGGGCGGCGGTGACGACCTCGCGGATGATGAGTTCGTCCGCGCGCTTGACGCGGGTGACCGCCTCGGCCGTCTCCTCGACGGTCATGTTCCGGTGGAGGACCCCCAGACCACCGTTCCGGGCCATCGCGATGGCGAGGCCCGCCTCGGTCACGGTGTCCATCGCTGCCGAGAGGACGGGAATCGAGAGCGTGACGTTCTTCGAGACGCGCGTGCTGGTGTCCGCGTCGTCTGGTTCGACGTGGCTCTCCATCGGCCGTAACAGGACGTCGTCGAACGTCAGCGCCTCCGGAACTCGAAGCTTCTGCGAGAACGTACCGTCGGGAGTCTCCGCCATGTAAGCGGTGGTCGGCCGCCGCGCAAAAACGTTGCGAGAGAGGCATCGACGTATCAGCTCGGAGACCACTGAGACCGAGAACGACGACTCGCAACTGGACGTTCGTGAGCCACATTACGGTTCTCCTTGCGTGAGAACCCATAACAAGTACCGATGTGGTTGAGAACGTTCCGTCGCGTGCGGACACGTCTCACACAACGCTTATTGGGTTATCTACAAATATTGCGATATGGACTCCGCACGTCCCGTCGGAGGTCGCCCCGGCACGCAACTTCTCGCCACCGGAGAGACCAAACCGTTTACAGGGGTCGTGCGCACATCCGTCACGCTGTGGACTCGGATTCGGAACGCTGTCGGCATCGCGACTCCCGGCGAGTCGCAGGCGGACGGCGCGGTCGTCGACGACGCGACGGCCCGACTCCGGCCGCGGTATCGCGAGGATGTGCTCCACTCGGCCACTGGTGAGGCCGCCAGCGCCTGAATGAGTACCTCCAGACATCCGGTCGCGTTACGACTCGAGCAGCAGGTCGGTCGCGGTACCAGACTGCTGGCCACCGTGATGGCCCTCCCGCTGGTCGACGGTATCTTCGCCGCACTCGTCCTCGCCGGTGCACTCACCACGGCGAGCGGCGGCATCAACCCCGTCGGCGTCTTCGAGGTCGGACTGCTCGTCTTCGGGGGGAGTGCGACGCTCGCCGTCGTCCTCGCCGAGATGGAAGGGACGACCAGAGAGCGCGTCGTCAGCGCTCTCGCCGTCGGTGCGCTCGTCGTCCCCCTCGCCGCCGTCGAGGCGGCCATCGCCCCGACCATCGAGGCGGCCATCACCATCGACATCTTCAACCGGTTCGCCGCGCTCGTCATCCTCGCCATCGCGGCGAAGACGGCGAGTTCGACCGTCGGCGAGTGGCTCCCACGACCGGGTGCCATCATCGGCCTCGGCCTCATCGCGAGTCTCGACCCGAGCGGTGCCGAACTCGTCGTCGACCCCGACCCGACTCTCATGGCAGCGGCCGCGGCAGCCGCCGGTGTCGGTGTCGGATTCGCACTCCTCGTCGCCATCGCGGGGCCGACGCTCCGCGGACTGGTCGACATCGACCGCTTCCGATTCGGCAGTGCCGTCGCACTGGGCGTCCTCCCGCTCACGCTACTCCACGTCATCGAGACGGACGTCCCGCTGGCACTGGCCGTCCTGGGGGTCACCTGTCTGCTGTCGCTCGACCCGGATTCCGAGGACGTCCCGTTCGGCATCGCGTCGGAGTCGAACGCGACGGCCAGCGGCGACGGGTCCCAGTCGCGGCGACCCGCCCACGCACACCAGGGTGGGCCGCGCCACGGCACCAGCCCGAAGAACGCGCCCGTCGCGGGACCGCAGCGTGAGAGCACGGCCGACCCGGAGGCCCGCGGTGCGAACGCGGGGAATCCGGCGACTGACGGCGGGTCGGAGTCGGGCGACACGGACGACTCCGAGGACTCCGAGCGCGCGCCGTGGCTGTAGACTGCAGGGCTTAAGGCGCTGACACTCCGCTGCTCTTCTATGGAGAACCGCGTCGTTCAGGGCCGGATGGTCACGCCCCAGTCGCTGGCCGAACTCATCGAAGGCGACTCCGTGATGGACGCCGAGAACATCTCTGACGCCGACCGGGACTGCCCCGAGTGCGGCGAGAACGTCGTCGAGGTGGGATACATGCCGTCGGTGACGGAGTTCGTCACCGGCTACAAGTGCCAGGAGTGCGACTGGGCGACGACCGACCGAGACGAGTAGTCGAACAGCGATTCGGCCGGTAGCGCCTGTCGTGGGCGCGTTGCCGGGATTCACCCGTCTCCCGAATCGAAACCGCTTTAGGGCTCTTCCTCCTCGTCGGGAACGCGGGGACGTGGCCAAGCCAGGCATGGCGACTGACTCCAGAGGCCACGCGCCCGGTGACGAGACTCCAGACTGATATACCGAGCGGCCGACTGATCATCGGTTCGCGTTGACGACCCTCTGGAGTACCGAGGCGCACACCGGAGATATCAGTCGATCGGGGGTTCAAATCCCTCCGTCCCCATTCTTCGCTGTCGCGAACGGACGTGAGCGACTGCAGGACTCACATCGGAGAATGTGAACCAGAGACCGTTCACGAGAGCCTCGCTCTCGTGATCCAACCGAACCCTCCGGTTTCGGTGACGAACGCCAGTGAGCGACCGTGGTTCAAATCCCCCGGCCCTCGGCGAGGTGGTGACGATACCATTGGATGGTTAGACCGCTAACAGTGACGAGTCGAAAGCTGTCCCGCTGTGGCGGTGTTTGACCGCGTAGTGGAGGTCCTGTAAACAGATCCCGGTGACTCGAGAGTCTCGAACGCCGACCCCACGCCGCCACAGAGTAACAGGCTACACTGATACTCCCCAGCCTAATACATTCATGAATTCGATAACTAGGCATGGAAGACAGGCGGCTCGCCGTCGTCGTGCTGGGAGTGCTCGCACTCACCGGACTCGCGACGGCGGGAGTCACGAACGCGGGGGCGCTCGACGGTGACGACACGAGCCCGATAGCAGAGTGGCAAGCGGGGACCGACCCGTTCAGCGCGGACTCCGACCAGGACGGACTGAACGACACGGTCGAACTCGGCGGACCGACCGACCCCAACGCGGCAGACACGGACTCCGACGGACTGCTCGACGGCGAGGAACTCGACCTCGGGACGGACCCGACCGTGACGGACACCGACGGTGACGGTATCGACGACGCGACCGAAGCCGAGGGTAAGACCGACCCCACGAACGCCGACACGGACGGCGACGGTCTGGAGGACGCGGTCGAACGTGACGGCGACACCGACCCCGCGAACGCCGACACGGACGGTGACGGTCTGACCGACGGTCGAGAGGCCGACCTCCGCACCGACCCGACGGCGGTGGACACCGACAGCGACGGACTCGACGATGCGACCGAAGTCGACGGACCGACCGACCCGACCGACCCGGACACGGACGACGATGGGCTCGACGACGGTGCGGAGCGAGATGCCGGGACCGACCCGGCCGACGCCGACTCGGACGACGACGGTATCCCTGACGGCCGAGAAGCCGACCTCGGTACCGACCCGACGCGATCCGACACGGACGGTGACACCATCGCCGACGGTCGGGAACTGGACCTCGACACCGACCCCACCGAGGCCGACACGGACGGCGACGGACTGGACGACGCGGCCGAACTCGACGGACCGACCGACCCGACCAGGGCCGACACCGACAACGACGGCCTCGACGACGGCGCGGAGCAGGCGGCCGGCAGCGACCCCACCGTCGCCGATACGGACGAGGACGGCCTGACCGACGGCCGAGAAGCCGACCTCGGCACCGACCCCACTGCCACCGACACCGACGGCGACGGGTTCGGTGACGGCGAGGAGGTACTCGAGGAAGAACGGCTCCCGGACGCCGACCCGCTCCGGAAGGACGTCTACGTCGAGGTCGACTACCAGGCCGGAGCGACGATCTCGGACGAGGAGCGTCACCGCATCGTCGAGAGCTACGCCGACGCGCCGGTGTCGAACCCGAGCGGCGAGCGGGGAATCGCCCTCCACCTCGTCGTCGACGAGCAGGTCGGCGGTGACTCGCCTGTGTACTGGAACGGTAGACGCGGCGACTGGAACGACCTGGGCGACTTCTACTACGACCGGTTCGACAACTACGGAGCGGGCTACCACTACGCGGTCGTCGTCGACGAACTGGACGACGACCGGACCATCGGCCTCGGAGCCGAGGGCGTGATGCTCGTCGAGGACCACCCGCGGGCCGAGACGGGGAGCACGCTGATGCACGAACTCGGTCACTCGCTGGGCATCGGGTCGGACACGTTCACCGGCGTCGACTCTCGGGAGCGGTCGGTCGCCGAGTACCCGTCGGTGATGAACTACAACGCGGACAACGACTTCTACGGCTACTCGGACGGGTCGAGCGGCGACGGCGACTTCGACGACTGGGGATACATCGAGGAGCACCTCGACACGCCGCCGACGTACGACCGGTCGGGGTGAGCACACACGACGATTCGGCGAGACGACTCGTCGGCGTCGCCGACGGAAACCACTCCTCAGCCGAACCGGCATCCTCGTGGCACGAACACCTCGTATAGCCACGTCTCGGGGACCGCCACTATCCAGTTAGACAGTATTCTTTTTATGCGATACCCCCGCATTCCGGTGATGACAGACCTACGCCCTTCCGTCGCGCTCGTCGAAGCGGTCGCAACTGAAGCAGGCTGCCACCCGGTCGACCTCCCCCCGCTGTACGACACGCTCGACCCGGACGCGCTGGATCGACTGTTCCCGCTCCGCGGTGACGGCGAGATCGTCCTCCACTACCACGGCTACGAGGTGACGCTCCGGGACGTCGACGACATCACCGTCGACGAACTCGATGCGACGAGCGACCGGAACGAACTCGCGGCCGGTGTCTCGAACTGACCAGCATCACGTCGTGAACTGCTCCCCGCACGGGTCGAGCCGAAGCGCTAGCGACGCGCGACCGTCTGCCGTCCTCCCGGTCCCCTCGCTGCGACGGACCACATTCACTCCGAACTGAACAACTACTAACCGCTGGACGCGTACTCTCTACCATGCACGGCGGTGGGGCGACCGACGCGCACGACGACGACCGGGTCGTCCTCCACGTCGATATGGACTGTTTCTACGCGGCGTGCGAGCGCCGACGCGAACCCGCACTCGAAGGGAAGCCCGTCGTCGTCGGCATGGGCTACGAGGACGGCGCGAGCCACGGCGCTGTGGCGACGGCGAGCTACGAAGCCCGCGAACACGGCGTCGAGAGCGCCCAGCCCATCTCCCAGGCGCTCGACGCGCTCCCACGAGTCGAGTCCGGGTCCGAGTGCAACGGCTCCGAGTGCGAGGAGTCGCCCGGCGACGACGACAACGAGGCAGACGTCGGGTCTGTGACCGAAACAACCGACGAAGAGACCCCACGCGGATACTACCGGAGCGTGGACCTGGAGTACTACGAGTCGGTCAGCGCCGAGGTGAAGGCCATCCTCCACGAGGTGAGCGAGACGGTCCGGGAGGTGAGCATCGACGAGGCGTACCTCGACGTCACCGGACGGGTCGGCTGGCACAGCGTGGACGTGTTCGCCCGGAGCCTCCGCGAGCGAATCCACGAGGAGGTCGGCGTGCCCGCCAGCGTCGGCGTCGCGCCCAACATGTCGACGGCGAAGATCGCGAGCGACCACGACAAGCCGGACGGACTCGTCGTCGTCGAACCCGACGAGGTGCGGGAGTTCCTGGCTCCGTTGCCGGTGGACGACCTCCACGGCGTAGGCCCGGTCACCGCGCGCGAACTGCGTTCGATGGGCATCGAGACTGCCGGTGACCTCGCGGCCGCCGACCGGACGGAACTGGTCGACCGGTTCGGTGCTCGCGGCCGCGAGTTCCACGAGCGCGCCCGTGGCGTCGACCGCCGCGTGGTCGAACCGGTGGGCCGCCCCAAGAGCCTCTCCAGCGAGTCCGCGTTCACCGAGCAGACGGCCGACCCCGAGCGCATCCGCGGACGGCTGACCGACCTCGCGATGGAGGTGGTCGAGCGGGCCGACGCGCGGGGCGCGCTGTACAAGACCATCGGCATCAAAGTCGTCCGGCCTCCGTTCGACGTCAGCACCCGCGAGCGGTCGCTGTCGGGGCCGGTCGCGGATGCCGACCTCGTCCAGTCGGTCGTCGCCGACCTCGCCGAGGAGTTCGAGGGGGAGACGGTCCGCAAACTCGGCGTCCGCGTCTCGAACCTCTCGTTCGGCGAGGGGACGCAGTCCGGACTGGACCGCTGGGAGGGGATGGAGGAGGTGGGCGAGGAGACGGAACCGTCGGTCGAGGACGCCAGCGACCCACACGCCACGAACGGGGACGAGGGCGTCGCCTCGCTCGACCGGTTCGTGCGGGACGGCGGAACCGACCCGGCGACCGACGACGCAGAGCCGAATGGGAGGACCACCGACGACCCACCGGGAATGGGAGACCCACCGGCGACCCGTCGGCTACCCCCCGGGCAGACCACGGTGTTCGACTTCGTGTGAGACCGTCTACCGCACCATGGTAACGGTTTAGTGGGGTCGTCGAACAAGGTCAGGTATGGTCCCTCAGAGCAGGTTTCTCTACTTCGTACTGTTCCTCGTCGGCATCACGCTCTTCCTGGCGGGTGGGCTGGGCTGGTTCATCACCGCCGACCAGGACTACTCCATCACGTTCCAGCAGGTCACCGACGAGGCTCCGCCTGGTGTCGCGAACGCACAACTGAACGTCGAGACCTACGACGACCTGAACGAGCAACAACGTGCGGACTTCCAGCGAGCGGTCGAGGAACGGACGGTCGTCCACTACGACACGCACGAGAACGTCTGGGCCGACGTCATCACGAAGGACGACAGGTACTACAAGTTCAAGAACGGCGGCCACGTCGACTGGCTCGACCCGATGACCTTCGGAACCGCCATCGCCAGCCTCCTCGGCCTCGGCCTCGTCGTCCAGACGGCGCGCTGGGAGATTCGTATGTACTGAATCGCCCGGAGCGCAGACCCACGACCACCACAGTTCGTCACTGTTCTCGACTCACTCGGGTCTGCGGTTCCTCTGGACCGACCGCTCCAGTTCGTCGAGCAGCGTGTGGTCGAACGGCGCTGCGGTCAGCACCGCCGTCAGTTCGTGGACCTCCTCGCGCGAGACCTTCACCGTCGCCCCGGAGAGGACGGCGTCGAGGTCGCCTTCGAGTTCGCGCAGCGTCGCCAGTGCGAGCAGGTACGGGAGTCCGAACGGCGGGAGCGAGAGCTGTGCGGTTCGGGCGCAGCGTTCGAGGTACTCGTGGGCGTCGACCCGGAACGACCGGGCGTGCCCGATGACGCGCTGGAGCGCTCGACGCGTCCCGGCGCGGTGTTCGTCGGCGAGCAGTCGGTCCTGTGGCACGTCGTCGGCCAACCACTCCCGCGGGACGTAGACGTTGTCCTCCTCGTGGTAGTCGGCGTGGACGTCCTTGACGACGTTGACGAGCTGGAGCAGGCGGCCGAACCCCTCGGCGCGCTCGCGCAGGTAGCGCTCGGTCTCCGGGTCGCTGTCGAACGCGACCAGGTTCGTCACGAGGTGCCCGACGGTGCCGGCGACGACGTCGCAGTACCGGTCGAGGTCCTCCTGGGTGTCGATGCGGAGGCCGACCCCCTGCGCGCTCTCCTCGACGAACCTCGCCATCCCGCAGACGAGTTCTCGAATCGGCGGCCGCATCGCGCCGCGCACGTCGGCGTCGAACGCGTCGAACGCGCTCACGACGCGCTTCGTCTCGCGGACGACCGTCCAGTCGTCGTCCACGTCGGCCGGAATCCACGGTTCGACGGCGTCGAGGAAGGCCTCGACGGTCGTCGGGTCGGACGGGTCGAGCGCCGCGTCGTACGTCCGGAGGAGTCGCACCTTCTCGTCGCTCGGAATGTGACGCGCGTCCTCGACGGTGTCGGGGACGCGACAGAGCAGGTAGCCGACGCAGATGTAGTCGTCCATCGGGGCGTCGAGCAGGCGGACGGTGACCGCGAACGACCGAGAGACCGTCGGGACGACGTCGTGACACCACGAGAGTGGCGTCGGTTCCGTCCTGGCGGACTCGACGTGAGTGTCGGTCATCTACAGTCGACATAGGCGGCGGGAACGTATAACCTGCCGGAAGCAGTCCGACAGGCCGAGAAGTCGGCGACTCGACGACGACCGCCTGCGGAGCACCAGCGACCTGGGCGGCACCGGTTTCCGTTCTGGTGAGTCTCGGCGCGCCCAACCGAGCGACTCGTGTCGCGTGTGTATCGTACGGCGACGCGTCTCCAGCCCTGCCGTCGAGAGTGTACGCGCAGACGGACTCAAGAGCCCGGTCCCGTGCGCTCGAAACGCTGCATCGCCTGGTCGCTCCCGACGACCAGTAGCTCGTCTTCCGCTTCGATTACCGCCTCTCCAGCGGTGGAGACCGACCCGTCGCGGACGAGTCCCAGCACCGTCCAGTCCCGGTCCGTACGACGCCGGACGTCTGCCAGTCGACGCCCCTCGAACGGGGCCGCATCGCTCCGCACCAGACGAACCTGACGGACGGGGTTCATCACCCGCTCGCCGTGTACCTCGGCCGCGACGAGTCGCGCACAGATTCGCTGCACCGAGAGCACGTAGTCGGCTCCCGCTCTGAACGCGGGGGACGCCTTCTCCGTATCGACGACGCGTGCGAGAATCTCCACGTCGGGAGCGAGCGACCGGGCCAGCGCGACGGTCAGCAGGCCGGTCGAGTCGTCGTCGACGGTGACGACGAGCGCAGAGGCGTCGCCGATTTCGGCAGCACGAAGCGTCTCGGGTTCGGTGACGTCACCGACGACGTCCGGGTCTGCCTCCTGTCGTTCGTCGATCGTCGTCACCGACGCGTGGTCGCGAAGCACCTCGGTAGCAGCAGCGCCTCCGTCGCCGAGTCCAGCGACGACGACACGAGACGGTGGGGTGGCACGCGGTGACTGTACCCCCGAGGTTTCGCTGATGACGTCGGTGATCGCACCCTCGTCTCCGGCGACGAGGAGGACGGTGTTCGGCGCGAGTCGGTCGTCGGGCGACGCCGGCAGTCGTAACTCCCCGTCGAACCAGCCGCCGACGAGCGTCAGCGACGGATGGTTCGCCAGCGGCGAATCCCCGACGCGAGCGCCGTGTAACGGGCTGCCTCTCCGGACGAGTATCTCCCGAACGACGAACCCGTCGTTGTCGCCCCCCGGTGCGTCGATGGATACCGGAGTGGTCGCCTTCTCGGCGAGCCGTCGTCCGATGAGGGCGTGCGGTGCGACGGTTCGGTCGACCCCGGCTTGCTCGAGCGCCGACCGTCGCCGGGTCGAACGCATGAAGCTGACGACGCGCAGGTCCTCGTTGGCCTCGCGTGCCGTCAACGCGATGCTCGCTGTCCTGTCTCCGGCGTCGGTGATGAGCAACGACGCGTCCTCGATGCTCGCGCGGTCGAGGTCGGCGCGCGATTCGGCGTCGCCGTTGATGGCCTGGTAGCCCTCGTCGGAGAGCCGTTTCGCCTCGGTCTGGTCCGGGTCGAGCAGCACGTACCCGACGTCGAGTCGCTCGAGTTCGTCGAGCAGCTCCTCCGTGTCGCGCTGGTACTCCGTGATGACCACGTGGTCGTTCTTGAGCGAGAGCCGGTCGTCCAGTTTGAGGGGCGCCCGTTCGAAGAGCGGGATGATGAGCACGCGCAGCGTCACGAACCCGATGACGACGCCGCCGAACTGCATCGTCACCATGAGCAGGTTCATCGCCCGCGTCTGCCACGGTGCGTCGGCTCCGTACCCGGTCGTGGTCATCGTCGCGACGACGGCGTTCAACGAGCGGTAGATCGTTCGGGGTTCGTTCTCGAGCGTCCGCATCCCCCACCAGTAGGCCAGCGTGAAGGCGAGGACGGTCGAGACGAGCCCGAGGGCGTAGAGGAGGACGAACCACTGCCGCCGCGTGTAGTCGCTGGGATGTAAGCCGCCGATGTTCCGGAGTTCGCGCATCTGATTCCTGTCGAGTTCGTTCTTCAGGAACACCTAAGCCACTTGTCTAAGGCGAACTCTGGACCGCTACCGTGGTCCCGGCGACGTGCGCCGACGGCGGTGACGGTGAAGTGTAGACAGTGTCACGTCGCCCTGTTCGTCCGTTCCTCGTGAACTACGTACGTAGCTAGTGGGGCGGCCGGGTGGTACATGTGTACGGAGAAGTGGTACGCTGTCACCGAGTCAGGGACGGATGTGGTTGGCACCAACGAGACGATCGAGACGATCGACGAACTGAACACGAACCTTGCTTCCCTCATCGACGACCTCTCCGGAGCGGGCGTCGTGACCGGCGACGACGCGACCGAGTTCCGATACCGGGCAGACATGCTCGCTGCCGAACTGACTGCGTGTGTCGAACACGCCGACACCGGGCCGCTGGGAGGCGACTGACGACAGCGTTCACGAACCTCTGTTCCCCTTCCCCGCGAACGTCCAGTCGGTGTGCGGGGAACGACTGCGACCGGGAGGCAAGAGAGACCCGTCCGAAGCTCACCGACCGCTCGGTTCGCGCCGAACAGCGGTCCGCCGGACCGACTCGACGAGGGCGACCCCCTCGGTTAAGCCCGTCCGGACGCAACTGCACGTCGTGAACCATCTGCAGCGCGTCGAGGCGGACGAGGAGAGCTACCGCCTCGCGCGACACGCGCACCTCGTCGTCTACACCGCCCGCGACGACGGCGACCTGCTGACGGTGTACGACTGCGGCGCGGCCCAGAAGCCGCCGAGCGCGCAGTTCATCGGGCACCTCGTCAACGTCGACGCCCCCGCCAGCACCGAGCGGACGCCGACGGGCTACATCGTCCGCCTCGAAGCGGGCGGCCGACTCGTCGAGCAGACCGACGGCGAGTGGGTCGTCCGTCCGGCCTGAGTCGACACGCGGAGGGCAACGTTCCCGACCGTACGCTACCCCGACCTACTCCACGCGGTCCCGCAGTTCCGTCCGGCGAATCTTCCCGGTCACGGTCTTGGGTAACTCGTCGACGAACTCGACCTCGCGGGGGTACTCGTGTGCGGCGAGTTCGTTCCGCACGTGTTGCTGGATATCCTCGACCAGGTCGTCGCTCGGGTCGTGACCCGCAGACAGGACGACGAACGCCTTGACGATGTTGCCGCGTTCGCGGTCGGACTTCGGGACGACGGCCGCCTCCGCGACGGCGGGGTGTTCGCCGAGCGAGGACTCGACCTCGAACGGACCGATGCGATAGCCCGAGGAGATGATGACGTCGTCGGCCCGCCCCTCGAACCAGAAGTAGCCGTCCTCGTCGAGGTGGCCGAGGTCACCGGAGAGGTACCACTCGCCGTCCGGACCGTCGACGAAGCAGTCGGCGGTCTTCTCGGGTTGCTCCCAGTACTCCGCGAAGAAACACGGGAAGTCGCCGCGTTCGGCGATGACGCCCGTCTCGCCCGGTGGTAGCACCTCGCCGCTGTCCGGGTCGACGACGGCCGCCTCGACGCCGGGGAGGGGTTTCCCCATCGACCCGGGGCGAATCGCCATCTCGGGGTAGTTGTTGATAATCATGTTGCCCGTCTCGGTCTGGCCGTACGTGTCGAGGATGGTGACGCCGAGCGCGTCTCGACCCCACTCGACGACCCCCGCCGAGAGCGGTTCGCCGATGGAGAGCGCGTGTCGAACGTCGTGGTCGACCCCGTCCAGCACCGCCTCGTTCTCCCGGAGCATCCGGTAGGCCGTCGGGACGGAGAACAGGACGCTGACGGGGAACTCGTCGAGCAGGTCGGCCCACGCCTCCGGGTCGAACTCGCCGTCGGTAGTGAACAGCGAGGTGCCCCAGTACCACGCGCCGAGCGTGTTGATGGGGCCGGTGAGCCACCCGAGGTCCGCGGTCGACCAGTAGAGGTCGTCCGGGGTGAGGTCGACGGACAGTTTCTGCGTCAGGGCGACGCCCGCGACCCAGCGGTGTCTGTGGAGGACGCCCTTCGCCTGCCCCGTCGTCCCCGAGGTGTAGTACAGCAGGGCGTCGTCCTCGCCGCTCGTCTCGACGACGTCGAACTCGTCGTCGGCCGCGGCGGTCGCCTCGTGGAAGTCGAGGTGGCCGTCGTCGCGGCCACCGGGGTCGCCGCCCTGCTCGACGACGACCACCGTCTCGACGCTCGGGACGTCGTCGAGCGCCCGTTCGACCGTGTCGAGGTTGTCGCTCGTCGTGAACACGAGTCGCGCGTCGCAGTCCGCGAGACGGTAGGCGATGCCGTCGGGACCGAACCGCTCGTTGACGCTGCCCCAGACGGCACCCGCCTTCAGCGTCCCGACCATCGCCGCGTAGTGCTGGGGGATGCGGGGCATGTACGAGAACACGCGATCGCCCCGGTCGACGTGGTCGGCGACGACGTTCGCCACCCGGTTCGAGCGGTCCCGCAGGTGGCCGAACGTCACCGTCTCACGGTCACCCTCGTCCCCAGCCCACTCCAGGGCGGTCCGGTCCGGGTCGGCCGCCGCGTGGCGGTCACACACCTCGTGCCCGACGTTGAGTCGGCTCGGGGCGTCCCAGTCGGCCTCGGCGTAGACGTCGTCCCACGTGAACTCGTCGCGGTCCGCTACGGGGTCGAAGCTCTCCCAGTCCATGGGTAACGAGTGGCACATGGCGACTTAGCTGTTCTCCGGCCGGTCGGTAGGCGACACAGTCCCCCATCGACAACAGTACTTCGAAACGATAGGTCTCCCCTCCCTTCAGCGATAAAGCAGTGCTTGGGGCCACTCCCGACAGATATCACTCAGTTCAGGGGGTGGTACTATGTGTCTGTCACACGTCCGGTATCGTAGAGTCTGCATGGTGACCGTGGTGGACCTGACGCTGCCGGGCGACGCGTTACCGCTCGGTGACGTGCTCCTCGAGGACGAGGATGCGCGTATCAAACCCGAGCGGATGGCGCCCATCAGCGACGACGTCCTCCCCTTCTTCTGGATATCCGACGGCTCCGTCGGGAACATCGAGCGAGCCCTCGCCGAGGAGTCGACGGTCGAATCCACCGAGCGACTGGCGTCTGTCGACGGCCGCCACCTGTACGCGATGGAGTGGGCCGGCGACCTGGGAGTCGTGGTCGAGTCGCTCGAAGCGACGGACGGCGTCATCCTCGACGGCGTCGGTGAGCAGGGTCGGTGGGAGCTCCGCATCCGGTTCCCGAGTCACGACCGTCTGCGGGAGTTCGCCGACCGCTGCCGGGCGTCCGACGTCAGGTTCGACGTCGGTGGCATCTACAACCCGCACGTCCCGACGGCGAAGGACGTCCTCACGCCCACGCAGTGGGAGACGCTCAACGTCGCGTACGAACGCGGCTACTTCGAGGTGCCACGGCAGTCGACGCTCGCCGACCTCTCGGAACAGTTCGGCGTCACGGAGCAGGCCGTCTCCCAGCGACTCCGGCGCGCCCTCAACGGTCTCGTCGGGAGCGTTCGGTTCGACTCGCCGTAGCGACGCTCAGAGAACAGGCGACAGCCGGTGGTGATACGACGAGCGGTGTCGAGACTCTCGGCCGAGTGGGTCGTGGTCCGTCGCCGACAGAAAACGGGGGCTGCGTGTCAGAGGCACAGCATCCCGTGGGCACGCCGGGGTCGTACCGGTCTCCCGCCTCCGCTCCCCACCAGTGGAGTGCCGGTGAACACGGACTGTACCTTCGTGCCCTACCCGAGAGGAGTGGTAGTGCGGCTTACGTTCGCGGGTTCAACAGTCTACGCGTTTATTAGCGGTGCTCGTCGGTGAACGGCGTCGAACCGGGTGGTATCGGGTCGCCGGACGGCGGTCGACCCGCCGCCGTCCGCCGTGCGTCTGACGATGAGTTATGACAGTTCGCACGTACGCGCGAACATGGGAGAGACCGAGACCATCACGGTGGCGGAGGTGAGCGACGGTGTCGGCGGCGTCGGCACCGCCGGCACCGACGTATCACTGCCCTCCGTCGAAGTGCTGACCGGTCGCGGGTTCGTCACCGGGAAGTCCGGGTCGGGGAAGTCGAACACCGCGAGCGTCGTCATCGAGAAACTGCTCGACCGGGGGTTCCCGGTCCTCATCGTCGACATCGACGGCGAGTACTACGGGCTGAAGGAGAAGTACGAGATCCTCCACGTGGGCGACGACGAGGAGTGCGACATCCAGGTGAGCGCCGAACACGCCGAGAAGATAGCCGACCTCGCGCTCGTCGAGAACGTCCCCATCATCCTCGACGTCTCCTCGTTCCTCGACGAACGGGAAGCCGCCGACCTGCTGACGGAGGTCGCGAAACAGCTGTTCGCGAAAGAGAAGAAGCTGAAGAAGCCGTTCCTCCTCGTCGTCGAAGAGGTCCACGAGTGGATTCCCGAGGGCGGCGGGATGGGCGAGTGCGGTCGGATGCTCATCAAGGTCGGCAAGCGCGGTCGGAAACACGGCCTCGGTATCATGGGCATCAGCCAGCGGCCGGCCGACGTGAAGAAGGACTTCATCACGCAGTGCGACTGGCTCTGCTGGCACCGCCTGACGTGGCGTAACGACACGAAGGTCGTCAAGCGCGTGCTGGGGAGCGAGTACGCCGAAGCCGTCGAGGGACTGAACGACGGCGAGGCGTTCCTCGTCACCGACTGGGAGGAGGAGGTGCGGCGGGTGCAGTTCCAGCGCAAGAAGACGTTCGACGCGGGCGCGACGCCCGGTCTCGACGACTTCCAGCGCCCCGACCTGAAGAGCGTCAGCGACGACCTGGTCGGCGAACTCCAGACCATCACCGAGGAGCAGAACGCCCGCGAGGACCGCATCGCCGAACTCGAAGCCGAGGTGCGCGAGAAGGAGAACCGCATCGAGATGCTCGAACGCGACCTGGAGGACGCCCGCGACCTCTCGCAGATGGCCGACCAGTTCGCCGCCGCGCTGTTCGACCACCCCGGTCGCTCGCGGATGCAACTGCGACGCGACCGTGAGCACGAGGACGACGCCGAAGGGACCGAACAGGCGACGCTGGAGGAGTCCCACGACCCGGCGGTCGAGACGACGCCGTGGCCAGCGCCCGACGCCGACGACCCGTCGATGGTCGGAGGGAGCGACGACGCGACGGCGTCGGCCGAAGCGACGGACGCCGAGCGGGAAGCGGAGGCGTCGACCGCGGCGACGAACGGGACCGAGAACACCGACGACGAGGCTGCCACCGACGAACGTATCGAGGCGGCGATGGCGAGCCTGACAGGTGCCGGAGCGGTTCCCGAGACGTCGTCCGGTGGCGACGACACCGCCGCCACGAACGGAACGTCCGGTACCACCGCGTCCGCGCCGACTGCGTCGGACGACTGGGCCGACGCAGGGATGCGCTCCACGTCCACGTCCGGCGAACGGGACGCGAGCGGTTCGACGTCCGCGGGAGCGGCCACGACGCCGTGGCCCGACGCTTCGCCCGCGGCCGCACGAGACGACTCGACGACAGCGGACGGGGCGAAGTCGAGCGACGCGGGCGGGAGCGACGGCGGCGAACACGGTGCGAGTGCCGCGCGAGCGGACGACGAACGACGGGACGGTGACGGTCGACACGGCGCAGAAGCGGACGGCGAGCGACCGGTCGTCGCCCGCGCCAGAGCAGTTCTCTCGGACCTCGACGAACCGACGCGGGAGATGCTCGTCGAGTACCGCGACCGCGGTCCCTGCACTCCTGTCGACGCGCACGTCGCGACGGGCGGTGACGGTGAGAGCGAACGGACGCTCGCGTACAGCAAGAACAGCGCGCTGCGGGAGGCCGGACTGATTCGACACGCGGGACGTGGGCGCTACGCCTACGCGCTCCCGACGTTCGTCGCCGCCGCCAGCGGCGACCATCTCGACGAGGGAGTGGCCGAGGACGTCGTCGAGGCCATCGAGGCGGGACTGCTCCGCTGACCGGTCGGTCCACGCTGGTCGACCATCTCGATGCGGGGCACTGTGACACAGGTGTTGGTGAAGAGTCGTCCGACCCGGACTCGATGCGGTTGCAGACGCTGGAGGAACCCCTATCGGTCGGCGGCCCTGCGGCGCGGTCGACCGTCGTTGTACTACTCGGAGAGAACAGTGACGTCGTCGTTGCTACACTCCGTACAGCGGGCGATAGACGGTGAGACCGTCGTTCGCCACGTCGCTCCGCACGCGTCGCACTCGTACTCGTAGCGGGTCCGCTCCTCACCTCCACCGTCGAGGTCGTTTTCGATGTCGTCAAGTAGTCCCATGATACTCTCTGACTCGACCATATTCCTTCACAGAAATAAGTCTTTCTTCGATTCGTATTAGTTTCGCCGAGCTGTCTAGGAACACGGCGCTGGACGGAACCCGCTCCCGACCGCTCAGATGCCGGAGACGAGGTCTCTGAGCACTTCCTCGGGGTCGTCTGCCTTGGCGACGCCGCTGGCGAGGAGGACCCCTTCGCTCCCGAGGTCCGCCGCCGCCTCGACGTCGTCGCCCGACGTGATACCGGCCCCGCAGAGCACCGGGACCGGGGGGTTGACCTCGTCGGCGGCGGCGACGGCGTCGCGGACGATGTCGGGGTCCGCGCGACTGACCGGCGTCCCGGAGCCGATGAGTTCCGGCGGTTCGACGGCGACCATGTCCGGACCGAGCGTCGCGGCGGCAGCCACCTGCCGCGGGTTGTTCGCACAGACGATGGTATCGAGGCCGGTGTCCTCGGCCGCGCGAAGCGACCCGTCGATGTCCGCCAGTTTGAGTCGGCGCTCGGAGTGGTTGAGGAGCGCGCCGGTCGCGCCCGCGTCCGCGACGGCGGGGGCGAGCGTGCTCCCGGTGTGACTGCCGTGGCCAGAGGACGAGACGTGCTGTGCCCACGTCTCGACGCCCGTCTCCGCGACGGGTTCGATGTGGGCGGCCTGCGGGGCGACGGCGATGCGCGCGCCGGTGTCGTCGGCGACGGTCGCTGCTGCCTCGGCGACGGCGACGGCGTCACAGGGGTACGCCTTCAGGTTGACGAGAACGAACATACAGGAGGGGCACTCGCGGCTGGCAAATAACTACTCACTCCGTCCCGGAACGACTCGGCGAAAACGCTGCTCGACACGGACCCGACGCGGCGGGAGCGGGGCGCTCAGTCCTTCCGCTTGACCACGTCGCCGAGCGTGTACGACCCGGAGGAGGAGCCACCCTCCCACTCGTCGTCGTCGCTGCTCGACCCCTCGGTCAGCGAGATGCCGAGTTTCCGTTCGAGCTTCTTGCGCACGTCGTCGCTCGGGAGGATGTCGCCGCGTTCGAGCTTGCGGATGAGACTCGCCTTCTCGTTGAGTTCTCCGGCGAGCTCCTCCTGCGTGAGGTTCGATCCCTCCCGCGCGTTGCGGATGCGGTCGTCGTAGTCCTGTGCGACCTCGTCCATCTGGTCGAACATGTCCCGGCGGCGTCGTTGCTGTGAGGACGAGGAGGAACTCGACGACGAGGACGACGAAGACGAGGAGGACGACGAGGAGTCTGTCGAGTACTTGGAGGTCGACCCGGACGACGACTGGGTCTTCACCTCCGTCCCGAACTGAGCACAGGCGTCACACACCTGTATCTCGGCCCCTTCGATCTTCACGGTCTTCGGCGACGAGGTCTCCGCTCCGCACATCTCACACTGCGGCATGCGAGGTCCTTTGCCACGCCCACGGATAAATCGTCCGACGGAGCCAGCGTCGACGACGAATCAGCCGGTGACCACCCTCCTCGCCGCTCGCGGCGGCCAGGACGCCCCTACAGCCTGTCCGTCGACTCGAACGCCCGCATCGCGTAGTAGAACCGCTGGAGCGCGGTGAAGTGACCCACGATGGCGAAGAACACCAGCGTCCACCCGACGACGGTGAGACCCGCTATCGAGTCGGTGTAGAGCCACGCCACCACGCCCACCACGCCGACGATGACGAGTCGGTCCGCGCGGCCGACGAGGCCGCCGTACACCCGGTCGAGACCGACAGCCTGGGCCTGCGTCCCGAGGTACGACGTCATCACGACGCCCGTCACGGCCGCGAGGCCGAGCGCCCACTCGTCGACGCCCGCGGCGAGACCGACCAGGATGAAGATGTCCGCGTAGCGGTCGAGGACGTGGTCGAGCAGGTCACCGGCAGCCGAGGCGACCTGCAGGCGACGCGCCAGCGCGCCGTCGAGGATGTCGAGCCACCCGTTCAGGAAGACGAGTACCGACCCGACGAGGTAGAGTATCGGCGTACCCTGCCCGAACGCGAACGCGAGGCCCGCGCCCGCGGCGAGCGCGATGGCCGCGACGCTCACCGCGTTCGGGGTCAGGCCGGCCTGCTCGGAGACGTCCACGAACGGTTCCAGGAACCGGTCGGCGACCGACCGGAACTGGTCGAGCGTCATAGCCACCCCGTAAAGTCGACCGTCCCGGCGCTCGGTTCTCGTTCGCCGTCGAGTACCGCACGAATCTCGTCGGCGACCGCCTCGGGCGAGCGGTCGGTCGCGTCTATCTCGTACACCGCGTCCGTCCCGTGGCGGTCGACCGCCTCGGCGAGAATCACGTCGAGGGCCTCGGCGTCCGCGTTCTCCTCCGCCTTCTCTTCCGTCTCTCCGCGCTCCAGGAGCCGCGATTCGAGCGTCTCGGGGGCGCACCGCAACACGACGACCCGGTGGGCGTCGAAGTGGTGGGCGAGGTGCGACTCGACGACGACGTCCTCGTCGGTGCCCGCCGCGTGCTCGTCGAGCCACTCTCCCAGCGCCTCGAAGTCGGCGTAGAGGCTGGCCCGGTCGGGGTCCTCGCCGTCGTGGAGTCCCGCCTCCCGGATGACGTCGTTCAGGTGGACGACGCGCGTGTCCTGCGCTCGCTCGCTGGCACGGTCGTCGAGGTGCTCGGTGGCCGTCGTCTTCCCGGTGCCGGGCGTCCCGGTAACGGCGAGCCTCACGCCTCGGGCACCTCCGCGAGAACGCCGTTGACGACCTCGACGGCTCGTTTCGTCTCCTCGCGGGTGCCCGTCGTGATGCGGACGCAGTCGGGGAGGCCGAAACTCGAACAGTCCCGGACGATGAGGCCGCGGCGCTGGGTCGCAGCCGCGACGGCGCTCCCCGCGCCCTCGTCGGCGTCGAGCGGTGCGGCCTCGCCCACGTCCACGAGGACGAAGTTCCCGCCGCTCTCGAACGTCGGCGCGTCGAGATGCTCGTGCAGGTACTCGCGCGCCCAGCGGGCGGTCTCGACCGTCTCCGTGACGAACTCGTCGTCGGAGAGCGCCGCGAGTCCGGCCCGGCAGGCGAGTTCGTTGACCGAGAACGGCGTGTTGACGCGGGCGTAGACGTCGGCCCACGACTCCGGCGTCAGGAGATAGCCGAGTCGGAGACCGGCCAGCCCGTACGCCTTCGAGAACGTGCGGAGGACGGCGACGTCGTCTCGTTCGTCGAGAAGTCGCCGCTTGCTCTCGCTCGTCGAGAACTCGGCGTACGCCTCGTCGACGACGACGAGCGTGTCGTCGGCCGTCTCGTCGGCCAGTCGCTCCACCTCGGCCATCGGCATCTCGGTGCCGACGGGGCTGTGCGGGCTGATGACGAACACGACGCGCTCGCCGTCGTAGGACGCGAGGACGGTGTCGGCGGTCTGCTCGAAGCCGTCGGCCTTCGACAGACTGTACGTCGAGACGTCGCCGTGGTGGTAGCGCGCGCTCATCGCGTAGTAGGCGAACCCCGGTCGCGGGACGAGAATCTCGTCGCCGGGGTCGAGCATCGCCCGGTGGAGGAAGTCGAGTGCCCCGTCGCCGCCGGGGGCCAGCCACGCCTGTTCCGGCGCGAAGTCCCACTCCTCTGCGATGGCCTCGGTGAGGTCGACGTGCGAGGACTTCGGGTAGCGGTTGACGCCGCCCGCGTGGTCGCGGATTGCCTCGACGGCCGCTGGCGACGGCCCGAGAGCGTTCTCGTTCGAGGAGAGCACCACGAACTCCTCGGGGTCCCGGTCGAGTTCGCGGGCCACCTCCTCGATGCCCCGCCCGGCCTGGTACACCGAGTACGACGAGCGGTCCCGTGGTTCCATACCGGAAGGCAACGGACGGCGCGGCTTAAGCGTGCTCACACGAATCGCGGGCCCCGCTCCAGGCTCGCGTCGGTACGGCCGTCCGGCCGCGATGCCTCCCCCGTCGCCACGGCGGCGACGACTGCCACGACCTGAAGCTACTTGCGTGGTCGTCGGCTAGCCTCGTCGTGAACGTCGACGTCACCGTCATCGACTACGGCGTCGGGAACCTCCGCAGTCTCCGGCGCGGCCTCGAACGCGCGGGAGCGACCGTCACCGAGTCGAGCGACCCCGACGCGATACGAACCGCCGACGCCCTCGTCCTCCCCGGCGTCGGCGCGTTCGAGGAGTGCATGCGCAACTCTCGACCGTTCCACGACGTACTCCGGGAGGTGGCCGAGGACACGCCCGTCCTCGGCATCTGCGTCGGCCTCCAGTTGCTCATGACCGACTCGACGGAGGACGCCCCCGAGGGAGACGTCGTCGAAGGACTGGACCTCGTCGAGGGTCACGTCACGCGCGTCGCGGGCGACGTGAAGGTGCCACACATGGGCTGGAACACGCTGACCGTCGAACGCGACCACCCCGTCGTCGCGGACGTGGAGACGGGCGACTACGCGTACTTCGTCCACTCCTACCGGACGGACGCGGGCGAGCACACCGTCGCGTCCTGTGACTACGGTGGCGGGTTCGCCGCCATCGCGGCCAACGAGCGCGGGAACGTCGTCGGGACGCAGTTCCACCCGGAGAAGTCCGGCGACACCGGTCTCGCCGTCCTCGACGGGTTCGTCTCGTTCGCGGCCGACTGGAACGCGGGGCGGACGCCTCTCGCGGACTGAGACCGGTCCCTCGGGAGGCAGAGTCGCCCGGTGAGACGGACACGGCGACGGACCGGTCGACTTCCGAACCGTTCTTTGCGGTGCCGCCGTCTCCTCCGCTATGGCTCTGGTCGACGCCGTCGCGTACGCGACGCACCTCCTGTTCGCCGGCCTCTGGTCGGGCACCGTCCTGTTCGTCACCGTCGGTATCCTCCCGCTGGGGCTCCGGGGAGAGATTCGCCCCGACCCGTTCGCCTTCGTCGTGTCGCGGCTCTCGACGGTGAGCCGTGCGAGTGCACTGCTCCTGTTCCTCTCGGGCGGGCACATGGCCGCGAACGCCTACACCGTCGAGTCGCTCACGGGGACGCAGCGCGGCTACCAGGTGCTCGCGATGGTCGTCCTCTGGTTCCTCCTGGCGGGCCTCGTCGAGGCCGGGAGCGCCCGGATGCGCGACGGCCTGGCGGAGGAGAAGGTGCGGACGCCCGCACGCGACGGGAAGCCGTTCCTCTACGCGGGGAGCGTCGTCGCCCTGCTCCTGTTGCTCGACGCGGGCCTCCTCGCCAGCGGCGTCACGTTCTGAATCGGGCTACATCTCCTCGTCGCCCCCGGAACTGCTAATACGCCGACAGTTCGACGCCCCGTATGCGCCCTCCCCACCTCGCCGTCGTGCTGACGGCCCTCGTCCTCCTCGCCGGCTGTGGCGGCGTCTTCGACGGTGATGCGAACGCCCCCGCGTCGTCGACGCCCGCGAACGTTCCGACCGACGACCCGATGGCCGACCCGCCGGCCGGTCTCGACGCGGACGGTATCACCGACTCGTTCGCGCTCGTCGACACGCACGATAGAGCGGTAGCGAACACGAGCTACACTGTCCGTGGTCGGCAGACCGTCACCGCGACGAACGGGACGCGGCTTGGCAACCTGACCACAGTGTCTCGCGTCTCGGCGGACCACGAGCGGGCGAGGACGCGACTCTCGCTGGATGGGACCCCACCTTCGTACGCGGCGAACGTCCTGACGATAGAGAGCTGGGCGACTGGCGAGCAGTTCTACGAGGAACGGACCGGTGAGAACGGGACGACGTACTTCGGTGGACAGCAGTGGCTCGGTGGTACTGTGTCACCGGCCGCCACACTCCGGCCGTACTACACCAACGCGGAGTCGGCATCGACGGTCAGCGAGGACGGCCGCATCCGCCTCCGAATCGACGCCACACCAGGTGACCTGTACGTGGCAGGGTGGCCGGTCGACGTGACGGAAGCACGAGTGAACGTCACGATGACCGACGAGGGGCGACTCGTCGACTACCGCATCGAGCACGACGGCACCCTCGCTGACACCGACACCGCGGTCCGTGGGGTGTACACCGCGCGCTTCACCGACATCGGCGAGACCAGCGTCGAACCGCCGGAGTGGCTCGACGAGGCGCGAAACGGCACGGCGAGGCCCGAGGGGCGCAACCCTCCGGTCCAGGTCGAGTGAACAGGGAGAGACAGACGAGGCGTGAGGAGAGACAGACGAGGCGTGACAGTTGCCAGTTCGAAACTGTCTGGCCCCAGTCGGACCCCGCCCTGGTCACCTCGCATCAGAAAACCGCATGATGCGAACCTTTTTGCTAACATGGTTAGATAATAGCACGAGAGTACTTAGCATGTGCCACGGCAAGAACGGAGTGACGTAGATGGAGTTCAGTGGGACGTTCGAACTGGAGGACACGACTGTCGACGAGGTGTGGCTCGCGCTCTCGGACCCGGTGCTCATCGCCGACTCGCTACCGGGGTGCGAGTTCCTCCTGCACGTCGAGGGTGACGACGTTGACTTCGACGCCCTCCAGGAACGAGCCGACGAACAGGACGCCGAACTGAGCGGTGACCCGGAGGTCATCGCGGAGCGAGCGTTCAGGGAGGGCGAACAGTACGCCGTGCTCATGCAGATCAGCGTCGGGCCGGTGAACCCGACGTTCGAGACGGTGGTGACCATCGACGAGCGCGACCAGCCGCGAATGCGTGCGTCGGGCGAGGGGAGTTCCGGGGACAGCTCCTTCGAGATGTCCTCCGGGATGGACCTCGAACCGACGGACGACGGCGTGGCGGTCCACTGGGAGACGGACGCCGACGTGTTCGGCAAGGTCGCCGGGATGGGCCAGCGCGTCATCAACCCGGTGGCGAACCGCGTCGTCAAGCGGTTCTTCTCGTCGGTGCAGGAGCGCCTGCGAGAGCTGACGATGGCGGACGTGGAGGAGGCGGCGGAACCGGCCGACGAAGACGACGACCGAGGGCTCATCGACCGGGTCCTCGGCCGCTCGAAGGACTGATACGAAATGACAGACCACGACATCTCGCTGACGGTGAACGGGACAGACCACGACCTGACAGTCGAATCGCGGACCCTGCTGGTCCACGCGATTCGAGACCAACTCGGCTATACGGGGACCAACGTCGGCTGCGAGTCGAGCACCTGCGGCGCGTGTACCGTCCACGTCGACGGTGACGCGGTGAAGTCCTGCACGATGCTCGCCGTACAGGCCGACGGCACGGAGGTCGACACCGTCGAAGGACTCGCCGAGGGCGGCGAGTTCCATCCCATCCAGACCGGCTTCCAGGAGGAACACGGCCTCCAGTGTGGCTACTGCACGCCGGGGATGATGATGACCGCGACGGACTTCCTCGAGTCCAACCCGGACCCGAGTCGCGAGGAGATTCGGGAGGGGCTCGAAGGCAACCTCTGTCGCTGCACCGGCTACCAGAACATCGTCAACGCCGTCGAGAACGCCGCGGAGTCCATGAGTAGCGGGGCCGTCACCGACGGCGGCACGCGCACGGACGGCGAGCCGCGTACCGACGGCGGCACGGTCGAAGACGCTCCGTGTGACGTCGACGCCACCGAGGAGGACGGAGAATGAGCATCGAGTCCCTCGACCCGGACGAGGTGAGCGCGGCGGACATCCTCGGGTCGGCCATCGAACGCCGCGAGGACCCGGCGCTCGTCACCGGCACGGGCGAGTACACCGACGACCTGCAGTTCAACAACACGGCCCACATGGCCGTCAAGCGCAGCCAGTACGGCAACGCGCGCATCGAGAGCGTCGACACGAGCGAGGCCGAGGAGATGCCGGGCGTCGTCGGCGTCTACACGCACGACGACCTGTGGAGCGACGACACGCCGGGCGGTGGGTCGTTCGAACTCCCGGTCGGCTGGCTCCTCCCGAGCCTCAACAACGTCTCCCACCCCATCCTCGTGGACGACCACGCGCGCTACCAGGGCGACGCCATCGCCGTCGTAATCGCCGAGAACCGGTACCAGGCGCAGGACGCGCTCGACGGCATCGACGTCAGCTACGAGCGCCAGGACGCCGTCACCTCGCCCGGCGAGGCGCTGGAAGACGGCGCGCCACAGCTCCACGACGACGCGGAGGGCAACGTCGCGTTCGACTGGGAGATCGGCGACGAGGAGAAGACCGCCGACGCGTTCGACTCGGCGGCCCACACCGTGAGCACCGACATCGAGAACCAGCTACTCATCGCCAACGCGATGGAGCCGCGAGCGGCCGTCGCCCGGTACAACTCCGGAACCGACGAGCTGGAGGTGTTCATGACGTCGCAGAACCCGCACCTCCACCGCCTGCTCATGTCGGGCGTCATCGGCCAGCCCGAGCACAAGCTCCGCATCAAGGCACCCGAAGTGGGCGGCGGGTTCGGGAGCAAGATCCACCACTACGCCGACGAGGCGCTCGTCGCGTGGTGCTCGAAGCTGCTCCAGCGGCCCGTCAAGTGGACCGCGACGCGCTCGGAGACGTACCTCACGGACGCTCCGGGTCGTGGCCACGAGACCACCGCGGAACTCGCGATGGACGACACGGGTCGCATCACCGGGCTGCGCGTCGACACGAAGGCGAACCTCGGCGCGTACCTCTCGACGTTCGCCCCGGCCGTCCCGACGTACCTGTACGGGACGCTCCTGTCGGGCCAGTACGACATCCCGGCCATCTACGGCCACGTCACCGGCGCGTACACGAACGTCCCGCCGGTCGACGCCTACCGCGGGGCGGGTCGCCCCGAGGCGTCGTTCCTCGTCGAGCGCCTGATGTACCTCGGCGCGAAGGAGATGGGGATGGACCAGGCGGAGTTCCGCCGTCACAACTTCGTCCCGAACGACAAGTTCCCGTACGAGACGCAGGTCGCGGTCGTCTACGACAGCGGCGACTACGAGAAACCGATGGACAAGGCGCTGGAACTGGTGGACTACGAGAACTTCCGCCAGCGTCAGGAGGAGGCCCGCGAGGAGGGCAAGTACCTCGGTATCGGCTTCTCCTGTTACATCGAGGCCTGCGGACTGGCACCCTCGGAACTCGCCGGGCAACTCGGCGCGCAGGCGGGGCTCTGGGAGTCCAGCCTCGTGCGCTTCCACCCGTCCGGGACGGTGACGGCCCACTGTGGCACGTCCGGCCACGGGCAGGGCCACGAGACGACGTACGCTCAGATCGTCGCCAACGAACTCGGCGTCGACTACGACGACGTGGAGGTCGTCGAGGGCGACACCGACGAGATACCCCACGGGATGGGGACGTACGGCTCGCGCTCCGCCGCGGTCGGCGGCTCCTCGCTCGTGATGAGCGCCCGGAAGCTCGTCGACAAGGCGAAGGAGATAGCCGCCCACCAGCTCGAAGCCGACCCCGACGACATCGAGTTCGAGGCCGGTGAGTTCCAGGTCGCCGGTGCGCCCGACCGCTCCATCGGCATCCAGGCGGTCGCCCAGCAGGCGTACCTCGCCCACGACATCCCCGAGGGGATGGAACCGGGTCTCGAGGCGACCTCGTTCTACGACCCGGACAACTTCGTGTTCCCGTTCGGGACGCACGTCGCCATCGTCGAGGTGGACCCCGAGTCCGGCGAGATAACATTCGAGAAGTACGCCGCCGTCGACGACGTCGGCAACCAGATCAACCCCAAGATCGTCGAAGGACAGATCCACGGCGGCGTCGCGCAGGGCGTCGGCCAGGCGATGTACGAGGGCGCCGAGTACGACGACAACGGGACGCTCATGACGGGGTCGATGCAGGACTACGCGGTCCCGAAGGCCGAGCACGTCCCCGAGATGGAGACAGAGTCGACGGTGACGCCGAGCCCGCACAACCCGCTGGGCGTGAAGGGCGTCGGCGAGGCGGGCACCATCGCCGCGCCGCAGGCCATCGTCAACGCCGTCGCGGACGCGCTGGAACCGTTCGGCGTGGACGGCGTCGAGATGCCGATGAGCGCCGAGAACGTCTGGCAGGCCGTCCAGGACAACACGGCCGCCGACGGCGGCGCTCCAACGGAGGAGTCCGACCCGGCCGACGACGCCGCGGACGACGGAGGTGACCGCTGATGTTCCCGGACCAGTTCGACTACTACAAGGCAGAGAGCGTGAGCGAGGCGCTGGACCTCATGGACGAGCACTCCGGCGAGGAGACGGAACTGCTCGCCGGGGGCCACAGCCTGCTCCCGGCGATGAAGAGCGGGCTGTCGAGTCCGGACGTGCTCATCGACATCGGGAGCATCGACTCGATGCACGGCGTGAGCGTGGAGGGCGACACGCTCTCCATCGGCGCGATGACGCCGTACGACGACTTCATCGAGTCCGAGGACGCACGGACCCACGCGCCGGCGCTGGTCGCCGCGGTGGAGCAGGTCGGCGACACGCAGGTCCGGAACATGGGGACCGTCGGCGGGAACCTCGCGCACGCGGACCCGGCCTCGGACCTGCCAGCACCCGCGCTGGTGTCCGACGTGACGCTCGTCGCCGAGGGACCGGACGGCGAGCGCGAGATACCCGTCGACGACTACTTCTTCGGGATGTACGCGACGGCGCTCGGCCCCGACGAACTGCTGACGCGCATCGAGGTACCGTCGGCGGGCGACGCCGTCGGCACGTACGCGAAGAAGGCGTCGCCGTCCTCGGGGTACGCGATGACGGGCGTCGCGGCGCTCGTCGAGACGGACGGCGACTCGGTCCAGTCGATTCGCGTCGGCGCGAACGGCGTGATGGACCACGGCGTCCGTCTGGAGGGCGTCGAGGACGCGCTGACGGGCGAGACGCTGGACGACGACGCCATCGAGGCGGCCGCGGAGCGCGCGACGGACGGCCTCGACACGGACATGTTCATGTCCGACCTGCAGGCGTCGGCGACGTTCCGCGAGCAACTGCTGCGCGTCTACACGAAGCGTGCGCTGAGCGAAGCGGCCGAACAGACGGCGTCCCCGGCCGCGGCCGACTGACGTGGTTCTCCCCCAGCCGACGGCGTCGTCGTCACGGTCGCCGTGGCCGTCGCTGACGACGCGGCGCTGGGGGGAGAACCACGGCCGACCGACGCGGCTGCTAGCGAACGACATAGTATCCATGACCTACTATCGACTAGCATGACCGACCGACCGGCGACGGCGTTCGCGGACGTGACGGAGGACGACCTCCGGGCCGTCTTCGACGACCAGTCGTACGTCGCCGAGGACGACATCGTGACGACCGTCCTGCTGGCGCTCCGCCTCGGCAAGCCGCTCCTGGTGGAGGGCGAACCGGGGGCCGGCAAGACCGAACTGGCGAAGGTGCTCGCGGCGGGGTTCGACACCGACCTCGTCCGCCTGCAGTGTTACGAGGGGCTGGCCGCCGAGAGCGCGCTGTACGAGTGGAACTACACGAAACAGCTGCTGGCGGTGCAGTCGGGCGACGACGACGGCTCGGTGTTCGACGAGGACTACCTCCTCGAACGCCCGCTGCTGCGCGCCCTGCGCGGCGAGGACGGCCCGCGCGTCCTGCTCATCGACGAGGTGGACCGCGCCGACGAGGAGTTCGAGGCGCTCCTGCTGGAGGTGCTGAGCGACTTCCAGGTGACCGTTCCGGAGTTCGGTACGGTCAGCGCGACGACGCCGCCCATCGTCGTCATCACGTCGAACCGGACGCGCGCGCTGAGCGACGCGCTGAAGCGACGCTGCCTCTACCTCCACGTCGAACCGCCGTCGTTCGAGAAGGAGCGCGAGATACTCGCGCGGAAGGTGCCCGAACTCGACGGCGCGGTGGCCGCCGAACTCTGCGGGATGACGAGCGAACTCCGAGAGGAACCGCTCCGGAAGCCGCCCGGCGCGGCCGAGACCATCGACTGGGCGCGGGCGGTCGCCGAACTCCGTCGAGACGACGGCACCGACCCGCTGACGGCGGGGGAGATTCGCAGCACCCTCGGCTGTCTGCTGAAGGAGGTCGAGGACATCGAACGCGTCGACGACGCGATGCTCGAACGACTCGCCGAGGCGGCCGAGACCGCCCGGCTGGAGGCGGAATGACCGACCCTCCGGACTTCGTCGCCGCGCGCGACCACGTCCGCGACGAACTCGTCCGGTTCGTCCGCTCGCTGCGGCGGGCGGGCGTCCACGTCCCAGCCAACAGCGGGACGACGGCGGCCCGCGCGCTGGTCGAAATCGGGTTCGACGACGAGGCGACGGCTCGCGTCGCCCTCCGGGCGTGTCTGGTCACCGACGCCGACGACTTCGCGACGTTCGAGCGCCAGTTCTCGGAGTTCTGGCGACGGCTCACCGCCGGCCTCGACCCCGAGGGGCCGGCACCGCGCCGCGACGACGGTCCGGAGGGGACGCTCGCTCCGCTGGGTGGGGACCCCGCACCGGGGGAGTCGGGCGACGACAGGGCGGCGAAGAACGACCGCGAGCAGGCTGACGACGAGGGCGGAGAGGATAGCTGGCGGACGACGTCGGCCGAGGGTGCCATCGTCTCGTCGCGACTGGACGAGGAGGAACGCGAGCGGACGGAGGCGGCGTGGTACAGTCCGACCGCAGGCACGGAGCGCGTCGCCGCGGCGACGGCAGAGAACCCGACGGGCGGGTTCGACGAGGTGACGGACGCCCTCGCCTCGCTGCGGGGGCGACGCTGGCGCGGTGGCGGCGACGACGGCGCCGACGTCCGTCGGGCCATGCGGACGAGTTTCGAGACGGGCGGCACCGTCGTCACGCTCCCGCAGCGCCAGCGCCCGCCGACGGCGGTCCGGGCGCTCTGGCTGGTCGACGTCAGTCGCTCGGTGCTCGACACCGTCGACCGGTCGTTCCTGCTGAGCGTGCTGCGCCGGGCGCGCGCAGACTGGCGCGACTGCCGGGTGTTCTTCTTCGACGAGGACTGCCGCGAGGTGTCCGCGTCGTTCGACCACCCGACGGCCGCCGCTGCGCTGGACGCGCTGGACCGGGCGGAGGCGGAGTGGGGCGGCGGCACCCGCATCGGGCAGTCGCTCGCCGGACTCCGTCAGGAGGCCCCCGACGCCGTCGACGCGCGGACAGTCGTGTTCGTCGTCAGCGACGGCCTGGAGATGGGCGACACGGACGTGCTGGAGCGGGAACTGGCGTGGGTCTCGCGGCGCGCCGAGGCCGTGCTGTGGCTCAACCCGCTGGCGTCGTCGCCGGGCTACGAACCGACGGCGCGGGGGATGGCCGCCGCACTGCCGTTCGTCGACGGCCTGTTCGCCTTCGGGACGCCCGCCGACCTCGCGGAACTCGGGCGGCAGGTCCGCCGCCACGGCACCACCGGACGCATCGGCTACGAGTACGACCCGCGACGGGGGGTCTCGTGACCCGGCGGCCATCGGCCGGGCACCCCGAACCCCGTCACTCACCAGAAACCCGTCACTCACGACCATGACAGAGAACGACTGGAGCGTCCCCGAGACGGACCTCTTCGACCGACTCCGTACCGCCATCGAGACAGACGCCGACGCGGTCCTCGCCACCGTCGTCGCCGTCGAGGGCAGCGCCTACCGCCGCCCCGGCGCGAAGATGCTCGTCGACGCCGACCGCGGCGGCGCGGGCAGCATCACCGCCGGCTGCCTGGAGGACGAGGTCCGCCTGCTCGCGGAGGACGTCCTGGAGGCTGGCGAACCGCACGTCGAGACCTGGGACCTGACCGGCGACGACGAGATCTGGGGCCGGGGCGTCGGCTGTAACGGCGTCATCACCGTCCTCCTCGAACTGGTCGACGACACGCTCGCACCGGCGCTCGACGCGGTAGCCGGCGGGACCGACGTCGGCGTCGCCACCGTCGTGGGCGGCGACCTGCCGACCGGCGACCGGAGCGTCTACCGGCCCGACGACGGATTCGGCGACGCCGAGGGCACCGGACTCCCCGACTGGCTCACCGACCGCGTCGAAGCGCCCCTCGCGGACCTCGTCGAAGACGGGAAGAGCGAGACGCTCACGGTCGAGGCCGAGGAGGGCACCGTCGAGGTGTTCCTCGACGGTATCACCGCGCCGCCGGACCTCGTCGTGTTCGGCTCCGGGCACGACGTCGGCCCGGTCGTCGAACTGGCGAAACTCGTCGACTTTCGCGTGACCGTGGTCGCCTTCCGCGGCGCGCAGGCGCTCCAGGAGCGCTTCCCGCAGGCCGACGAGGTGGTCTCGGCGTCGCCGCGCGACGTGGCCGACCTCCGGGAGTGGGACGACGACACCTACGCCGTCGTGATGAGTCACAACTTCGTCGACGACCGGTTCACGCTCGCGGAACTGCTCGACACACCCGTCCCGTACATCGGACTGATGGGGCCGCGCGACCGCTTCGAGGAGATGCGCGAGGAGTTCGACGAGGAGGGCGTCGAGTTCAGCCGCGACCAGCTCGACCGCGTCCACACGCCAATCGGCCTCGACCTCGGGGGCGACGCGCCGTACCAGATAGCGTACAGCATCGTCGCCGAACTGCTCGCGGTGGCGAACGACCGGACGCCGCGACACCTCAGCGACCGCGCCGGCCCCATCCACGACCGGGTGAGTCTGTCGACCGAGTGAGCCGGCATCCCAAGCTACATCACCGTCTTCGGCGGTAGGTCCCCCATGAGTCCGACGGTCCACGAACTACGCAACGAGATCCGACTGGCGGTCGGCCGGTACGAGCGCGTCGAACAGACGGGGTTCACGAAGGAGTCGCTGGCCGCCATCGCCGAGGCCGTCGGCTACACGCCCGAGACGGTCTCGCGCCCGCCGAAGGGGCAGGTGCGGGCGGGCATCCGCTGGAAGGTCGGTCTCCGCGAGGACGACGACCCGGACGCTGGCGGTGGGACGTTCAGGAAGGCCGACCTGCAGGCGATAGCCGAGTTCCTCCGAGAGGAGTAGGGTCGTCGGGGACCGGTACTCCGGCGACTCGGGCACGACGTGACCGCAGATTCTCATCGACTACCGGTCGAGACGTGTGTGGGTCACACAGCAGCGGTGGCACGTCGCGGGAACGTTATCCCCTCCCCCAGCGAATCCTCGGGTATGGCCCTGCTCGAAGCGCTGGTCATCTTCGTCGTCGGCTACGTCAGCGGGACGGTAACGCGCTGGTTCGCCGGGTTGGCGGCCATCTTCGCCCTCCTGCTCGCGATCCTCGGCCTCGCGGCCCCGGGCTGGTTCCTGAACCTCCTCGACCCGGTGCTCACGTTCTACGAGGGCAACGAACTGCTGTTCCTCTCGGGGTTCCTGTTCGCTATCGCACACCGAGAGCGCGGGGAGTGAGGGAGACGGTCGGTCGTTCCGTCGCTCAGTCGTCGCGTTGCAGTGACGCGAGCCACCGGTCGACGCCCTCGCGGGTCCGCGTCATCACGTCGTCGTCCGTCGTCGCCTGCCGGAGCATCGCGCCGTCGATGGTCGAGAGGAGGGTGTCCGCGGCCACCTCCGGGTCGACGTCGTGGAACCGGCCGCGTTCGACGTCCTGCCGGACGAGTTCGACGAGCGTCTCGCGGAACAGGCGGTCGAACAGCGTGAACTGCTCGCGGTAGTCGGCGTCGGAGGCCGCCTCCGCCCGCATCTGGATGAACGCCGCGCGGAACCCGGCACGTTCGTCGTCCAGTTCGCGGGGGAGGATGCGGTCGACGAGTCGCTCGGTCGAGTCGATGTCGTCGCCCTCCAGCACCTCGGCGTTGCGGTCGATGAGCCACGAGATGAACTCGACGAGCAGGTCGTCTTTCGTCTCGTAGTGGTAGTACAGCAGCGACTTCGACTTCTCGAACTCGTCGGCGATGTTCTGGATGGTGAGGTCCGCCGTCCCGTTGTCCCGGAGCGCGCGGTACGTCGCCTCCATGATGGCCTCGCGCGTGCCCTGACACCCACCCTCGCCGTCGTCCCCGCTCATTATTGACTGAATATTCAGTCAGTACCGAAAAGCGTTACGAGTGAGCGGACGACGCCGATACCGGCGCAGTCTACCCGAACCGACAGCGACGGAGCCCATCAAAGTCCCGGTAGTCGGCTGGCCGCTCCCTTCGTTTCACTGGGCGAATAGTTTTCTCTGAACGACGCCTCTTCGGGGTATGCCAGTCGCTGCAGTACCCGACCTGTCCGTCGAATCCGTCGACCTCCCGACCGGTGAGACCGTCACCTACCGCCACCGAGAGGGCGAGATACCCCTGCTCCTGCTCCACGGGAACATGACCTCCTCGAAGCACTGGGACCTCGTGCTCGACGCCATCGACGAGCGGTTCGACTGCTACGCGATGGACATGCGCGGGTTCGGCGGGTCGACCTACGAGACGCCGGTCGAGTCGCTCGCCGACTTCGCCGAGGACGTCGGGCCGTTCGCCGATTCGGTCGGCCTCGACTCGTTCCACCTCTGGGGCTGGTCGACCGGTGGGGGCGTCGCGATGGCGTTCGCCGCGCGTCACCCCGAACGCGTCCGGCGACTCGTCCTGATGGCCTCCGTCGGCACGCGGGGCTACCCGATGTACCGGACCGACGAGCAGGGCACCCCCACGGACGAACCGCTCACCACCCGCGAGGACATCGCCGCGGCCCCGGCGCTCGTCCCGCTCCTCCAGGCCCACGAGACCGAGGACCGCGAGACGTTCAAGGCGGTCTGGAACCAGCTCATCTACACGGACGAGCAGCCAGAGGAGGACCTCTACGACGACTACGTCGACGACATGCTCACCCAGCGGAACCTCGTCGACGTCTACCACGCGCTCGCTCACTTCAACGTCAGCGACGAGGCGAACGACTACGGCGAGGGGTCTGGACGCGCCGCCGATATCACCCACCCGACGCTCGTCGTCCACGGGGACCGCGACCTGGTCATCCCCCGCGAGATGGTCGAACAGACGGTCGACGACCTGCCGAACGCGGAGTTCGTGGAACTGTCCGACTGCGGTCACTCGCCGCCCGTCGACGCGCTGGGCGACCTGCTGGCCGTCGCCGAACCGTTCCTGCTGGAGGAGGTCGAAGCGGACGTCGAGAGCGAGTAGATCCGAGAGATCGGTCAGAACCCGCCGCGACGCTACGGAATCCGCACGTCGTTGCGGAGCGTCCCGATACCCTCGACCTCGACCTCGACCGTGTCGCCGTCTTCGAGCGGAGCGACGCCCGCGGGCGTCCCCGTCGAGATGACGTCGCCGGGTTCGAGGGTCACGTACGTCGTGATCTCCTCGACGAGTTCCTCGACGGAGAAGATGAACTGGTCGCGCGAGGAGTCCTGTCGCGTCTCGCCGTTCACGCGGAGGCTGACGCGGGCGTCCTCCGGCACCTCGTCGGGCGTGGCGACGACGGGGCCGAACGGTGCGGCCTGGTCGAACGCCTTCCCGCGGACCCAGTTCTGCTCGATGTTCTGGTCGTCGCGGTTCGAGAGGTCGTTGAGGCAGGTGTAGCCCTCGACGTACTCCATCGCCTCGTCCGCAGAGACGCCCTTCGCTCGCTCGCCCATCACGACGGCGAACTCCGCCTCGTGGTCGATGCGCTCCTTGCCGCTCGGGAGCGTCACCGTCTCCTCGTGGGCGGCCACGGTGTTCGGCCCCTTCAGGAACAGCATCGGGCGGTCGGGGAGGTCGGCGTCCTGTTCCTCCGCGTGGTCCGCGTAGTTCAGGCCGACGCAGACGATCTTCGAGGGGTCGCTCGGCGGGAGGAACTCGACGGACGCGGCGTCGTACGTCTCGCCGTCGGCCGTGAGTTCGCTGTCGTCGTCGCTCAGTTCGCCCCGGTGGACGGTGCCGTCGGCGTCGCGGAAACGTGCGAGTCGCATGGCTTCGCCTTCGGTGCCCGCGTGTTAACTCTAGCTCAAACCGAGGTCCCTGCCCCCAGGCGTACCGTTAAGCAGCCGGCCCGAGTGGACGCGACCGACATGGAACTTACCTGGCACGGCCACTCGACGTGGCACGTCACGGTCGGCGACACCGACCTCCTCATCGACCCGTTCTTCGACAACCCGAAGACCGAGAAGGGACCTGACGACTTCGACCCGGACTACCTGCTGCTCACCCACGCCCACCAGGACCACATCGCCCACGCGGGCGAGTTCACCGACGCCACCGTCGTGGCGACGCCCGAGGTCTGCGGGTACGTGGAGGCCGAGATGGGACTGGAAGACCACATCGGCGGGATGGGGATGAACCTCGGCGGCACCGTCGAGTGCGGCGACGCGTTCGTCACGATGCACCGCTC
The DNA here is from genome assembly GCF_023074835.1 of Halomarina salina. Lineage (NCBI taxonomy): Archaea > Methanobacteriati > Methanobacteriota > Halobacteria > Halobacteriales > Natronomonadaceae > Halomarina > Halomarina salina. Next base: position 2,643,551 of record NZ_JALLGW010000001.1, read on the forward strand.
GGACCACACGAACGGCGCGAACACCGGTTACGAGTACGACCTCGGGATGCCCGCGGGGTTCGTCATCGCGGACACGAAGCCGACGCAGGTCGCTGACGAGGAGTCCACCTCGTTCTACCACGCCGGCGACACCGCGCTGATGCCGGAGATGCGCGACATCATCGGCCCCTACCTCGAACCCGACGCCGCAGCACTGCCCGTCGGCGACCACTTCACGATGGGGCCGTGGCAGGCCGCCGTCGCGGCCGACTGGCTGAACGTCGACCACGCGTTCCCGATGCACTACGACACGTTCCCGCCCATCGAGATCGACACCGACGAGTTCGTCGACGAGGTGAAGGCGACCGGCGGGTCCGCCGAGGTCCACGTCCTCGACGGCGACGAGTCGTTCACGCTGGAGTGAGCGGGTCGTCTCACGTCTGCCCCCGGTCGCCGGTGGGCGTGTGTCACCCCGTATACTGCGATTCCGAGTCTCAGTAGATTTATGCTGAGTCGCACCTTAATTAGCCCGAAGAACGCGGGACTCTCGGTCTCTCGAACGGCGCCCTCTCGACTCGTTGCGTCGACGTGATTACTCGAACACCAGCGACCGTAGTCACCGCTTCGCCACCACCCATGACACACCACCGTACCAGCCACCTGGCCGAAGAGGCGTGGAAGACCGACGGCTCCGACGTGCAGGTTCCGTTCGTCCCGGGAGACGAGTCCATCTGCGAGACGGTCGTGCTGGCCATCGCCCGTCGAATCGGCGACGCTCCGGCGCGGATTCCGCTGCTACACGACGCGGTGGACGTCGACGCCCTGGAGGCGCTGTTCGACGGCCGGTACGAGGGGACCGCGCTCGACACGGTCCGCGCGGTGTCGTTTCGGTACGCCGACCACCTCGTCCGTATCTACTCGACGGGATGTGTCACGCTCACCCAGCTGGACGACCCCGGAACGTCGTCGGGTGGCGCCACGGCGTAGGGTCGTCGGGCACCGCCGGGACAGGGCCGTCGTCGAACCCACCGCGAAACGGCGCATCTTTTTGTGTACGTCGCGCGCACGTGACGAACGCTATGGCAGATGTCGAAGCCACTACCACGTCAGAAGAGGGGTACACGAGCGTCAGTCGCGTCGGCGACTTCGAACTGACCATCGACGCGACGGGGGAGGACGGTCCCGACCCGAACCAGGTGCTCGCGGCGGACTACGCCTCCTGTTTCATCCCGGCGTTCCGCGTCGGCGGGAACAAGGAGGGCCACGAGGACCTCGGCAAGATCACCGTCGAGGTAGAGGGCGACCTGAACGACGACGACGACCTCACCGCGGTTCGCTTCGTCATGCACGTCGAGGCGGACCTCGACGACGACGAGTTCGACGCCATCGTCGAGCGCGCCGAGGACATCTGTCACGTCCACGACTCGCTCAAGGAGTCGCTCCACGCCGAGATTACGGTCCACGGCGGCCAGTTCTGAGCGGCCCGTCCGACCTCGTTTTTCTTCGCAGTGTCGTCGAGGGAGGTAGCGTATCGAGCGACTGCTGGACCGGTGCGGTCACTCGGAGGCGTCCGGTCGAGAAATCCGGACGGAGCCCGTAGACGCGGACCCCGCGGAACCGCCGCTTACTCGCGGGCGACGGCGATGTTCTTCGTCTCGCCCCCACACTCCGGGCACGGCCCGACGTACTCCTCGGAGACGATGCGGTTCTGGCACGCCAGGCACTCGAACACGGCCTCCTCGGGCGTGTACGGATCGACAGTGTTCAGGCTCATACGCGCGAGTCGAGAGTCCTCGGACAAAGATGTTACGAGTTAACACACCACAAGAGACGAAGGATGTACTAGCAGATTAAGGTTCGCGACGGAGCGAACAGACGAACGTCTCCCGGCGTTCGGAGGCGAACTCGACCGAAAACCCGGCAGCCTCGAACGCCGACGTGCAGTCGTCGAGCATGAACCGTTCGTCGAGCGGCGGTCCCTCGCCGCCGTCACCGTTGGCGGTCCAGTCGGCGATGCCGACCCGCGCGTCGGGTGCGAGGGTGCGGTGGAGTTCCGCGAGCGCCTCGTCGCTGTGAAACTCGTGGTACGTCATCGTCGAGAACGCGCCGTCGAGGTGGCCGTCGGGGAACGGCAGGTCGTCGACGGCCGCCTCGACGAGTTCGACGCTCTCGGGGACGCCCTTCTCCCGGTAGAAGTCGTGCATCTCGTGTTGCACGTCGACGGCGTAGCAGGTCTCGACGTACGGGGCCACGTCGTCGGTGTAGAACCCCGTCCCGCTCCCGAGGTCCGCGACGACGCCGCCCTGGTCGAACAGCGCGAGGAGTTCCTCGGCCGAGCAGTACCGGTAACGCGAGGCGTCTTCGAGGTTCGGCGCACGCTCCGGGTCGTACGTGTGGAAGCCCATGGCGGGTGGAGGCGGCGCGGGCACATAGTCCTGCACCGTCGCCACGCCGTTTCCGGCACCGTCACGAAGCCGCCCACTGCTGGCGTCGGATTGATACCGCTGGGCGCGTTTCTGGTTCCTATGGTGCGAATCACACCGCCGACCGAGCGGGCCTGCGAACGCTGTGGACGCGAGGACGTCTGGGACACGGACGTACAGTCGTGGGTCATCGGCGGCGCGGAGGGCGACCCCTACTGCCTCCACGAGTGGGACATCAACGGAACCTACAACCCCGTCGCGGAGTGACCGAGGCGCGGCGGAGGCCGTCGTCACTGTGAAACACTGCTCGTCGAACTCTGTGAAGGAACTGCGCTCGTGTCAAACGGACGAGCGACGGCTCAGAACGGGAGACTCGTGACGACGCCGGCCAGGTCGAGGACGGCGACGACGAGACTGCAGACGAAGACGGCGGCGAACGGCGCGTCGAAGTGCGTGTCGCCGTGAGCGTAGAACGCGCGTTCGAGGAGTTCCGAGCAGAGCGCCGTCGCGAGACCGGCGACGGTACCGACTCCCAGCGCGACGGGGAGCGACACCGACTCGGCGAGCGTCGCCGCCGTCGCGTCCGCCGGAGCGAGAGCGAGGACGGCGATTCCCGCCACGAAGGCGACGTGGTACGCGACGGGCACCTCTTCGGTGAAGGCGAACCCGAGGAGCGCCGCGGCCGCGAGTCCGAACGGCAGGAACGCGCTGGCGGTGACGTAGGCGAGGGCTGACGCGACCAGACCAGCGCCGACGCCGAGCGCAGCGACGGTCCGCCACTCGCACTGGTAGGGGAGGAACGGTTCGACTACGAGGCGCGTCGTCGGGTCGGTCGGCCGGTCGCTGGTCGCCGAGCGCTCGCCCGTCTGCCGGGACGGTCCGTTGCCGAGCGTGCTCCCGCCGTCGGTCATCGGTTCGCGGCGCTCGCCCCGGTCGTACGGCGAGACGTCGAGCAGTCCCCCGCGAATCTCCCCGACCAGCGGGTAGCCGAGGGCGACGCGGTGGGCGAACGCCGAGACGACGACGGTGGCCGCGACGGGGTCGAACGGCGCGCCGACGGTCGCGTACACCCAGGCGACGCCCGCACCGAAGACGCCGAAGACGGCTCCGACGAGCAGCGCCTTCGACTCGCCGCCGAGCGGTCGCGTGACGTCCTTCGCCGGGTGGTAGCGGAAGGAGGGGTCCATGTAGCCGCGGCGAGCGGCGAACGCCGCCGCCGCGACGCCGCCCCCGAGGACGACGTGGGGACCGAGCCAGACGCTGTACCCGAGCGGCGTCGGGACGGCGGCCGGGACCGACACGTCGAGCGCGGCGAGCAGTTCGCCGACGAGGACGAGACAGCCCAGCGCACCGAGCGCGAGGTAGCCGCCGAGCGCCGCACCGACCGCACCGCCGAGCGCCGCGACGGCGACCAGCACCGCGACCGTCACCGGGTCCACCACTACCGCTCACCTCGCCGACGCACGTACATGTCACCCACTGGTGGGGAGGGGCAGAAAGGCGTGTCTACTTCCCTCGGAGAACGGACCGTTCAACGGGTTTATGTGCGTCAATCGATGGAGAGGAGGTATGCATCGGCGAGGGAGAGGGAGGGCGACCGTGGATGCGTGACTCGCTGTGTCGAGACCTGACCGGCACGTTCGTCGGCTGCGACGGCGAGCCGACGCGCGCGACCTGTAGCTTCCACGACCGGCCCTGCGTCCTCGGGGCTGGCGACGTCCTCCAGCTAGAGGTCGAACGGATGGACGGCGAGTGGACGCCCCTGTTCCACCGCTGTGACAGCCACGCCGTCGACGAGTTTCCCGACGAACACTCCGTTCACGGTACCGACCAGGCGCTGGTCACCGCCCGCCTCGAACCGACCGGCGCACACCTCCCCGCGACGGGTCACTACGATCCGGACGCGCTCACCATCGGCAACGTCGAGGTGCAGGACGTCTCGGCAGCGACCGAGGGTCGACGCTCGCCGCTCGCCGACCGGGACACGCTCACCGACGGGGACGCGCTGTCGGAGGGCGACGAACGGTAGCCGGGAGAGAACGGGTGACGCGCAGCGAGGAGGTTCAGTTCTCGGTGTTCAGACGAGTCCGCCGGCGCAGTCCTCGTGGAGGGTCGTCGACAGGTCGTCCATCAGCGTCCGGAGGTTGACCGCGTCGTCGCGGTTGTACGACACCAGCGTCTCCAGGGAGCCGGTCTGCCCGCGTTCGTACTCCTTCCACAGGCGCACCGCGTCGCGCCCCGAGATGTCGGGGCGGTCGCGCTCGATACCGACGTCGTTCTCGATGGCCTTCAGCCCGCCAGAGAGACCGACGCGCTTGCAGGCGTAGCGCAGGTCGAGGTGCGCCGCGTCGAGGTCGATGTCGTAGCTGGTCTCCAGGAAGGGGACGTCGAACGTCGTCCCGTTGAACGTGACGAGCAGCGGCGCGTCGAGCGCCTCGCGGAGCGCCTCGCGGGTCAGCGGTTCGCCGACGATGGGGTCGGGGTCGTTGACGAGCGTCCGGACCTCGCCGTCGCGGAGCAGGCTCACCGTCGTCACCTGGTCGCGGTGGTGGGAGAGGCCGGTCGTCTCGATGTCGAAGTAGCACGCCGCGTCGCGGAAGTCCTCGTACAGTCGCCAGCGCTCCTGGCTCGGGAACGCCTCGTCGAAGAAGCGGGCGTCGCTCGCCGCGAGGTGGTCGCGACCCTGCTCGATGAACGTCGCGATGCGCTCGCCGGTCGTCTCGCCGACCGCGTCGCGTTCGAACTCGTCCCAGTGGGTGATGCCCTGCTCCCACAGGCGGCGCTCGGTCGTCTCGCCGACGCCCCGAACGGGGATGAAGCTGTTCTCGATTCGCACGCCTCCACTCGGATTCGCCGACAACTAAGGGCTTCGATGAGTTCATCTCCTCGGCGGCGAATACGGTCGCGTGAATTCTCGCACGGCGGCTACCCTCCTCGTAGCTCTCTGTCTGCTCCTCGCTGGCTGTCTCTCCCCTGCGGTCGCCGACGAGTCGACGCCGACACCCGACGGCGTAGCGACGCCCGACGACCGGTTCGACCTCCGGGTCGCGAACGACGCGGACCGCGAGGTATCCGTCGTCGTCTGGTTCGTCACCGGTAGTCTGGACGACGTCGTCGTGACGAGCGCCGACGGGACGAACGCGACGTACTCCGTCGCCGACCTCCGGGGAGCCCCGGTCGCCGTCGAGAACGCGACGAGCGTGACGCCTCGCGGCGACGTCGACCGCTCGGTCGGTCTGCGCCTCTCCGCCGGCGTCGACGGTGTCGCGCAGGCCGACGTCTCCGGCGTCGAGTCCGTCGTCTACGCGGTGTCGGCAGGCGGTGACCAGGTGGACGACGGCGAGGCCGTCCGCGCCGGCGTGAACGAGACGGTCCAGTACGTCGGCGTCGGCAGCTGTTCGGCTGGCGGGGTCGTCACCGGTCTGACGCTGAACGTCGACGGGGCCTCCGCTACCGCACAGGTCACCTGCGACGGCTGACGTGGACCCGCTCCACTCAGCCCGAAGCGCTCCTCACTCCTCGCGTGCCCAGTCTCGCGCTCGCTCGACCGCCTCCTGCCAGCGGTCGTACCGTCCGGCGACGGCCTCGTCGCTCGGGACGAACCGGGCGTCCCCGCGCCACTGCTCGCGCAGGTCGTCGGTCGAGTCCCAGAACCCGACCGAGAGACCGGCGGCGTAGGCCGCGCCGAGCGCCGTCGTCTCACCGACCGCCGACCGGACCACCTCGACGTCGAGCGCGTCGGCCTGGATGCGACAGAGCGCGTCGTTCTCCACCGCGCCGCCGTCGACGCGGAGCGCGTCCATCGAGCGGCCGCTGTCCGCCTCCATCGCCTCGGCGACGGCGCGCGTCTGGAACGCGATGGCCTCCAGCGTGGCGCGGGCGAGGTGCGCGCTGGTCGTCCCCCGGGTGAGACCGACGACGGTCCCGCGGGCGCGCTGGTCCCAGTGTGGCGCGCCGAGTCCCGAGAACGCCGGGACGCCGAACACGCCCTCGGGCGACTCGACGCTCTCCGCCAGCGACGCGCACTCCTCGGGGTCGTCGACGATACCGACGTCGGCCAGCCACTCGACGGCCGCGCCGGTGGTGAATACGGAGCCCTCCAGCGCGTACTGGGGCGGTTCGCCCTCTCGCTGGTACGCGACGGTCGTCAGCAGGCCGTGGTCGCTCCGCACCGGTTCCTCGCCCGTGTGCTGCAGGAGGAACGACCCCGTGCCGTAGGTGGTCTTCGCGCTGCCGGGGTCGAAGCAAGCCTGGCCGAACAGGGCGGCCTGCTGGTCGCCGAGGACGCCCGCGATGGGGACCGGTTCGGTGAACATCCCCTGTGCCGTCGTCTCGCCGAACGACCCGCTGGAAGGTCGTACGTCCGGGAGCGCCGCCATCGGGACGCCGAACTCCTCGCAGAGCGTCTCGTCCCACGCACAGCGCTCGATGTCGAACAGCATCGTCCGGGAGGCGTTCGTCACGTCCGTCGCGTGCTCGCCGCCCAGCGACCAGCAGAGCCACGCGTCGACGGTGCCGACGAGCACCTCGCCAGACCGCGCCCGCTCGCGGTGGTCCTCACGGTCCAGCAGTCGCTCGAACTTCGTCGCCGAGAAGTAGGCGTCCGGTTCGAGGCCGGTCCGCTCCCTGATGGTCGCGCGCAGGTCGTCGGCGAGTCCGTCGATACGGTCGGTCGTCCGGCGGTCCTGCCGGACGATGGCGGGCGCGAGCGGTTGGCCGGTCTCGGCGTCCCACGCGACGGCCGTCTCGCGCTGGTTCGTGATACCCAGTGCGACGGGGTCCTCGCTGAACCCCGACCGGAGGCGCGCCAGCACGTAGTTCACGTTCGCCAGTAATTGGGTCGCGTCGTGTTCGACCCACCCCGGTTCCGGGTACGACTGTTCGTGTTCGAGGTACTCGCGAGCGTGGACCGCCCCCGACCGGTCGACGGCCATCGCCCGCGTCCCGGTCGTGCTCTGGTCGACGGCGACGACGTACTCCATACTCGTCCGCGGCAGGCGGACGGTTAAACTGTCGGGGCTACGAGTATCGTCCGAGAACGAACGTCGGCTCTTCGTGAACGACTAGTCGCTACTCCTGAACGACCGTGTTCTACTCCTGGACGACCTCGGCCTCGGGCGAGACGCGGATGAGCCGAGCGACGTCCGCGGGGAGGCTCTGCTCGCCGCTCGGTCCGGTGACGGTGACCATCCCGAACGGGGCCACCTCGACGACCTCCAGTGCTGCGCCGGGGCGGACGCCCGCGTCCGCGAGGTAGTGAAGTTCCTCGTCCTTGCGGTGTCTGACCCGCTGGACGACGACGCGGTCGCCGACGGCGCACTCGTCGAGTCGCTTGCCGGGGGCGTCCTCGGGGCGCGAGAGGTCGGCGCCGGGGATGGGGTCGCCGTGCGGGTCGACGACCGGGTCGCCGAGCGCTTCGGCGATGCGCGCCTCGAACGTCTCGCTGATGTGGTGTTCGAGCCGGTCGGCCTCCTCGTGGACGTCGGTCCACTCGTAGTCGAGCGCCTCGGCGAGGTACGCCTCGATGAGCCGGTGGTGGCGGAGCACCTCGATGGCGACCGTCTCGCCCTCGGGCGTGAGACGGACGCCCTTGTACTTCTCCCGGTCGACGAGCCCACGGTCCTCGAGTTTGTCGAGCATGCTGGTCACCGTCGGCGCGGTGACGTCGAGCCGGTCCGCGATGGCGGAGGTGGCGATGCGCTCGGCGGAGGCGTCGTCGCCCGCCTCGCGTTCGAGGACGTAGATGGTCTTCAGGTAGTCCTCCATCACGGCACTGAGCATACTGGAGAGAGCGGACAGGTGGGTAAAAACGGTTCCCCTCGAACCGGGTCGCCGGTCGTCGGTCGCCGGTCCCCGGGTGCCCGACTACTTCGCAGTCGGGGCTGGGCGCTCCTCGCCGTCCGCGTCGAGGTCGATGTCGCCGGTGACGTAGTCGACGCCGAGGACGAGGACTGCGCCGACGACGAACGAGGCGAGGATGGCGAGCGTCGTCGTCGTCGTCCACGCCTCGACGTTCACGAGCACCTGCTCGGCGGGGTAGTACAGCGCCCCGACCATCAGCGCGACGAGGAACGTGAGCGTCGCCCTGCGGTAGTGGGTCAACGCGTACTTCACGGCGTGAGCGACCGAGAGCAGGCCGACGACCGCGCCCAGGCAGAACGTGACGACGACGGTGCCCGGTTCGACGAGCGTGTCGAGACTCCCCCCGCGGGCGACGTCGAGCAGTCGGTCGGTGAACGCCGACAGCGTCCCCGTCAGGTAGGTGTACTGCCCGAGCAACAGCAGGATGAGCGACCCGGAGATGCCGGGGAGGATCATCGCCGAGATGGCGATGGCCCCGACGACGAACAGTACCGGGAGGCTGTTCGGGAGCGCGGTACCCACCTCGACGGCTGCCACGACGGCCAGCGCGAACCCGGCGAGGCCCGCGAGCACCCGCCCCCACGAGCCGAGGTCGATCTCGTCCCGGAGGACGACGGCGCTGGCCGCGATGAGGCCGAGGAAGAACGCGAACATCAGCGCCGGCGCGTGCTCCTGGGCGTACTCGACGATTCGCGCCACGGACACCAGGGCGGTGACGATGCCGAGGCCGAGGGCCATCAGGAACGGGATATCCATCTCGACGAGGCGCTCGCGGAGGCGGGTCCGCCCCGCCGCCCTCGTGACGCCCGGCAGGAGCGCGAGTGCGCGCGGGTCGAGTTCGGTGATGGCGGTCACCAGTCGCTCGTAGATGCCCGTGATGAGGGCGATGGTCCCGCCCGAGACGCCGGGGACCGCGTCGGCGGCCCCCATCGCGATACCCCGGAGGTAGACACCGAGGTACGCTCGAACGGACATCAGGCGACCTGCGGTCGGGTCGCGTAGACGCCCGGTGCGGCGAGCGCCGACGCGTTCGACGCGTTACCCGACCCGTTCGTCGACGTGTTACCAGACCCGTTCGTCGAGTCGTTTCCGGTCGCGTCGGTGCCGGTCGTGTTCGCGGTCTCGTTCTCCGAGACCGACGTTCCGGGGTCGGCGGTGGCGTTGGTCGCGTTACCGGACGCGTTTCCGCTCTGGTTGCCTTCGGGCTGGATGGTCGTCGTCTGGTCGAGCGACACCTGCACCGGCGCGTCGTCCTGGCCGAGCACCTGCGCCTCGGTCACGTCCGTCGTCGTGTTGTAGACGGTCTGCGAGCCGTTCTCGTTGCCCTGCACCGTCCGGAACTCGTACTGACCGGTGGCACGGACGCTGACGTTCGTCTGCCCGCCGTCCGGGCCGACCTGATCGTAGCCCGTCGAGGAGTACGGCAGCGTCATCGTGAACTGCCCGTCCTCGCCGGTCTCGGCCTGCTGGACGTAGTTGAACGTCTCCGACTGCGTCCCGTTCTGCGTCGGGATGCGCATCGTCACGCTCGCGGTCACCGTCGAGTTGGCTGGGCCGGTCCCCTCGACGGTCGCCCCGTCGACGCGCTCGAACGTCTTCACCCACGGGCCGACCTGGTTGGCCGCCTCGCTGGCGTGGACGAGCCGGTAGTGTTCGAGGGCCGGGACGTACTCGGTCGGGATGCCCTGCAGGCCACCGATCTGGGAGGTGCTGTCGGTCTGGACGTACTCTCTGGCCTCGGCCATCGTGTCGAACTGCATCGTGCTCGCGTTGGTCGGGAGGTTCCTGCTGCCGCCACCCCACGAGACGTCCTCGTTGGACCAGTCGAGCACGAGCACGTTCCCGTTCGGTAGCGTCGGACTCGTCGCGCTGCCGTGGAACTTGTAGAGACGCACCCGCATCGACTCGTAGTGCGCCTGGTTGCGGACGTAGACCGCCGCCTGTGGCTGCGTTCCGGGAGCGTACTGCGTGTAGAGGGGCGTCCGGAGCAGCGCGTTCTCGCCGCTGCCGTAGGCGTCGACGCCGATGTCGTCGAACTGCGTGGGAGCGGTGTACTTCGCGGACCGCGGGTCGGCGAGTTTCCAGTCGACCATGACGTACCGGGTGCCCTCACCCTCGCCTTCGGTCGTCATGATCTCGTTCGCCGCGGACTCGTTGGTGTTCAGCAGGAAGTTCGCCGCCGTACTGGCCCCCTGCTGGAACGGGTTGGCGTTCGGGATGCGGTTCCCCTCGACCGTGATGAAGTGACCGTAGTCCCACCACGACATGACGCCGTAGGTTCCCGGTCCGTACTCGTAGTCGCCCGTACGGGCGAACTGCCCGTAGTACTCCAGCTGCTCGTTGTTCGCGTTGGCGGCGCCGTACTGGCCCTCGTCGGGCGTGTTGTTCGCGAGCCACCCGAGGCTCCCCTCCCACTGGGTGACCTCTCCGGGGCCGTTCGACTCGGCGGACTGGACCGACTGGAGCGACAGCCCACCGTTCAGAAGCGGTCCGCTGATGGCGGCGAACGGTGCCACGACGACGAGGAGCAGGACGAACACGGTCAGCACCTGCGCGGTGTCGAGGTCGGTTGCCGACTCGGTCGCGCCGAGACCGGCGAGGCGCACGACGTAACCGACGACGAACGCCGTCAGCGCAGCGACCGGGACGGCCACGTAGTAGTCGAAGCGGTTCTGGGTCAGCGTCGCCAGCACCATCAGGACGAACCAGGTGACGAGCAGCAGCGACTCGCCGCTCGGTTCGTCGTCGAGCAGGTACTTCGCGAGGAGCAGGATGCTCCCGATGCCCGCGATGAAGAACGTGAACCCGTAGCGAGCGGAGAAGAACTGGCCCGCATCCCCGAGGGGGACGGGCTGTGCTTCGTTGACCGTCCGGACCTGCGCGTTCGCGTCCAGCCCGTAGATGCGGAGGAACTGGTCGACGAAGTACGAGAACGTGTCGGGGACGACGAGCCAAGCGAGCAGTGCGACCGCCGCGATTCCCCCTACGAGCGCACCGGGGAACAGCGTCCGGGCGTCGTCACGGCCCTCGACGACGCGAGCGAGTGCCGCCACGACGACGAGGACGGCCGCGAGACCGAGGAAGGCGACCGGCTGGAGCAGGGTGAAGTCCGACGCGGAGAGGGCGAACTCGGAGATGCGCACCGCCGAGAGGAGGGCCGCGACGACCGACATGACGACGCCGGCGATGGCGACGTGTTCGGGACTGTGGCCCTTGAGGAAGACGACCACGAGGTGCAGGAGGAAGAAGAGCCCGAGCACGGAGACGAAGAAGATGGCGGGCGGCCACACCCAGACGTAGAGCGCGAGCGCGACGCCGGCGAGCACGGCGTAGCCGACGGTGCGACGGAGCGTACCCCACTCGCGTGCGCGGAACTGTTCGTAGACGGGGCGTTCGCGCTGGGCGACGCCGACCGAGACCATCACCGCGAGGACGGCGACGACCTGGAACAGCACCTCGGCGATGTGGTGGTCCGAGAAGCCGACGAGACTCCGGAAGAGGAACGCACCCGGAGTCAGCGCCAGCACGAGGACGGCGATGACGCCGCCGAGTCGGCCGCCGAATCGCTTCGCGATGAAGTACGCCGGGATGGCGACGAGCGTCCCGAAGACCGCGGGGGCGAACAGGAGGGCGGTCGTCGTCGCCTGGTCCTGGGGCATGAACAGTCCGAGGACGAGCGCGCCGAGTGCGATGAGCTGGTCGAACAGCGTCCCGAACTGCCCCGACGCGGTCCCGACGGGGAAGCGCGTCCACGGGTCGAACGGCATGGTGAACGGGAAGTTCCGGACGGTGTAACTCGTCGCGCGGAGGTGGTACCAGGCGTCGTTCCCTCGGAACAGGAACTCGCCGCTCGACGAGAAGTTCTCCCACGTCTTCACCCGGTTCCACAGCATGAACACGAGAAGCAAGGCGACCGCGGGGATGTGATACAGCTCCCGGACGCGTCCGAGGACGGAGTCGGTGTCGAACGTCAGCCCGTCCTCACGCTCCGTTGGCTGACTCATTGGTTTCACAAACCCCAAAACCCGCATAAGCCTTTTGACCTCGCCCCGAGGTGAATGGAAAACCCCTTGCCACGGCGCGGTAGAGCCACTCCTATGCGTGTCTCGGTCGTCGTCTGTACACACACGACAGAGCGGTACCCCGACCTGAAGGAGGCGGTCGAGAGCGTCCTCGCCAACGACTACCCGGACCGCGAGGTGGTCGTCGTCAGCGACGGGAGCGAGGCAGTCCACGAGTCCGCACTGGCCGACTTCGGCGACCACGACGACGTGGTCGTCCACATGCACGAGACGAACGACGGTCTCCTGACGGTCCGGAACGTCGGTGCGAGCGTCGCGTCGGGCGACGTGGTCGCGTTCATCGACGACGACGCCATCGCCGAGGAGGACTGGCTGGACGAACTCGTCTCGGTGTACGACCGGTCCCTCTGGCCGTGGCTACCCAACGGGGGTGACGCCGAGGGTGGTTCTGAGAGCGACGAAGACGACATTCTCGCCGTCGGCGGCAGGATGGTCCCCGCGTGGGTGGCCGGTGAGCCGTCGTTCCTCCCGGAGGAGTTCTACTGGCTCATCGGCGTCACCCACCAGGGGTTCGCCGACGGGCCTGGCGAGGTGCGCAACACGAACGGGTCGAACATCTCGTTTCGCGCCGAGGTGTTCGAGGCGCTCTCGGGGTTCGACACCGACGTCGGCGGCCGCCAGGGTGACAACCACCTCCAGGGCGGCGAGACGGAACTGTGCGCGCGCCTACGCGAGGAGTACGACGTGGGCGTCCAGTACAACCCGGACGCGGTGGTGGCGCACAAGATATTCGACTACCGAACGGACCCGCGCTGGCTGGTCGAACGCGCGTTCTGGCAGGGCTACTCGAAGCGGGGGATGGAGGTGTTCGTTCCCGAGTCGACGGGCGAGGAGGCCGAGTTCCTCTCGGCCCTGCTGTTCCGGTTCGTCCCCGGACGGGTGCGCGACCTCGTCGACGAGTTCTCGGCGGCGAAGCTGTCACAGCTCGTGATGCTGGTCGTCCTCACCGGTGCCGTCGGTCTCGGCTACCTCTACGGCGTCGTCAAGTGGCGGTAGGCGCCGTCACAGGCAGCCGCAGGGATATCTCGGGCGGAAACGACCGGTGAGCGTGGGCATCGTGAACCGGGACGACCTGGACAGGAGGACGAGGAGGGCAACGCACGGTTCCGGCGCACGCAACTCGGCACTGCGGCCGGTGGCGAGGAACTGGGCTGTGACCTGTTCGAACTCGACCCCGGCGACGAGGCGTGGCCCTACCACTACCACACCGCGAACGAGGAGTCACTCTGGTACCTGCTACTCTCGACGATGAACGACCCGGACGTGGCCGTCTACCCCGACTCGGGGAAGGTCGGCCTGTTCGTCGCGCCACCCGGCGCTCGCGGTGAGCGCTCCGTCCACGGCTACTACCGCATCGACGACGACGTGGACTACTGGGAGGGTGAGTGGGCGTCTCGTCGCCGCCGGACACCGGGGCGTAGCGTCAGGTTCCGTCTCGCACCGCCGCGCCCTCGCTCTCGTACTGCCACGTCAGGTCGAAGAACCGGCCGAGACCGGCGACGAACGCGCCGTTCTCCGTGATCGCCGCCTGCCGGAGGTGGTTCGGCACGTCGTCCTCCTGGACCAGCAGGATGGCCTCGCCGCCCTCGTAGGAGAACGTCGGGTCGGCGAACGTCCCGCGCCACGGTAGCTGTTCGGTGGAGTAGCGGACCGCCACGTCGTGGTCGGCGAGGCGGTCGACGACGGCCGCCTGTCGCCCGCGCTCGTCGGTCGACAGGAGGTCCGGGTGGAGCAACAGCACCTGCACCTCGACGCCCCGGTCGAGCGCGTCGAGGAGCGCCGGTTCGACGGTGTCGAAGTACTCGAACCCCTTCGAGAGGATGCAGATGCGGTCGCTCGCCTCGCGGTAGATGCGCCGGGTCTCGCGTTCGGAGGGGTCGCCGACGTCGACGACGTAGAACAGTTCCTCGGTGGCGGTGATGTCCTCGCCCGCGGCCTCGAACCGTGGCTGGAACTCGTCGAGGAACGCCTCGCGGTCGGCGTCGACGTCCTGCACGAACGACTCCAGTTCCTGCCGTCGGTTCTCCTTGGCGCGGTCGAGGATCGACGCCGGGTCGTGGGGCTGGTAGTGCTTCGGGCGACCGGGGATGATCTTCACGTACCCCTCGTCGGCGAGCGAATCGAGGACCCCGTACACCCGCGCCTTCGGGATACCGGCGGCCTCCGCGAGGTTCGGCGCGGTCGTCCGCCCCAGCGTCATCAGTTCCACGAGCGCCGTCTGCTCGTACTCGGTCAACCCGAGGCGGTCGAACACGTCCGTCTCGCTCATACGGAACCTGACCAGCGCTCGGTGGTAAAACCGCCGGTCACACGGCCGTACAGCACCGACGGGGGCGTCGAGTGCGCGCCATCCAGGGCCGGGGCGACCCGACCGACACCCAGAAAGAGTTATACGTCCGGGGTGAGTTACTCAGATAACGAGTAACCATGAGCGACACTACGAAAGAGGACGACCGGGCACATCTCGAAGGCGTCGAGGACGGCTGTGGCTGCGCGGAGATCATGGACCACCTCTCGGAACAGCGCGCCGCGGCGGCCTCGGACGACGACTGAGTCGGCGACGCGAAATCGACTCCCGTCTCTCTCCTCGCCCTCCCCCTGGCGACCGGACCCCCCGACAGACCGCAGCAGTACCGAAGCGCGCGCCGTATCGACCGACGGGGGCCGGAGGGTTTTTCAGCACGTGCGGTCGAACTTCCTCCAACCAGATGACCAACTCCGACGTGTGCGTGCTCATCCCGACCCTCGACGAGGCCGAGACCATCGGTCCGGTCATCGACGGGTTCGTCGAGGAGGGGTTCGAGAACATTCTGGTGGTCGACGGCGGGTCGACCGACGGGACGGCCGACATCGCACGTGACCACGGCGCACGCGTCGTCCAGCAGAGCGGAGAGGGGAAGGGACAGGCCGTCAGGGAGGCGTTCCGGTACGTCGACGTGCCGTACGTCCTGATGCTCGACGGTGACATGACGTACGACCCGGCCGACGCACCGAAGATGCTGGAACCGCTGTTCGAAGGGCGGGCCGAACACGTCATCGGCGACCGGTTCGCGGACATGCACGACGGCGCGATGCCCCGAGTGAACCAGTTCGGGAACCGCATCATCAACGGCGCGTTCGCGACCATCCACGGTCGGAACCTCGGCGACATCCTCAGCGGTTACCGGGCGTTCACGGTCGACTCCATCCGACGCATCGAACTGGAGTCCGACGGGTTCACCATCGAGACCGAACTCGCCGTCGAGTGCGTCAAACACGGCGTCCCGACGGCCGTCGTCCCCGTCTCCTACCACCCCCGGCCGGACGAGTCCGACACGAACCTCCACCCGGTCAAGGACGGGGGTCGCATCATCTTCGCGCTCTACAGCCTCGCGAAGACGAACAACCCGCTGTTCTACTTCGGGAGCGTCGGGACGGCGAGCGTCCTCGTCGGAACGCTCCTCGGCGCGTGGGTCGGCTACGAGTGGTGGTTCGCCGGCATCTCCCACCAGGTGTACGCCGTCGCCGCGGGCGTCGCCATCCTGCTCGGAGCGCAGCTCCTGATGTTCGCGGTGCTCTCGGACATGATCGTCGCCGTCAACCGGGAGCAGACGAACCGCCTCGAAGGGTTGGCCGACCGTATCAACGCCGACGGGCGCGACGTCTCCCGTCGTGCAGGGCCACTGACGGACGAGGACGTCAGGGAGCGAACCGCCGCCGAGCAGCGGGAACTGCGCGCCGAAGACTGAGACCGGGGACCGACGCCGAAGACTGAGACCGGGGACCGACGCCGAAGACCGGCGTTCAGAAGGGGACGAACGAACGGAGGCGGCCGACGATACCCGCCCGGTTCTTCTCGCGGGCCGTCTCGAAGACGGGGTGGAGCGCGTTGAGGAACGCCTGTTCGTTGTCGAACTGGGTCGTGGACACCTCGTCGAGTGCCTCACCGACGGTCATCGTCCCGCCAGAGGCGTCGAACGGCACCGAGACGTCGCCGACCGACTCGCGGATGGTCGCGGCGTCCGCCGGGAAGGAGAGGTCCGACCGGTCGAGTCGGGCGTCGAGTGCGGCGATGCCGAAGGCGACGGTGTCCGGTTCGTCGTCCAGGTCGTCCGTCGGTGGCCGTGCTCTCATTGGAGCGAGCTACGGGCGACAGCACTGAAAAGCCTGCGACCGACGTCAGTCGGTCGCGAACAGTTCGATTGTCCCGCTCGCCGAGACGACGACACGGTAGCCCTCGTACGGAAAGCGGACGGTCGTCCCCCGGTCCCTGCAGACGACCGCGTCGAGCGCGTCCGGGTCGACGCTGTACGCCAGCGGTGTGAGGCTCGTCGGGTCGACGTTCTCGGCGACGGCGATAGCACGGACGAGCACGTCGCTCGGCAGGTCGACCGCCGGATCGAAGTGCGTCTCTAGCTCTGACACCTCCTCCCCCTCGGTCTGGTTTCCGGTCACAACCAGCCGGGAGGGAGCTTCGAGGGGTTGTCGGCGAGCAGCGTCAACATCGGTTCGACGGCGTCGAACGCCTCGCCTCGGGAGACGACCCCGCGGTGGCGGTCCCAGTCGACGACCTCCGCGTCGTCGAGTTTGGGGAGGTGGACGTGGTGGAGGCGGGTCGGGACCTCCCCGTCCGCCTGCGGCACCAGTTCGTCGGGTTCGACCGACGACTCGGAGAGCAACGAGACCAGCAGACGGCGACGAAGGACGTCGTCGAGCAGTGTGAACGCTTCGTCAGTCGTTGGCGTGGTGACTGCGGTGTCACCCTCGGTGTTGGCTACGTTCATGGTTGACGGAACGCGTGTGAACCGTGTGATGCGGCCCGTCACGATGAGACGCGATGTTCGTATCGAAGCCTGGGTGGCTCGTACGCACACTGTGTAATCTCGGTTCCGGAACACTGTCGCGCGTCCCGACGCAAAAATCTGATGCTGGCGAGTCGAACCGGAATCGAAAACCGATAAGCGACTCCGGGACGACCCGGTGAGCATGACCGAGTACACCACGGTCTCGATTCCGAAGGACCTCGCCGCACGGGTCGAAGAGACCATCGAGGGGACGAGTTTCTCCTCGACCAGCGACCTCGTCCGGTTCCTCCTCCGGAGCATCGTCATCCAGCACCAGCGCGAGGGCCAGCTCAGCGAGGCCGAGTTCGAGGAGATCGCCCAGCAGTTGCGGGACCTCGGCTACCTCCAGTAACGTCGTTCGACCGCTGGGGCGACGAGACGGACGCTCCAGTCCGCCGGCGACTCCAGCAACGTCAGGTGACGGACTCCGACGGCGGCACGGCGTCGACAACCTGGACGGGGAGTTCCGACCCGGAGCGGTCGTACGCGACGACGGCGTCCCACGGGGGTACGGCGACGAACACCACCTCGTGGAGGTCGTCGCGCTTGCGTAGCCGGTCGTCGCCGTCCGGGTGGGAGACGAACCGGCCCTGCGTCCGGGGACTGGCGAGGTCCATCCCGAACACCGCCTGGACCGAACCGCCGGCGTCCGGGTGGTAGAAGTGCGTGAACACCGGCGTCTCCGGGTCGAGGTCGGTGTCGAGGTCGGCGGCCGTCGTCACCGTCAACCCGACCGTCACCCCCTGTGGGTCCCGGTCGTCGGCCATCGAGAGGAGGACGTCGACGAGCCCGGTCGTGATGTAGACCACACGTCGCGGGAGGGCGCCGGGCGCCAAGAACGCGTCGGCTTCGAAGGACTTGTGAACACCGCGTAATGTTAATTTATCATACAATATGCTTTTGAATGGTGGACGTTGTTGATTGACACGATGGTGGGAGACAGCATGAAGTCGTTCCTCGTGTCGCACCCGAAACTGTTCGAACTCGCGTTCGCGGGGGCTGTGGCCCTTCCGCTCATCGGGGCACAGCTCAACGGTGTCACGGGGAACGCCGGCCCCTAGAACTCGGCGTCGAGTAGTCCGCTGCTCCAGAAACACTCCCCGTCGAGGTAGACGGGACAGGAACTCATCTCCAGGAGCGACCGGAGTTCGCTCCGGCGAATCTCGTAGTCCGGAGTCGTACTCCCGAACAGGAAGCTCTGCGTCAGGCCGTCGAGGACCGGCCGACCGAGACTCCCCATCCCGTAGAGGCGGTTGGGGTACAACTGGAACGACGCGTGGTACGTGACGTCGTCGTCGGCCGCCCGACTGGTCGCAGGCTCGCAGCCGGTCCCGACAGCGTCCCCTGCACCACCGTCCGCCCGTCCGCAGTCGTCACCCGTCTCGTCCGCACGTCCACCGTGGGCGACTCCGCCGTCCGTCCGACCGTCTGCGGGTCGCTCCGCCTGTCGTTCGAGTCGGAGGACGAACGTCACGCCGCCCTCCGACTGGGCGATCTCCGTGTTACCGTCGCCGACGACGAGGTACTGCGCGCCGATGAGGCTCTCGTCGCTGGCGACGTCGAGCGCCGACTGGAGCGGGAACCCGGCGTTCAGCATCCGTGCCAGCATTCGACCGACGGCCGTCGCCCCGGTGTTCACGACGTCGTCGACGGTGACGACGCCGCCGACGGCCCCCGCTTCGATGAGCGCCATCCCCTGCTGGTAGGAGGTACAGGCGTTGAGGAAGAACGCGTCGATACCGACCCCCGCCAGCGCGTTCGCGTCCAGGTGGCCGTCGTGGCAGCGGAACCCTCGCTCGTCGACGTGGCCGATGTAGTGGACGAAGTCCACGTCGGACTGGAAGACTGCGGCGAGGTCGGCGGTTGACGCGTCCCGGTGGACGGTGACGTCGAAGGGCAGCGACTCGCGGGAGCCGTAGACGTCGCTCGCCGTCTGGTGTTCGGAGAGCATCGTCTGGTCGTTGCAGATGACGGCGATGGAGAGGTCGCCGTCCGTCGGTTCCTGGTTCAGTCGGTTGCGGAACGCGGCCGCGCTGACCTTGCTCGCACCGATGGGCACGTCGGGGGCGACCCACGCCTGTTCGAGCGAGTCGGTCCGCTCCGGACGGACGAGGCGCGGCGGCGTCGGTGGCGTCTTCGACCGGGTCGCGCCGTCGCTCATGAACGACTCGATGGCCGCCGACTGCGCCTCTGCGAGCGTTATCTCCCGTGCGTTCGGCGTTCGAATCACCGAGAGGTCGTCGACGAGGTAGGGGAGCGTCTCCAGGTTCGACGGCGTCGGGGCGACGTGGCTCGTCAGTTTCCACGTCGGCATGTGCGGTTCGAGCGACTCGAACGGGACCGCCAGGTACGCCCGTAGCTGTTCGGGGAGCGAGCGGTCGTACGTCGCCGAGAGGTCGAAGGGGAGTTCGGGCTCGACGGCGCTGCGTTCGTGTAGGTCGACGGGGTAGTACCCTTCCGTCCGGACGATACAGTCCAGGAAGTGGACCTGCTTCAGCGTGCGTTCGACGCCCCGTTCGAACCCGTGCGGATCGTCGCTCTCGTCGGGGGTCGCGAGTGCGTGGTCGACGCCGTCGGCGACCAGTCTCGGCTCGGACCCGGCGACCACCTCCGCGCCGAGGTAGTACGCCAGCGGCGCGACGACGTACGACGCCTCCAGCGTGGGCGGTATCTCGATGCGGACGCCGGTGTCCGGGAGGACCAGGCCGTCGGGGACGTCGAGTTCGTCGCCGAGTTCCAGCGCCGGTGGATGTCCGCGCAGCGTCGGGAAGGAGCGCTCGGGGGTCGTCGTCTTCAGCGCCGACCCGAGGTGCGAGACGGCGGTCATCACGTCCGCCGGGTCGGTCGTGGTGGTGATGGTCGCGGCCGGTCGTTCGTGGTACGAGCGGGCACCGACCAGCACCTCGCCCGTCTCGGCCAACGAGATGGACGTCGTGTCGCCGTCCGAGTCGACGGCGAGGGGACCGCGGACGCGGAGGTAGAGTTTGATGGGCGAGCAGAGTTCGACCCCGAACTCGCCCTCGGGGAGGTCGTGGCGCTCGAAGTGGCGGACCTGGTGGATGACCGTCCCGGTGTGGTCCCGGACGTACGTCTCAACTACCTCGGGGAAGGTGAGTTCCGCGACGTCGACGGCCACCGCCGCGTCGACGGGCGCGTCGAACAGGTCTCCGTCGACGGGACGGGGCGACACCTCGCGGTCGGTGAACAGGTCACAGCGCCGACGTTCGATGCTGTCTCGAACGCGGAGTTGCCCCTCCGGCCCCCGTTCGATGGCGACGAAGGTCACCGCGGCCGCCCCCTCCCGCTCGGTACCCCAGACATAGCAAGCAGAGACTGTCGACGTTTCGGCAAAAGTCTTCGGCTCAGTCCAGTAGTCCGCGGAGCATCTGGAAGTACGCCGTCGGAGCACGCCGCCGCGACCCGCCGACTGCGTCCCGAATCGCGCTCGTCGCGCGGTCCATCACGCCCGGGCCGTGACCGACGAGCAGTCGGTCGACGTCGTACGCCGTCAGTTCGCGCGGCGGCGTCATCCGGAGCATCGGGTGGACGCCGACGCGCTCGTCGCCCGCCCGGAAGTACTCGGCTCCCCCCAGCGCTTCGGGGACGACCAGCGTCTTCTCCTCGGGGTGGTAGAGGTACGCCTCGCTCCAGAACGGCGTGTCGTACAGCTGGAACACCTCGTACCCCGTGTCGCCGAGTTCGACGCCGATGTCCTCGACGGGTGCGAGGTAGTTCGGGTCGATGGACTCCATCCACGCCGGTCGATACACGGACACGTCGTGGCGACGGGCGAGCGCGTCGGCGTCGCGGTTGTGTCTGTCGAGGAGGACGACGCAGCCCGCGACGTCGCCGTACTCGTCGAGCAGGTCGTCGAGCCCCTCACAGTCGACCGGGTCGACCAGGTAGAGACCCTCGTCGGTCACGAGCGCGTGACTCGCACGCTCCATCCGTTCGTCGGGGTACGCCAGCCAGCCGACGCCGCCGTCGAACCGGTCTATCTCCGCCATCGTCGTCGCTCCGGACCCTTTCATCGGCATACGGGAATGGAGGGCCGCTCGGCGTATAAACGGTGGCGAGGGGGCAGAAACCCCACCGTTCTCGGCTGGCCAGTGACCCGGTTAGTCTCCTCGGCGTGCCCGGTCGCGCCGTCGGCCCCGTAGTTATTACCACACGGGACCGACCCGCGGGTATGACGTCGCTCCGGTGGCTCGCACTCGAGACGAAGTCCCTCGGCCGGATGGGTGAGTTCTACGACGAGCACCTCGACCTGCCGACCGAACGGGGCGACGAGGGAGAGCTGGTCGCGCAGGTCGGCGACACCGAACTCGTGTTCCGCCGGCCGAGCGGCGTCCCGCGCGGCGGCGTCCACACGCACTACGCCTTCTCGACGCCGTTCGACCGGTACGACGAGTGGTACGACCGCCTCTCCCGGCGGTTCGACCTCTCGGAGTTCACCTTCGGCGACGCGCGGTCGCTGTACTTCTACGACCCCGAGGGCAACTGCGTCGAGATCGGGCAGGTCGAACGCGACTCCTCCTCCCGCGCCGCGACTGACGCTCCCAGCGCGCTCACCGGCATCTTCGAGGTCGTCCTCGAGGTCGCCGACCTCGACCGCGCGGTGGCGTTCTACACCGAACTCGGTCTGGAGGTCGTCGACGAAGGCGAGGAGCGGCGACGCGTCAGGCTCACCGCAGGCCCGTTCGACCTGGAGCTCTGGGAACCACACCTCGGCATCGCCGACGCGCGCGGTGGACTCCACGTCGACCTCGGCGTCGGCGTCGCGGACCCGACCGAGACGGCCCAGCGGCTCCGGAGCCTCGCGGTCGACGTCGCTCCCGTCGACGACGGCGTCCGCGTCCGCGACGCGGACGGTCACTACGTCACGCTCCTCGAAGACGAGTGAGGTCGTCCAGCGACCCGCGGACGCGGTTCAGTCCAGTCGGTCCTCAGTCCAGTCGGTCGGTGTCGATGAGGACGCCGGGTGGCGTGACGATGAGGAACCCCCGGAAGTGGACGAGGTGACCGCCCATGTCCCTGATGTCCCGCGCGAACCCGGAGGCGAGGTCGTTCAGGTCGCCGTCGACGGACAGCACCAGCACTGCACCGTCGCGCACGAGGCGCTGCCACTCCGCCGACCCCGTCTCACCGTCGAGGACGCCGAGAACCACCTCGCCGCTGCCACCCTCCTCGTCCGATATCTCGCGCTCGACCGCACCCAGGTCGAGGTCGAAGCTACCCATGAGCGTCGGTTCGAGAGGTGGGGTAAAAAGTTGCGCTCGTCCGAGGCGAGCCGAGGCGCTCGCTTCGTTCGCACCGCTGTAAATATCACCTGCATCGACAGAATCGTCCCGCAGGTCTCTCGTACTTGCGGAATGTAGCGGTCGCTGTGGTCGAACAGTCAACGGCACGGCGCGATGCAGCACTACCCGGCAAGCACCCACCTCGTACCACAGGTCGTCTCTTCCTGTGATGGATCTCCCCGACGTCGGTCCCGGTGTTCTCTTCGGCGCGATCACGATGGTCGCGTGGGGCGTCTGGTTAGTGCTCGGTAACGCCGCGTCCGAATCTATCGACCCGCGGACCGCCGCCGCTATCTCGTACGTGGTCGCGGCGACCCTCGCCGTCGTCTACGTGCTCGTCTCCGACGCATCGCTCGTCGTCACGCCACGGGGCGGCCTGCTCGCGGTCGTCGCTGGCGTCTTCACCGCGATCGGTCTCGTCTCGACGTACATCGGACTCTCCGTGGGGACGACGACGACCGTCTCGACCGTCGGCGCGATGTACTTCGTCGTCGCGGCGCTCATCGGGATGGCCGTCCTCGGGGACGAACTCACGGCGAGGAAGGTCGCCGGGCTCGCGTTCGCCGCCCTCGGCGTGGCCCTCATCGCTCGATAGCCACCGACCGCTCCGATACGCGCACGCTTCCAGTCTCGCCGGACTCGTCAGCCGTGCGGCAAGTGAGACTCGTCGGAACTGTCATCGACGAGGGAGCCTCGGGTCGACTCCACCTATCTCGGAGAGACCGGTCACGGCAGAAAATTCGCATCACTGCGGACTACTCGGGGGGATACGATTACGAGGATCGTAGATACATATTGTGCACCCAGCAGATTGGGACTATCTCGAAAGTAGATAATACATCAAATAAGGAATTATCTAATATATGATAATTATAAGTCGGTGTGGCCGCACGTACCCGGTAGGGAAATGGACGACAACACAGAGTCCGGACGACGCGACCTTCTCAATAAATCGGTCGGTATCGGCGCCGCAGCGCTCCTCGGTGCCGGTGGCGCACTGACGTTCTCCGATGGAGCACGAGCACAGGCGACGACGAACATCGATATCGCGGACGCGAGCGTCGTCACGAACGACGGCAGCGTCGACGAAGTCTGGATCACGCCGACCGGGAGCATCAACTGGGAGGGGTTCGACAAACCCGTGTCGGTCATCCGGGTGCAGTTCCGCTCGAAGGTCGACGGGCAGACGTCGTTCACCACCGCACTGGACAAGACGTACCCGATCGGGACGAACGGGGGCTCCGGTGGCACGTTCAGCGACGTGAAGTACCCGGAGAACAACGGCAGGGTCGTCCTCTACAGCGGTACCGAGGCCAACGACCTCTTCGGCGTCCCCGAGGACGGCGAGACCCGCACACGAACCGTGACCGTCGAACTCCACATCGAACTCCTCAACGCCGGCAAGCAGCGCGTCACCCCGCCGGAAGCCGCCGAGGTGGTCGTCACCGACACGTTCGAGGCGACGACCACGAACCAGGCCGGGTCTGTCACGACGAACACGAACGCGGACGCCGGGATGAGCGGGGGGTCGTAAACCGGTGAGGCCACAGTAGCGTTCCGGTGAACGCCGTCGGGAGGTACGACCGGGGTAACCCCCGTCGTCTCAGGGGGAGACGGCGGACGCACACCGCGTGACCATCGAACGGTACGACGGTGGTCACCCACGAGTCTCGTATCGCTGTCTCACCGACAGCCGTTGGGCCGGGACTACTCTCGGCGCACGCCCGGATTCGTCACCGCGCCGTCGGCCGCCGAACCGAACGTCGCACCGTACTTCGCCAGCACGCCGTTCGTGTAGTTCGGGTCCGGGCGCTCCCACGCGTCGCGCCGCTCCGCGAGTTCCTCCTCGCTCACGTCGACCGACAGGTCCCGCTCCTCCACGTCGATGGTGACGACGTCGCCGTCTTCGAGCAGGCCGATGGGGCCGCCGACGAACGCCTCCGGCGCGACGTGGCCGATGGAGAACCCGCGGGTGGCCCCGGAGAACCGGCCGTCGGTGAACAGCGCGACGTCCTCGGCGTGGTCCTGGCCGGCGACGGCGGCGGTGACGCCGAGCATCTCGCGCATCCCTGGGCCGCCGCGCGGTCCCTCGTTGCGGATGCAGAGCACGTCGCCGCTCTCGACGTGGCCCTCCTGCACGTAGCGCATCGCCTCCTCCTCCCGCTCGAAGACGCGGACCGGCCCCTCGTGGCGCAGGTCGTCCTTGCCGGTGACCTTGAGGACGGCTCCGTCCGGCGCGAGGTTGCCCGTCAGGATACGGATGGCCCCCTCCTCGGAGAACGGGTCCGAGACCGGGCGAAGGAAGTCAGCATCGGAGCCTTCGCTCCCGTCGACACCGAGATGGTCGAGTTCCGCCGCGACGGTCCGACCGGTGACGGTCATCGCGTCGCCGTCGAGCAGGTCGGCGTCGAGCAGGCGCTTCATCACGACGGGGACCCCGCCCACCTCGTGGAGGTCCTTCATGACGCGCGACCCGCCGGGCTGGAGGTTGGCTATCTTCGGCGTCTCCCGCGATATCTCGTCGAAGCGCTCGATGGAGAGCTCGATGCCCGCCTCCGCGGCGAGCGCGAGCAGGTGGAGGACGGCGTTGGTCGACCCGCCCATCGCCACCTGCAGTCGGATGGCGTTCTCGAACGAGGCCTTCGAAAGGATGTCCGAGGGTTTGCGGTCCTGTTCGACGCAGTCGAGGACGAGTTCGCCCGCGCGGCGCGCGGTGTCGAGACGCTCCTCGCTCTCGGCGAGCGGCGAGGCACTGCCGAGCGGTGCGAGGCCGAGCGCCTCCGACATGGACGCCATCGTGTTCGCGGTGAACATCCCGCCGCAGGAGCCAGCGCCGGGACAGGCGTTGCGCTCCAGGTCGTCGAGTTCCTCGCGGCTCATCTCGCCCGACGCGTACGTCCCGACGCCCTCGAAGACGTTCTGGACGGTCACCTCCCGGCCCTCGTGGTCGCCGGGCAGGATGGACCCGCCGTAGACGAACACCGACGGGAGGTCCGTCCGGATGGCGGCCATCATCATGCCGGGGAGGTTCTTGTCACAGCCAGCGACGGTGACGAGGGCGTCCATCCGCTCGCCGAACGAGACGAGTTCGACGGAGTCGGCGATGATCTCGCGGGAGACGAGGGAGGCCTTCATCCCCTCGGTCCCCATCGAGATGGCGTCGGAGATGGTGATGGTGCCGAACTCGATGGGCATGCCGCCCGTCTCGTCGACGCCCTCGTACGCCGCGTCCGCGACGTCGTCCAGATGGACGTTGCACGGCGTGATGTCCGCCGCCGGGTTGGCGACGCCCACCATCGGCGCGTCGAAGTCGGCGTCGTCGTAGCCCATCGCCCGGAACATCGCGCGGTGCGGCGCGCGCTCCGGTCCCTGCGTCACTTCGGCACTTCGGAGGCGCTTCCCTCCCTCCCCGTTGTCTCCACTCATACCTCCACGTCCGCCCGCGTCGCCTTAACCTCCCGTGGCCGGGCAGGTGTTGCAGTCAGACCGACGCCGGCAGTGGCCCGGGTCGATTCGCGGACCGCCACTCCCGACCATCGGCGACTCGACTCCCGGCGAGCCGTGGGTGCGCCCGAAGCGCGCCCGAGGTGAGACCCCCCGTCGCGGAGCGGGTGTCGCGGCAATCCGTGCGCCGACCGCCGTGGCGTGACACAGGTTATTGGGCGGTATGGTTTCAGGTCGTACAAGGTCGTATTAGGCCGCGCCGTCGTGCGATTCGCCGGAGCGTGTCGGAAATCTGGACACCTGTAACTTTCGCCCCGGGGAGAAGCGTTAATACTGACCGGTCGTTGGCGTGGAGTACAATGTCACACACGACAGAGGGCACGTCGGAGACCCCGGCGGGTCGAGTTCTTCGACGGTACGCTGAGAACTACTGCTGAATTCGACGACGCACGGATTTTCGACACGACGCTGCGCGACGGCGAGCAGTCGCCACGAACCTCGTTCTCGTACGACGACAAGCGCGACATAGCCGCGCTGCTGGACGCGATGGGCGTCCACGTCGTCGAGGCGGGGTTCCCGGTGAACTCCGACGCGGAGTTCGCCGCGGTGCGCGACATCGCCGAGAGCACCACCTCGACGACCTGCGGGCTGGCCCGCGTGGTCGACGAGGACGTGGAGGCCGCACTCGACGCGAACGTGGACATGGTCCACGTGTTCGCCTCGACCAGCGACGTGCAACTGGAGGACTCCATGCACGCGACGCGCGAGGAGGTCGTGGAGCGCTCGGTGGACGCGGTCCAGCGAGTCCGCGACGCGGGGTGCGAGGTGATGTTCTCCCCGATGGACGCCACCCGGACCGACCCCGACTTCCTGCAGGAGGTCGTCGAAGCGGTCTCGGAGGTCGGCGTCGACTGGATCAACATCCCCGACACCTGCGGCGTCGCCACGCCCGCTCGGTTCGCGAAACTGGTCGAGCAGGTCGGCGAGTACACCGACGCGCGCATCGACGTCCACACGCACGACGACTTCGGCCTGGCGAGCGCCAACGCGCTGGCCGGGTTCGAGGCGGGCGCGGCCCAGGCGCAGGTGTCGGTCAACGGCATCGGCGAGCGCGCGGGCAACGCCGCCTTCGAGGAGGTCGTCATGGCCGTCGAGAGCATCCACGGCGTCGACACCGGTATCGACACGACGCGCATCACGGAGCTGGCGCGGATGGTCGAGGAGAAGAGCGGGGTGCCCGTCCCGGCGAACAAGCCGGTCGTCGGCGACAACGCGTTCGCCCACGAGTCGGGCATCCACGCCGCGGGCGTCATCGAGAACGCCGCGACGTTCGAACCCGGCGTGATGACTCCGGAGATGGTCGGCGCGGAACGCGAACTGGTGATGGGCAAACACACCGGCGTCCACTCGGTTCGCGAGCGCCTGCGCGAGGCGGGGTACGACCCGACCGAGGAGCAGGTACGCGCCGTCACCCGGAAGGTGAAGGACCACGGCGCGGAGAAACAGCGCGTCACCGAGGAGCGGGTCCGCGAGTTCGCCGACGAGGTCGGCGTCGAACAGGCCGCAGAGCGAGTCACGGAGGGGTCGCGCTGATGTCCTCCAGCGGCAATCGCCCCGAGGGCGAGCGACCGCGCTCGCGCGGACGGTCCGCGCGAGTGCCGACCGGGGAACGTCGGTCCTCACGTATCGACGTGACCGGCACGGAGCGCGGCGAGACTTGCCCGCCTGCAAACGGTTATGTTCGTGGGGTCGTTCGACCCGGTAATGACGCACACTCGGCTCCCGGAGACGACCGCAGTGAGCGTCGCGCTCGCGATTATTGTAGGGGTCTAGCCCCTACCGCATCCTCTCCTCACCGACCGACCGCACCGCCTTCCGAGCGAGCGACCAGCACGACACCAATCCACGACAGATGAGCGAGCGAACGAGCACCCCGACCAACCCCCGGTATCGAGAGCCGACCGAATCGCCCACCGAGGGGGAACAGACCGAGACAGAGGAATCGAACGAGACGACGCCCGAGTCGGCAGACCAGGCGACCGACGAGGACGAGCAACGACCCGTCACCACGGGCGCGCAGGCGACCATCCGCGCGCTCGAAGCGGCGGGCGTCGAGCACGTCTTCGGCGTGCAGGGCGGGGCCATCATGCCCGTCTACGACGCGCTGTACGACTCCGACATCAGCCACGTCACGATGGCCCACGAGCAGGGCGCGGCCCACGCCGCCGACGCCTACGGTCAGGTGACCGGTCGGCCGGGCATCTGCATGGCGACGTCCGGGCCGGGCGCGACGAACCTCGTCACCGGCATCGCGGACGCGAACATGGACTCGGACCCGGTCGTCGCACTGACGGGCCAGGTCCCGACGAAGTTCGTCGGGAACGACGCGTTCCAGGAGACGGACACCGTCGGCGTCACGCGACCCGTCACGAAGACGAACTACTTCGCTGACGACCCGAACACCGTCGGTGCGACGGTCAGCGACGCCATCGCGTTCGCGGGCACGGGCCGACCCGGCCCGACGCTCGTCGACCTCCCGAAGGACGTGACGACGGGGGAGACGAGCGACGAGGCCGCCAGCCCGACGGCACCCCCCACCGACGAGCCGCCGGCCGCGGAGCAGGAGGCCGTCGAGTCTGCGGCGCGCGCACTCGCGGAGGCCGACCGCCCGCTCATCCTCTCGGGTGGCGGCGTGACGAAGGGCGAGGCGAGCGACGAGGTGCGCGCGTTCGCCACCGAGTTCGGCATCCCCGTCACGACGACGATGCCCGGCATCGGGACGTTCCCGGAGGACCACGACCTCTCGCTGTCGTGGGCCGGGATGCACGGGACGGGCTACGCGAACATGGCCATCAGCCACACCGACTGCCTGCTCGCCATCGGGACGCGCTTCGACGACCGGCTGACGGGCGGTATCGAGACGTTCGCGCCCGACGCGACGGTCGTCCACGTCGACATCGACCCGGCCGAGATATCGAAGAACGTCCACGCCGACCACCCGCTGATCGGCGACGCGGGCACCGTCGTCGAACAGCTCCACGACGCGATGCCCGGCGCGTTCTCCGCGACGGAGCGGAGCGCCGACGACTACGAGTCGTGGTGCGAGACGTGCACCGGGTGGAAGGAGACGTACCGCCAGACGTACGACACGCCCGACGACGAACCGCTCAAACCGCAGTTCGTCGTCGAGGCGACCGACGAACTGACGCCCGACGACACGCTCGTCACGACGGGCGTCGGCCAGCACCAGATGTGGGCCGCGCAGTACTGGACGTACACCGAGCCGCGGACCTACATCTCCTCGCACGGCCTCGGGACGATGGGCTACGGTCTGCCCGCCGCCATCGGGGCGAAGGTGGCCGCCCCGGACCGCGAGGTGGTCTGCTTCGACGGCGACGGGAGCTTCCTGATGACGATGCAGGGGCTGTCGGTCGCGGTGCGCGAGAACCTCGACATCACGGTCGTCGTCCTCAACAACGAGGCCATCGGGATGGTCCGCCAGTGGCAGGACGCGTTCTTCGAGGGGCGCCGGATGGCCTCGGAGTACCCGTGGGTGCCGGACTTCGCGATGCTCGCGGAGGCGTTCGGCGCGAAGGGGTTCACCCTTCGCGAGTACGAGGAGACGGCCGACACCCTCCGCGAGGCCATCGAGTACGACGGCCCGAGCGTCGTCGACGCGTACATCGACCCGGCGGAGAACGTCTTCCCCATCGTCCCGAGCGGCGGCGACAACGCTCGCTTCGCCCTGACGGAGGACCAGCTATGAGCCAGGACGCCACCGACGGGACCGAGGAGTCGGTCGAACGGACCGAAGGGAGCCACAGCGTCGGCCCACATCCGGACGAGCGCGAGCACCCCATGGGGCGTCGCTCCTCGCAGGGCATCCGCATCGACCCGGACGTCGAGGCGACCCACGAGCCACGGCGGACGACCATCTCGGCGCTCGTCCGTCACGAACCGGGCGTGCTCGCGGAGGTGTCCGGCCTCGTCAGTCGACGGCAGTTCAACATCGAGTCGCTGACCGTCGGGTCGACGACGAACCCGGAGACGGCGCGCATCACGCTCGTCATCGACGAGCCCGAACCCGGCGTCCGACAGGTCGAGCGCCAGCTGGCGAAGCTCCGGCACGTCATCTCCGTGGGCGAACTCGACGGCGACGCGGTCCGACGCGAACTCGTCGTCCTGAAGGTCCACGGCGACCGACCGGCGCAGGTCCAGGCGGTCACCGAGATGTACGACGGGAAGACCCTGGACGCCGGGCCGCGGACCATCACGGTCGAGATCACCGGCGACGAGCAGACCGTCGACGACGCCATCGACGCGTTCCGGCAGTTCGGCATCCGCGAACTCGCCCGGACCGGCCACACCGCGCTCGCACGCGGCGAGACGTGGACGACGCCCGACGAACAGGAGCGGTACGAACGACTCCACGGCACCGGGGACGGGGAGTCCGCCAGCGACGAGGCCGCCACGACCAGCGCCCCGGCGAACTTTTCAGACGATGACTGACAACCAGATCTACTACGACGACGACGCAGCGTACGAGAACATCGAGGAGAAGACCGTCGCGGTCCTCGGCTACGGGAGCCAGGGCCACGCGCACGCGCTCAACCTCGCGGACAGTGCCATCGACGTCGTCGTCGGCCTGCGCGAGGAGTCCAGTTCCCGCGACGCAGCCCAGGAGGACGGTCTCCGGGTGGCGACGCCGACCGAGGCCGCGAAGGAGGCGGACATCGTCTCGATGCTCGTCCCCGACACCGTCCAGCCGGACGTGTTCGCGGCCATCGAACCCCACCTGGAGGCGGGGAACACGCTCCAGTTCGCCCACGGGTTCAACGTCCACTACGGGCAGATAGAGCCCCCCGAGGGCGTCGACGTGACGATGATCGCCCCGAAGTCGCCGGGCCACCTCGTCCGGCGGAACTTCGAGGCGGGCGAGGGGACGCCCGGCCTGCTCGCCATCTACCGCGACGAGTCCGGCGAGGCGAAAGACGAGGCGCTCGCGTACGCGCAGGCCATCGGCTGCACTCGCGCCGGCGTGGTCGAGACCACGTTCCGCGAGGAGACCGAGACGGACCTGTTCGGCGAGCAGGCGGTGCTCTGTGGCGGCGTCACCGAACTCATCAAGGCCGGCTACGAGACGCTCGTCGACGCGGGGTACAGCCCCGAAATGGCGTACTTCGAGTGCATGAACGAGATGAAGCTCATCGTCGACCTGCTGTACGAGGGCGGCCTCGGCGAGATGTGGGACTCGGTGAGCGACACCGCCGAGTACGGCGGCCTGACCCGCGGTGAGGTCGTCGTCGACGACCACGCCCGCGAGCAGATGGAGACCGTGCTGGAGCAGGTTCAGAACGGCGAGTTCGCCCGCGAGTGGATCAACGAGAACCAGGCCGGACGGCCCGCCTACAAGCAGCGTCGCGGTGCCGAGCAGGCCCACGACATCGAGGCGGTGGGCGAGGAACTCCGCGGCCTGTTCGCGTGGGGCGAAGCAGCCGGAGAGGAGAGCGAGGACGAGGCGGCCGCGCCGGAAGCGCCGGCGAACGACTGACGACCAGCGAGACAGACGACCCCGACCCAACTACGATGCCCGAGCACACCACACGAGACGGACGAGAGACGGACCGAGCGGAGAACCGACGACCCGACGACGAGCGACCGACGCTCGCGGACTGCGACCACACCAACCCGTTTACCGGCGAGAGCTTCGGTGACGCGATGGTGTACCACCGCGGCCCAGTCGTCGCCGCCGACGGTGGCGAGGCGGAGGTGACCGAACGAGCGGACGCAGAGAGCGCGGACGCCGAGCAGTCGACCGGCACAGCGGAGGGGGACACCGGCCCCGAGGACGAGGAGACGCTCGGCGACATCGACCACACGCCGCCGCGGGACGCCGAGGACGCGAACCGCGTCTACGAACGCGGCGGTGAGACACCGGACGACGACGACGTATGACCAGTACCGAGACCGCCCATCGGGGAGACCGGAGATGAGCGACCGAACGCTGTACGACCACGTGTGGGACCGCCACCGGGTGCGCACGCTCCCGTCGGGACAGGACCAGCTGTTCGTCGGCTTGCACCTCGTCCACGAGGTGACGAGTCCGCAGGCGTTCGGCATGCTCGAGGAGCGCGGCCTCTCCGTGGCTCGCCCCGACCTGACGCACGCGACGGCGGACCACATCGTTCCGACCGACGACCGTACCCGACCGTACGCCGACGAGGCGGCCGAGTCGATGATGAGCGAACTGGAGGCGAACGTCGGCGGGTCGGACATCCCGTTCCACCACCCCGACACCGGTCGGCAGGGCATCGTCCACGTCGTCGGCCCCGAACAGGGACTCACCCAGCCGGGGATGACCGTCGTCTGCGGCGATTCACACACCGCCACGCACGGCGCGTTCGGCGCGCTGGCGTTCGGTATCGGCACCTCCCAGATTCGTGACGTGCTCGCCACCCAGACCATCGCGATGGAGAAGAAGGACGTCCGGCGCATCGAGGTGACGGGCGAACTCGGCGAGAGCGTCACCGCGAAGGACGTCGTCCTCAGCATCATCCGTGAACTGGGCACCGACGGCGGCGTCGGCTACGTCTACGAGTACGGCGGTCCCGTCGTCGAGTCGCTGGACATGCCCGGTCGGATGACCATCTGCAACATGTCCATCGAGGGCGGCGCTCGCGCGGGCTACGTCAACCCCGACGAGACCACCTACGAGTGGCTCCGCGACACCGACGCCTTCGCCGACGACCCGGAGCGCTTCGACGAACTAAGGGAGTACTGGGAGTCCATCCGGTCGGCCGAGGACGCCGAGTACGACGACGTGGTCACCATCGACGGGAGCGCCCTCGAACCGGTCGTGACGTGGGGAACGACGCCGGGACAGGTCGTCGGCATCACCGAACCCGTCCCGGACCCCGAGTCGTTGCCCGAGGGCCGACGAGACGTCGCGCGCCGCGCCCAGGAGCACACGGGCGTCACGCCCGGCGAGTCGATGGACGGCTACGCCATCGACGTCGCGTTCCTCGGGTCGTGTACGAACGCGCGGCTCTCGGACCTCCGGGACGCGGCGCGGGTCGTCGCGGGCCGGGAGATCCACCCCGACGTGCGCGGTCTGGTCGTCCCCGGCAGCCAGCGGGTCGCCGCGGCAGCAGAGGCCGAGGGCCTCGACGAGACGTTCACGCAGGCCGGTTTCGAGTGGCGCGCGCCCGGCTGTTCGATGTGTCTCGGGATGAACTCGGACCAGCTCGTCGGCGACGAGGTGTGTGCGTCCTCGTCGAACCGGAACTTCGTCGGTCGGCAGGGCTCGAAGGAGGGTCGCACCGTGCTGATGAGTCCGCGGATGGTCGCCGCCGCCGCCGTCTCCGGCGAGGTGACGGACGTGCGCGACCTGCCGCCCGCGGAGGAGGAGGTGGTCGCGTGAGGGACGACGAACGCGACTACGCCGGAGCCGTCGCTCCGGAGGTAGTGGTATGAGCCACCGACCGGAGACCGGCGCGTCCGGCGACGACGACGTCCCGGACACGCCACCCGTCCAGCACGTCGAGGGGACCGGTATCGCGGTCCGCGGCGACGACATCGACACCGACCAGATACTCCCCGCGCGGTTCCTCAAGGTGCTCACCTTCGAGGGGCTGGGCGAGTACTCGTTCTTCGACCAGCGCTTCGAGACGGTCGAGACCGAGGACGGCGAGGAGGAGGTCGAGACCGACCACCCGTTCAACGACCGCGCACACCGCGACGCCTCGGTGCTGGTCGTCGGGAGCAACTTCGGCTGCGGCTCCTCGCGCGAGCACGCCCCGCAGGCGCTCCAGCGCTGGGGCATCGACGCGGTGGTCGGCGAGTCGTTCGCCGAGATCTTCGCGGGCAACTGCCTCGCGCTCGGCGTCCCGACGGTGACGCTCGACGAGGACGAGATCGAGTCGCTCCAGTCGTTCGTCGAGGCGCATCCCGACGCCGAGATAGCGGTCGACGTCGCCGAGCAGACGGTCAGCTACGGCGGTGAGACCGTCCAGGCGAGCGTCGACGACATGCAGCGCCACGCGCTCGTCGAGGGCCAGTGGGACACGACGGCGCAGCTGGCGTCGGTCCCCGAACAAATCGCCGAGACGGGGCGGAGCCTGCCGTACGTCGGAGGCGACCGGTGAGCCACGAGATTGCCGTCCTCCCCGGCGACGGCATCGGCCGGGAGGTGACGCCCGCCGCCGTCGACGTGCTGGACGCGCTCGACGTCGAGTTCGGCTTCGCGGACTGTGAGGCCGGCGACGCGGTGGCCGAGGAGCAGGGCACGCCGCTCCCCGAGGAGACCGTCGAGACCGTTCGGGAGGCCGACGCGACGCTGTTCGGCGCGGTCGGCGAGACGGCCGCCGACGTCATCCTCCCGCTCCGTGACGTGGTCGGGAGCTACGCCAACGTCCGTCCCGCACGGGCGTACCCCGGCGTCGACGCGCTCCAGCCGGAGACGGACCTCGTGTTCGTCCGCGAGAACACCGAGGGCGTCTACTCGGGCATCGAGAACGAGATCGCGCCGGGCGTGACGACGCTCACGCGAGTCGTCACCGACGACGCCTCGCGGCGCATCGCCGAGTTCGCGTTCGACTACGCCGAGGAACGCGGCAGCGACGTCACC
This sequence comes from Halomarina salina, assembly GCF_023074835.1. Classification (NCBI taxonomy): domain Archaea; kingdom Methanobacteriati; phylum Methanobacteriota; class Halobacteria; order Halobacteriales; family Natronomonadaceae; genus Halomarina; species Halomarina salina. The sequence continues at coordinate 2,678,090 of NZ_JALLGW010000001.1, forward strand.
GTCGCCCACAAGTCGAACGTGATGCGCGTCACCGACGGCCAGTATCTGGAGTCCGTTCGAGCGGTCGGCGACGAACGCGGCGAGGAGTACGACGAGGCGCTGATGGACGCGCTGGCGATGCACCTCGTCCTCCGCCCCGAGGAGTACGACGTGGTTTGCTGTCCGAACCTCGCGGGCGACGTGCTGAGCGACCTCGCCGCGGGCCTCGTCGGCGGCCTCGGCCTGCTACCCAGCGCGAACGTCGGCGACGACAACGCGCTGTTCGAACCGGTCCACGGGAGCGCCCCCGACATCGCCGGGCAGGGCGTCGCCAACCCCGCCGCGGCGATACTGTCGGCGGCGATGCTGCTGGAGTGGCTCGGCGAGGACGAGGCGGGCGAGCAGGTTCGAACGGCGGTCGAGGGCGTCCTCAGCGACGGCCCCCGGACGCCGGACCTCGGCGGCGACGCCTCGACGGACGACGTGACCGAAGCCGTCGTCGACCGTCTCTGAACCGCCGAGTCAGCTCTCGCCGAGCACTCCGTTCAGTCGAGCGATACCGTATCCAGAGAGTTCGATGCCGAGCGCGGCGTACGAGAACAGGGAGGAGTAGTCGTGACTCGTCGCGTTCCCGGTAGCGAACGGGATACCCGAGACGGCGAGCAGGATGCCGACGAGCAACCAATCCTGTGCGGCCAAACCGCGACGTTCGTGAGCGCCGACGAGTCGCGACTGGTCCGGGGGTCGGTCAGTTACCGTGCTCTTCCTCGGCGGCCGCCGCGCGGATCTCCTCCCAGCGGCCACTGTTCTCCAGTCGCTCCTGCAGGCGCGTCGTGTACTCGTCGACGAGTCGCTCGGCCGTCTCGATGCGCTCGGCGTCGTCGGGTCCGTCGTCACCGCTCATGCCGAACGCGTCCTTGATGGAGCCGAACAGGCCACCCGAGGACCCACCGTCGCTGGCACTCCCACCACCGGCGTTCGGCTGTTCGGAGGCGATGCGGTCCATCTCCGGGACGACCGACTCCAGTTTCGAGGTGTCGCCGACGAGTCGGGCCGCCTCCGGGTCGTCGACGTCCGCGACCCGGAACTCGGTGGCGGTCATCACGAGGTTCCACTCCTGGTTGGAGAGCGACGACTGGGCGACCCGGTCGCCGAACTCCCGGTCGACGGCCATCCGCGACCCGACGAGACGGTCTGTCCACGACATACTACCCTCGTCACCGTCGCGGGGCGTAACTCTTCGCCCGCCGGTCAGAAGTCTGGGAGGTCGTCCGGCGCCTCGTAGTCGGACTCCCAGTCGATGTACTCGTCCTTCAGGACGTCGCAGACGACCTGTCCGAGTTCGGTCAGCGCCGCGTTGATGCCCGACACCCGCGCCCAGGAGTCGAGGTTCGGGTGCAGGTCCCGCTCCTTCCAGTCCTCGGGGAGTCCGGGTGCGTGGTACCCGACCCGCTCGGCGAAGGCGTCCCAGAAGAAGTCGTACTCCGCGACGAGGCCGAGATCACGGACGATGTCCCACTCCGGTTCGCCGAGGTCGGTGTGCTCGCTCCACTCGCCGAACGCCCGCTCCCACGCGCCGTCGTGGAGGTACTCGTCGAGTTCCTCGCGGCGATAGTCGTCGCCCATCACGTCGGCGTCCTCGTACTCGTCGGGGTCGAACGCGGGCGAGAGGGCGGGTGGGTCCGGCGGCGAGACGTCGAGGCTCATGGCGGTCGATACGTCGGGCGTGGGGAAAAACGTGCGCCGAGCGGCCGGCGAACGGCGAAAACGAGTGGCTTCGAGGTCGGAACCGAGGGCGTTCGTCTCGCTCAGCGCCGGCCGTCGATGGAGCGGTTCCGGGCGGCGTTCGACGGCTCACGACCACCGTCGGCCATCGCCGTCCCAGCAGTCCCGTCCGTGTCCCTCGTCGCTCCGCCGTCACGCTCGCCGTCGGCCTCGCGAACCTCGAAGGTCGACACCTGCTCGCGGAGGTCGTCGGCGAGCGTCGAGACGTGCTGGACGTTGTTCGACACGCTCGAGAGCGACGCGGTCTGCTCTTCGGTCGCCGCCGAGACGTTGCTCGCCTCCGCGGCCGTCTCTTCGCTGACGCTGGCGACCTCGTTGACCACGGAGACGACCTCCTCGGCGGTGACGGCCTGGTCGTCGGTCGCGTCACTGATCTCCCGGATGCCGTCCTCGGCCTCGCCGACGGCCGTCGCGATCTCGTCGAACATGTCGATGGCCTCCCCGATGGTCTGGGAGCCCCTGTCGACGCGCTCGTTCATCTCCTGGATGCCGTCGACGGTCTCGGTCGTCGTCGCCTGCACCTCCTCGATGCGGCGCTCTATCTGTCCGGTCGCCTCGCCCGCCTCCTCGGCGAGGCTCTTGATCTCGCTCGCGACGACCGCGAACCCCTCGCCGGCCTCGCCGGCGCGGGCGGCCTCGATGGAGGCGTTGAGCGCCAGCAGGTTCGTCTGCTCGGCGATATCGGTGATCATCTCGACGATCTCCCCGATCTGTTCGACCTCCTCGTCGAGGGACTGCACCTTCGACGTGGCGCGGTCGGCCTGCGACTCGATGGCGTGGATCTCCTCGGTCGCCTCGGCGGCGTACTCGCGACCGGTCTCTCCCTGCTCGGCGGCCGTCGAGGCCGTCGCCGCGACCTCCTCGGTCGAGGCGGCGATCTCCTCGACCGTCGCGGCCATGTCGTTCATCTCGTTGGACACCTGGTGGAGGTTCTCGGACTGCTCCTCTGCACCCTGCGATATCTCGACGACGGAGCCCGCGACCTCCTCGCTCGCGGTCTCTATCTCCTCGGTACTCGCGGCGGCGTCCTGACTCGACCCGGCCACCTCGTCGGCGACCTCCTGCACCGCGTGGATGCTGGCACTCAACTGCTGGATACTCTCGTCGAGGTTCGTCATCACCGTGCCGTACGTGCCGGGGTGGTCCGTGTCGAGGCGCTGGTCGAGGCGGCCCTGCTTCAGGGCCTCGCTCGCGGCGGATATCTGCTCGAAGCTGGCCGACAGCCGAGCGGTTCCCGTCGCGAGGTCGGCGAGCACGGCACCGTACTGACCGGGTCGGTCGGTGTCAACGTCGTCGTTCAGGCGACCGGACTGGAGGTCGTCGCTGACGCTCCGAATCTCCGCGAAGCTTCCGTTGAGCTGTTCGATTCCGGCGTCGAGGTTCGTCATCACGGCACCGTACTGACCGGGTCGGTCGGTGTCCACGTCGTCGTCGAGACGACCGGCCTGCAGGTCGTCGCTCACGGCCGTGATGTCGGCGAAGCTCCCCCGGAGCTGGCCGACGCCGTCGTCGAGGTTCGTCATGACCGCACCGTACGTGCCGGGGTGGTTCGTGTCGAACGACTGGTCGAACTCGCCCTCCTTGAGACCGCGGCTCACGCCGTCGAGGTCCGTGAACACCGCTCGCAGGTTCCCCTGCATCCGGTTGAACGCGTCGACCATCCGGCCGATCTCGTCGTCCTCGACGTGGTCGTCGAGTTCGGTGTCGAGCGACCCCTCGCTCGCGGCGACCGCAGCCTCCGAGAGCTGTTCGATGGGCGTCGTGATGCGTCGGGCGACGAAGAGCCCGATTCCGAGCGCGGCCACGAACGACGCGATGGAGATGCCGACGACCAGCAGTTCGGTCAGCTGTGCGTTCGCGTCGGCGGCCGCCGTCTGTTCCTCGAGGTCCGTGCCCGCCGACTCCTCGATGGAGTGGGCTCGCTCCTCGATACCGGCCTGGACGCCCTCCATCTCGTCGGCCTTCTCGGCGGCCAGGTCGGCGTTACCCGCCTGCTTCGCCTCGAAGAACTCCGTCGCGAGCGTGGCGTACTCCGTCTGCAGGGAGCGAATCTCGGCGAGGTCCGCAGCCTGCGCGTCGCTCAGGTGGGTCCCCTCCAGCGCCGTGGCTCTGCTCTCGAACTGTTCGCTGGCCGTCTCGAAGTCGGCTTCGGCTCCCGAATCGCCGAGCTCTGCGGCCTGTACCGCCTCGTGTTGGCCCTTCGTCGCGACAATGAGCTCCGCGGCGTGGTCCATCTTCTTCCCGTCTTCGGCCACCCTGTGAACCTCCCCGTCGATGGTGGTGACACCGTAGTAGCCGACGACACCCGTCAAACCGGTCAACAGCGCGATGAGGACGAACGCGAGTATCAGCTTCGGCTTGAGGTCGTACCTGTCGATCGTAATCCGCTCTAGCATTACTGTAACCGCGGATTAGTTCCTCGACGTATAACCGCATCTTCCCAAAAATCAAAACAAATATGCACGTCTATCCGATTATTTATGATACATTTCCGGTTATTGGATTATCAACCCGCCTCATAAGCGAGGTGGGCGAACAGTAGGCCCCTCTTGCCGTTCTCGCCGGCCGACTACGCCGGCCGCGCCACCACCGCGAGGTGGTCCTCGTGGTAGGGGTCGAGCGGGGTCGTCTCCAGCACGTCGTACCCCTCCAGGGCGTCGAGGGCGGCGTCAAACACGTCCCCGGGGTCGGCGGTCACGTCCTCCGAGCGAGCCTTCACGACCGCCAGGAGGCGGCCGTCCTCCCGGAGGAACCGTCGGTTGCGGTTCGCCACCTCCGCCTGCCCGCGGGTCGCCACGTCCTGTACCAGCACGTCGACCGGTTCGACGACGTGAGCGTAGGTCTCTGGCTTGCGAGCGTCCTTGAGCAGCGGGAAGAGGTTCTCGCGCGCCTCTGCGACCGGGAGCAGGTCGCGGGTCGGGCGCGGCGCGAACTCGACGGCGTAGGTCGGCCCGGCGAAGTCGGCGACGTGGCTGACCGTCGTCCCGGACGCCGCACCGAGGTAGAGCACCGACTCGCCGCCCGAGAGACCGGTGTCCATCCCCAGTGCGAGCATCGCACCGAGTTTCGACCGGCCGGCGTCCCAGACGCGCCACTCGCCCTCGGTCGGTTCGCCGTAGACGGGGTCGCCGCGCGTCGCGAGACGCTCCCGACCGTCGAACTGGCGACGCTCGACGCCGTCGGGGAGGTCGGGAGTCATCCGTCCTCACCCGACTCGCTGGACGCGCCGTCGGCGTCCGGGGCGCCGTCCTCGGGGTTGTCGTCGCGTTCGCCGGGAGCGGGGTCACCGGTCCGGGCGCGAATCGTCGCGATGCGGTCGTCGAGCTGGTCCTGCAGTTCGGGGCGCAGGTCACCCGAGTAGTGGTCGACGCGGGCGGCGATGGAGAGCTTCCCGGCGAGGGCGCGCGCCGCCGACCCGCGCTCGTCGGGGTCGGTGTTCCGGACGTAGTCGTGGACGTAGATGACGCCGTGTTTCGGGGAGGTGGCGCGACCCCGGAGGTGGGCGAACAGCGCGTCCTCCGCGCCGAGCACCTGCACCGTCCCGGAGGGCTTCTTCGCCAGCGACTCCAGTCCCCCCGCGAGCGCGACGAGGCGAGCGGCCAGCACCGGCCCCGCCATCGACGAGAGGTTCGGGGCGACGTCGGGTGCGGTGCGCTCGACGAACGCCCGAAGGTCGTCGCGCTCGTCGGTCAGGTCGACGACGCGCCGGGCGAGCGAGACGACGCGCTCCTCGGCGGGGTCGCTCGGCGCTCGCTCGGCGAGTTCGCGAGCCCCATCGACGCCCGTCCCGGCGTCCTCGAAGCGAGTCCCCGCCCACTCCGCGAGGCGCTCGGCGAGTTCGTTCGCCACGCGCTCCGTGTCGTCCATCGACCGCACCGCGTGGACGAGTTGTCGGTCGCCGGCCGTCTGGGCCTCCTCGACGGCCGCTCGGGTCGCCGCCAGCGTCGCCTCGCGCAGTCGGTCGTAGTACTCGTCGGTGTCGGCGGCGAACCCCGACCCGACCGCCAGCGCGGGCCACTCGCGGGGGGTCTCGCACGTCCCGTCGCGGACGCGGTCGGCGGCCCCCTCGACGTCGTCGGGGGGCAGCCCCGCGAACCAGGCTCCCTCGGTGTCGCTCATGCCCTCGCCTTCCCACCGGGGTCGTATATCCGTCCCGGTACGGGGAGTCGGTACGGTGGTTCCGGACCTCCTCGACCCGCCGAGGCCGGGTCGGAAGGGTGTCGAGTCGTCCCGTGGGTTTCGAGACGGCCCGCAGCGCGTCAGTCGCAGAGGAACTCGAGCATCGGTTCGTCGAAGCGCTCGCCCGCACAGACCACGGCCTCGTGGCCGAGTCCGTCGAGTCGGTGGAACGGCGCGTCGAGCAGTTCGCCCGTCCGTCGGAACTCCCCCGTCGTGAAGAACGGGTCCTCCGTCCCGCCGACGACGAGCGTCGGCAGCGGTGGGGCGCGCTCGCTGGCGTCGTGGGCCAGACAGGCGTCGACGGCGGGCGCGAAGTCGACTCCCGCCGGGGGGTAGGAGACGAATGCGTCGTAGGGGTAGGTCGCCGCGCGCATCGCTCGTCGGAGGGGGCCGACCGCCACGGCGTCGCAGCCAGCGCGGTAGATGCGGCCCCACTCGCCCGCGTCGGCCCAGTCGCGCCACTCGCGGATTCGCGCCCGGCCGTGGTCGGAGAGGCGGGCGGCGGCCAGGCCGAGGACGAGTCGCCGGACGCGGTCGGGGTGGTCGACCGCGCAGTGGTTGGCGACGAACCCGCCCATCGAGACGCCGAGCAGGTCGGCCGGTCGGTCGAACCCGTCGAGGAACGCCGCGAGGTCGTGGCCCATGTCGCGTGTCGTGTCGTCGGCGGGGCGGCCGACGGGCCGACTCGTCAGGTACACCGGACCGGGGTAGCCCCGGCGACGGAGTCGGACGCCGTAGGTGGCGACCACGCCCGAGAACCAGAGCGCGTCGGTGACGCGCAGCAGCGGGTCGTTGAGTCCCGTGACGAGGACGAGCGGTGTCTCGCCGCTCGCCTCGGCGGGTGGCCCGACCCGGACGAACGGGTGGGAGGCGCGCTCGCCGAGTGCGATGCGGGGACCGGTCATTGGGGAGCGAAGGGAGCGCGTCGAGAAAAGCCGCGGTGGTTCGGGGTCGATGGCGGTGGTGACGGGAGGACGAGGGCAGGGCCGCTCAGAGCACGCCGAAGCCGAACAGCGGCCCCACGGTGAGGTGGACCGCGACGCCGACGACGAGCGCCGGAACCGTCGTGTAGATGGACGCGACGACCGCGGCCGTCTTGTCGATGGCGATGAGCGGGAACAGCGCGTCGCCGTCCTGGCTGATGGCGTTCGCGGTGAGCGTGGAGAACGGAATCGCTCCCTCCGCGTACGCCGTGGCGAGCACGATCTGCGGGCCACAGCCGGGAATCAGGCCGACGACGGCACCGGCGATGGGCGCGAGGATGCCTGCGGCCGCGGCGATTGCCGCGATGTCGATGCTGAACAGCGCGACCGGGTACTCGTACAGCAGGTAGGCGACGATGACCCAGACCGTGACGAACGACGTCTCCATCGCGGCGTGGGTGAACGTCTCGCGCAGACTGGCGAACGTGTCCCGTCCGTGCCCGACGTGGCCGTGACCGACGTAGCGCCGCCCGACGAGGTAGAGGTAGAACGACAGGGCGGTGCCGGTGATGCCCGCGACGGTGAACACGCCCGCGTAGCTGACGCCGAGTTCGATGGCGACCTCCGGTGCGCCGCGCAGGAGGTAGAGGACGCCCGCGACCAGTCCGACGGCCGCGGCGACCCACCAGAGCGCGAGCGCGCCCTCCGAGAGCCGACGCATGACGGGCGAGTCGCGGGTCGGCGCTTCTAGCTCGTGGCCCGTCTCGTCCTCGTAGTGGTGGACGTGGCTCCCGCCGGGGGCGGCGAGTCCGCCGTTCTGCACGACACCACCGTCCGTCGCGACGCCGCCGATGCGGCGCACGGCACGGTCGACGCGGCCGACGCCCAGACCGAAGCCGTCGATGGCGTAGCCGAACAGCACCGCCGAGGCGAACGCCAGCAGGTAGGCGTACAGCGCCGCCTCGGGAGCGAGCGCGAGGATGACGAACGCGCTGTCGCCGGCCGTCGCGGCGAGCGTGGCGACGACGGTACCGAACGACACCGTCCCGCGGAGGTACAGCGGCATCATCACGATAGCGCCGCCACAGCCGGGAGTCAGCCCCATCAGCGCGCCGACGAGCGGCTGGGCGCGCTCTCGCTCTTCGAGCCACCGGATGAGTTTCCCGTCGGTCCTGTACTGGACGTAGCTGAACAGCAGCACCGTCACGGCGACGAACGCGCTGACCTGCACGAACCCGTCGCGGACCGACGCGACGAATATCTCGGTCAACTGTGAGAGAGGGACGCCGAGAACGTCAGCCATTCTCGGCCACCCTCCGAACGTAGATTAGACGCATCTAATTCTATAGTTCGTCCCATGCGACTTATAGTTGGTGTCGTCGCATAGCGTGCGGGAACGGTCACGTGACGACTCGCCGTGACCCGTATTGTCAAGGGGAAGAGGGACGGAGGGCGTGGTATGACAGAAGCGTACGTCGTCGGTGCTGGGCAGTCGGATTTCGGCTCGTACCCGGACGAGACGTATCGGTCGCTGTTCGCCACCGCGTTCGAGTCGGCGCGCGACAGCGTTCCGGAAGGTATCGACCGGTCGGCAATCGACGAGGCGTACGTCGGCACGCTCGGGGTCGGCGGTCGCCAGCTCGGCCTGCCCGGCCCCGCCGTCGCCGACCACGTGGGTCTCGACGGCATCCCCGTCACGCGCGTCGAGAACGCCTGCGCGGCGGGCGGGAGCGCAGTCCGGCAGGCGGTCAACGCCGTGCGCGCCGGGAGCGCCGACGTGGTACTCGCGGGCGGCGTCGAGGTGATGACCGACGTGTCGAACGACGCCGTCCGGTTCTGGCTCGGGGTCTCCGGCGAGACGGAGTGGGAACGCCTCTCCGGGACCACCTTCGCGGGCGTCTACGCCCAGATGGCCAGCGCCCACATGGAGGAGTACGGGACGACCCAGGACCACCTGAGCCACGTCGCCGTCAAGAACCACGCCAACGGCGCGAAGAACCCCCACGCGCACCTCCGGTTCGAGTGCTCGCTCGACCAGGCGACGAACGCGCCGACGGTCGCCGACCCCCTCACGCTGTTCCACTGCTGTCCGACGACCGACGGCGCCGGCTGCGTCCTGGTCGTCAGCGAGGACGTCGTCGACGAGTTCACCGACGAGCGCATCCGCGTCGCGGGCGTCGGCGCGTCCGCCGACTCGGTGGGCCTGTTCCAGCGGGACACGTACACCGCCGTCCCGGCGAGCCAGCAGGCCGCCGAGACGGCCTACGCCGAGGCCGGTATGGGTCCGGACGATATCGACTTCGCGGAGGTGCACGACTGCTTCGCCATCGCGGAGCTGATGGCCTACGAGGACCTCGGGTTCTGCGAACCGGGCGAGGCCGGGCCGTACGCCGCCTCGGGCGCGACGAAGCTCGACGGCGAGTTACCCGTGAACCCCTCGGGCGGCCTCAAGTCCAAGGGCCACCCCATCGGTGCGACCGGGGCAGGACAGCTCTCGGAGGCGTTCGCACAGCTCTCCGGGAACGCGGGAGAACGGCAGGTCGAGGGCGCTCGCGTCGGCCTGACGCACAACGTCGGCGGGAGCGGCGGTGCGGCAGTGGTACACATATTAGAACGCGAGGACGGTCAGGCGGCGACGGAGGTGAGCGGCCGATGACTCACACGACCATCACCGCAGTCGGCGGCTACGCACCCGAACGGCGACTCCCGGCCGACGCCATCGAGGAGGCGTGGGGGAACGCCCCGTCGGGAATCGAGTCGACGGCGGTCCCAGCGGGCGACGAGGACGCCCTGACGATGGGCGTCGCGGCGGCGAAGCGCGCGCTGGATGCGAGCGACGTCGACGCGAGCGACGTCGGCTGGCTCGGGTTCGCCACGACCACGCCTCCCGTGGCCGAGGGCGACCTGCTCGCCCGTCTCGCGTCGATGCTCGGCGTCCGCGAGGACGCGACGACGCGTCTGTTCACCGGGAGCGCCCGCGCCGGGACGGCGGCGCTCCTCGACGCGCCCGACTCCGGACTGGTCGTGGTCGCCGACTGCCCGCAGGGCGAACCGGACGACGACCGGGGGCAGGCGGCCGGTGCGGGCGCGGCGGCGTTCGTGGTGGGCGCGGACGCCGACGGCGCGACGGTCACCGACCACGCGAGCCACGCCGAACCCGCACCGGGCGTCCGGTTCCGCCGGTCCGGGAGCGACCGCGTCGAGGGCCTCGGCGTGACGACGTACGACCGCTCGGCGTTCGTCGACCCCATCGCCGCGGCCGTCGGCGAACTCGACACCGAGGACGCCGACGCCGTCGCCATCACCGCGCCCGACGGGAAGCGCCCGTACCGCGCGACCGGAGCGCTCGGCGTCGAGAGCGAGGCCATCCAGCGCTGTACCGTCGTCCACGAACTCGGCGACCTCGGGGCGGCGAGCGCCCCGCTCTCGCTCGCACGAGCGCTCGCCGACGGGGACGAGACGGTCCTCTGCGTCGGCGTCGGCGGTGGTGGTGCTGACGTCCTCCGCGTCGAGTCCGGCGGGTCGGTCCCCACGTCGCTCGCACTCGACGCTGGCGAGGAGGTGGGCTACGCCGACGCGCTCCGACTCCGTGGCGAGTTGAGCGACGACGAGGCCGGAACCGGCGCGGCGTACGTCACGATGCCGACGTGGGCCGAGTCGCTCCCGCAGCGGCACCGACTCCTCGCGGGTCGCTGTCCCGACTGTGGCGCGCTCGCGTTCCCGCCGCAGGGGGCGTGTCCGGACTGCCGCGAACTGGTCGAGTACGAGGAGACGCGACTCGCCCCCGAGGGAACCGTCGAGGCGGCGACCCGCATCGGTCAGGGCGGCGCACCGCCGGAGTTCGCCCCACAACAGAAGCGGGGCGGCGCGTTCGGCGTCGTCGTGGTGCGGTTCGAGGCCGCCGACGGCGAGGGGAGCGTCAGCCTCCCCGGACAGGTCGTCGGCGAGGCGTCGGTCGGCGACACGGTGCGGGGCGTCCTGCGCCGACTCTACACGCAGGAGGGCGTGACGCGCTACGGGACGAAGTTCGAGCGCGTCTGAGCGGAGCGGACAGCAGCGTGGCGGGTGGCGACGGGATGGGCAGTGACAGTTGGGGGCGCTAGCCGTGTGTCCCCCTCGCACGCTCCCGGCGGTTTGACAAGGATTAAACGGCACCGGCCGGTGACGTGAGGTATGAGTCAGGAACAGCGTCAGGCGCGGAAATGCGTCTCCTGTGGGATCAACATCTCCGGGACGACCGCGGCGGCGTTCAAGTGCCCCGACTGCGGCCAGCAGATCTACCGGTGCTCGAAGTGCCGCAAGCAGAGCAACCTCTACGAGTGCCCGGACTGCGGGTTCATGGGGCCGTAACCATGGGGAAGGTCGCCGCCCGACTCAAGGTGATGCCGAACAGCCCCGACGTCGACCTCGACGGACTGCAGGAGCGCCTCGAAGCGTCGCTCCCCGAGGGCGCGAAGATCTCGCGGACGGACCGCGAGGACGTCGCGTTCGGTCTCGTCGCACTGATGCCGACGGTCATCATCCCCGACGAGGCCGGTGGGACGGAGGCCGTCGAGGAGTCGTTCCAGAACGTCGACGACGTCGAGAGCGTCGACGTCGACCAGGTCGGCCGCATCTGAGCGTCCGGACGTTCTCCCCCTCGTTCTCGCACCGCGGAGTGCCATCGCCGTCCCGAGCGGTGCTCCTCGCGCCGTCGCCGATTTGACCGCAACCAACGGACTCAAACCCCCGTCCGCGCTGGTGAGCGATATGCGAGCGGCAGCGACACTCGTGTCCGCACCGGGAATCGACCGTCTCCGGCAGCTCCCGCCGGGTCGGCGAGTGACCGTCTCCCGCGAGGGCGACGCGATTCCGCCCGGGTTCGCCCGCTCGCCCTTCACCCTGCCGTTGACCGCGCGGACCGTCTACCGGGAGTGCCGGGCGACGGACTCGCTCGTCCTCTCGGTGTTCGACGACCGGGTCGTCGTCCGACGGGAACGGTACCACCCGCAGCGTCACCCGCTTCGCCACCTCCTCTTCGACCGGTTCGCGGTGTTCCTCGTCGTGGCCGTCGCGTGGCTCCTCGCGAGGCGTCGCCGCCGTGTGAACGACACTCGTCGGTGAGCGAGGAACGCACCATTTATGTCCGTCGTGTTGGTATCCACGGCAAATGCCGAGTTCCAAGGGCCCCTACCACGGTACCCGCGAGAAGCTGTCGAACGACCCGCGAAAGCGTGGCATCTCGCCACCCCAGCGCGCCATCCAGCAGTACGAGGAGGGCGAGCGCGTCCACCTCAAGATCGACCCCTCGATTCCCGAGGGTCGGTTCCACCCGCGGTTCGACGGTCACACGGGGACCGTCGTGGGCGAACAGGGTCGAGCGTTCAAGGTCCGAATCAACGACGGTGGGAAGGACAAGACGCTCGTCGTTCGCGCCGCACACCTGAAGCGACAGCAGGAGTAGGTAATGACGATATTCAAGGAAATCGTCGACGAGGAGTACCTCACCGTCCCCGAGGTCAAGGAGTTGCTCGCCGACATCGAGAACGAACGCGCGATGGACGAGGAGCGCGAGATGCGCTACGAACTCGCCCGCGCCATCGAGCACGTCAACCGGTTCTCCGAGCTCTCCCCGGAGGACTCTCGGGCGCTCGTCGAGGAGCTCCAGGAGCACGAGAAGGTGACCGACGAGACGGCGTTCAAGATCGCCAACCTGCTCCCGCGGACCCGCGACGAGATGCGGTCGGTGTACGCCCAGCAGCGCTACTCGCTGTCGGGCGACGAACTCGACGACCTGCTCAACGTCGTCAAGAAGTACGTCTGACTCGGTTACGGCGGTCGTCTCGGCGACGGCGAACAGGTCACATCGCGTGACTGTGGTCGTCGGTCCGACGTATCCTTAAATAGCTCCTTCGCGTTGAGAGTCACATGCCCAGTGCCGACAGTGGGTCGGTCGCGGTCGTCCTCGACTACCTGCCGCACGGACGGGCCGACGACGACCGCCCCCGCTTCCAGAAACCGTCGCTCGCGTACGCCCTCGGCGTCGACGACTTCGGACTGTACGAGTGCGTCCTGACCGAGGGCGCAGAGGTATCGTTCGGTGACCACGTCGACGTCCACGGCGACGACGTCGAGACGGTGTCTCGCGTCTCGTTCGAGGAACTGTCCGGCGGCGCGCGCTCCGAACTGGAGTACGCCGTCGAGGAGATCGTCGACGACGACGAGCGTCGATTCGTCGACCACTACAACGAGGCCCAGCCCATCACGCTGCGCCTCCACCAGCTGAACCTCCTGCCGGGTATCGGCAAGAAGCTTCGCGACACCATCCTCGACGAGCGAAAGCGCCAGCCGTTCGAGAGCTTCGAGGACCTCGACGAACGCGTCGACGGGCTCCACGACCCGCGACAGATAATCGTCGAGCGCATCCTCGAAGAGCTCCGGGAGGACGAACTGAAGTACCGCTCGTTCGTCCAGTAGGGCGCTCGCCCCCGCCGAACCGGATGAAACGCCTTTTTGCGTCCCGCCGAACTACGGTCGCGCAATGAGCGAGCGACCGGTCAGGGCGGGTACCCGCGACCCCGACGCACTCGTCCAGCGCGCGGGTGCACGCGGTGACCCGAACCACGACCAGCACTTCCTCGTCGACGACCGGGTCGTCGACCGGATTCCGGGCTACCTCCCGGAGGGAACCGACCGGAGCCACGTCCTCGAGGTGGGTGGCGGTCCCGGCGTCCTCACCGACCGCCTGCTGGCGAGCGCCCCCGAGGACGGTCGCGTGACGGTCGTCGAGCGCGACCCGATGTTCGCGGGGTTCCTCCGCGAGGAGTTCGCCGACGCCGTCGAAGCGGGCCGACTCGGCGTCGTCGAGGGGAACGCACTCGACGTCGACCTCCCCGACGACGTCACCGCGAGCGTCTCGAACCTCCCGTACAGCGTCTCCTCGAAGATTACGTTCCGACTGTTACCCCTGCAGATTCCGATGGTCCTCATGTTCCAGCGGGAGTTCGCCGAGCGGATGGCCGCCGAGCCGGGGACCTCGGAGTACGGTCGCCTGTCGGTGACGGCGGGCCACTACGCGGGCGTGGAGGTGGTCGAACCCGTCCCGAAGGAAGCGTTCTCGCCCGAACCGGCCGTCGAGAGCGCGCTCGTCCGGCTGACGCCGCGCGACCCGGACTACACAGTTCCCAACGCCGACTTCTTCCTCCGGTTCGTCACGGCCGTCTTCACCCAGCGCCGGAAGACCGTCCGCAACGCCATCCGGAACACCGCCCACATCTCCGAACTCGACGACGCCGACGCGGTGGTCGCCGAGGCGGACGAGGAACTGCTGAGCGCCCGTGCGGGTGACCTCTCGCCGGCCGACTTCGCAGAACTCGCCTCGCTGGCGTGGCGCGTCGGGGAGCCGCGCTGATGCAGGGGGGCGACGCACTCGGTCCGCAGACGGCGAACATCGTCGTCACCGCCGGGGCGTTGCTCGTCCTCCTGCTCGTGGCGCTGTTGATCCGGCGACTGGGTGACCCGCTGGAACGGTACGTCGATACCATCACCGCCGACGCGACGCAGTCCATCCTGTTCACCGTCGCTGCCGTCGCCACGGCGTGGTTCCTGCTGGAGCGCTGGGAGGCCGCCGGGAGTTTCGTCGAGGCGCTCGGAAACCCCACCGTCGACCCGGCGAAGACCGGTGCACTCGGCCTCGTCGCGGGGCTCATCGTCGTCGTCGCCTACACGCTGACGCGTATCAGCAAGACGCTGCTCGTCGAACGAGACGGTGACATCATCACCGGCCACAGACAGGAGGCGTTCTACCACGTCGCGCAGTTGACCATCTACCTCGCGACGCTCCTCGTCCTGTTGGCGCTCGTCGGCGTCAACCCGAGGGACCTCGTCCTCAGTGCGGGTGCGCTCGGCGTCGTCCTCGGCCTCGCCGCTCGGCAGACGCTCGGCGCGGTGTTCGCAGGCTTCGTACTGCTGTTCTCGCGGCCGTTCGAACTCGGCGACTGGGTGGTGATGTCCGACCGCGAGGGCATCGTCCGGGACATCAGCATGTTCAACACGACGCTCCGGACGTTCGACGACGAACACGTCATCATCCCGAACGACGAGGTGACCTCCAACGACATCGTCAACCGGTCGCGGATGGGACGACTCCGCGTCTCCGTCGAGGTCGGAGTCGACTACGACGCGGACGTGGGGCGGGCCGTCTCGCTCGCCGAGGAGGCGATGGCCGGCCTCGACGAACTGATGGAGACGCCCGAACCGCGCGTCGTCGTCGCGCGCTTCGGCGACTCCGCGGTCGTCCTCGACTGCCGGTTCTGGATAGCGAACCCCAGCGCGGCGCGTTACTGGCAGGCACGCAGCGCCGTCGTCGAGTCGGTGAAGTCCCGGTTCGAGGAGGCTGGCGTCGGCATCCCGTTCCCACAGCGGGTGCTCTCGACGCGACCCGACGCGACGTTCGAGGCGGACGTGGACGCACCCGGCCCCGAGTCCGGCAGGCCACGCCCCGAGTCCGACGGGGCCGCGGGGGGTGGTGCCTGATGGTCGACCGCGAGCGGGCGGCCGAGCAGGTGTACCAGCCAGCGGAGGACTCCCACCTGCTCGCGGAGACGGCCGCCGACGAACTCGGCGACCTGCCGGCGGATACGCGGGTCGTCGACGTCGGCACCGGGTCGGGCTACGTCGCCGCGCAGGTCGGCGACGCGACCGGGGTGGACGTGCTCGGCGTCGACATCAGCCCCATCGCCGTTCGGGAGGCACGCGACCACGGCGTGAGCGTCGTGCGGTCGAACCTGCTCGACGGCCTCGCGGGTCCGCTCGACGTCGTGCTGTTCAACCCGCCGTACCTCCCGACGGACCCCGACGCCGAGTGGGACGACTGGATGGAGTACGCGCTCTCGGGCGGCCCCGACGGACGGCGCGCCGTCGACCCGTTCCTCGACGACCTGCCGCGCGTCCTGGCCGAGGACGGCCGAGCGTTCCTGCTGGTCTCGTCGCTGACGGACGTCGAGGCCGTAACGGAGCGTGCGGCCGCGAACGGCCTCGCCGCGCGCGAACTCGCGGAGGAGTCGTTCCCGTTCGAGCGACTGGTCGTCCTCGAACTCCGTCACGCCTGACGCTCGGATAACTATAGCGCATATATCGAACGAGAAAATATTATCACGGGTCGTTCCGTAGCCGTGCGTGATGACCGAACTCGTCGCGACGACGACCGGCCTGTTCCCGCTGCCCGACTGGGCGAAGTCGGAGCTCGCGGACCTGAAGGGCCACCAGAAGGACGACCTGGTGAGCGGTGACGAACCGCCATCCGTGGTCGAACAGTACGACCGGGCACGGGAGGAGGTAGTGGCCCGCCAGCAGGAGGCCGGCCTCGACCGCGTCGTCGAGGGGCAGCTGCGCTGGGACGACATGCTCGCGCACCCCCTCGCCGTGCAGGAGAACGTCGAGACGCGCGGTATCGTCCGCTACTTCGACAACAACAACTTCTACCGCGAGCCGGTCGTGACGGGCGACCTCTCGCCGACCGGCGACCTCGCGGCGGACCTCGATGCGGCCGACGTCCCGGGCGACGAACTGCAGGCCGTTATTCCGGGGCCGTACACGCTCGCGGACCTCGCCACCGACGACCACTACGGCGAGGGCTTCCTCGACGCCGTCACGGAGTTCCTCGTGGGGGAAGTCGAGCAGTTCCCCGACCACGCGACGCTGCTCGTCCTCGAACCGTCGCTGGTCGAGGAGCCGCCGGAGGACGGTGCGGACGAACGGGCCAGCGAGGCCATCGACCGCGTCGTGGGTGCGAGCGACGCCGAGAGCGTCGTCTACCCGTTCTACGGTGCGCTCGACGAGAAGGTGTACGCGCACCTGCTCGACGCCGACGTGGACGCGGTGGGCTACGACTTCGTCACCGACCACGAGGACAACCTCTACAACATCAACGAGTACGGGACGACCGACTCGGTGGCACTCGGGTTCGTCGAGGGACAGAACACGAAGGTCGAGTCGCCCGACCTGCTCCGCGAGCGGGTCGAGTGGGTCGAGGAGAACACGCCCTCGGCGACGTTCGACCGGGCGTACGTCCTCCCGAACACGGAGACGTTCTACCTGCCGACAGAACGCTTCGAGGCGAAGTTGGACGCGCTCGGTGCGCTGACGCGACCCGAGGAGGTGACGGCATGACGCGCAACCCCGCCGCCAACCGCGAGCAGTTCCGCCCCGCCGACCATCCGAACGAGCACTTCATCCTCTCGACGGTCGTCGGGAGCTACCCCAAACCGAAGTGGCTCAACCGCGCCCGCGACCTCTACCACGGCGAACTGGAGGTCAGCGCGGCCGACCGCGCCAGCGACGAACCGCGCGGCAGTTTCGACATCGACGTCGACTTCGACGAGGAGAACTGGCAGGAGGCGAAGGACGACGCCTCCCGCCTCATCACGGACGAACACGAGCGAGCGGGGCTCGACGCCATCGTCGACGGCGAGATGCGCCGCAACGAGATGGTCGAGTACTTCGCCCACCGCATCGCGGGCTACGAGTTCCACGGCCCGGTCAAGGTGTGGGGCCACAACTACTTCGACAAGCCGTCGGTCGTCGACGAGGTCGAGTACGACGAGACGTGGCTGGTCGACGAGTTCGCGTTCACGGACGACGTCGCACAGCGACCCGTCAAGGTGCCCATCACCGGGCCGTACACGCTCGCGAACTGGTCGTTCAACGAGCACTACGACGACGACGCCGAACTGTCGTACGCGCTGGCCGAACTCGTCAACACCGAGGTGGAGAAGCTCGTCGAGGCGGGCGCACGCTACGTCCAGATAGACGAACCCGCCCTCGCGACGACGCCCGACGACCACGCCATCGTCGGCGAGTGTCTCGAACACATCACCGACGGCATCCCCGAGGACGTGCGCATCGGTCTGCACGTCTGCTACGGCGACTACTCGCGTATCTACCCCGAGATTCTCGACTTCCCCATCGACGAGTTCGACGTCGAACTCTGCAACGGCGACTACGACCAGATCGACGTGTTCACCGAACACGAGTTCACCGCGGACCTCGCGCTCGGCGTCGTCGACGCCCACGTCGCGGAGGTCGAACCGGTCGAGGACATCGTCGAGAACATCAAACGCGGGTTCGAGGTCGTCCCGCCCGAACGGCTCACCGTCTCGCCGGATTGCGGGCTGAAGCTCCTGCCCCGCGAGGTCGCCTACGGCAAGATGGAGAACATGGTGACCGCGACCCGACAGGTCGAGGCCGCGCTCGACGACGGCGATATCGACCTGCCCCGCGTCGCCGCCCGCGCCGACGACTGAACGACACCGTTTCGCCCGACGGCGCACGCTTTTTCGGTCACGTTCCGGGAGTCACGCTCGATACCACGCAGCGAGAAGCTTTACTATGAAAGGTCCAGTAGTTCGGATTCTTCCCGGGACGCGACGGTGCGGCGCTGGTCGCGACGACCGCTCGGGAGGGGACCAACTGATGACACACCAGAAGATCGTCCACTGTACGACGTGCGGGCAGGTGTACGCCGCTCGAAAGCGCGAGGACGGGACGTTCATCCTCTCCACGGCCGACGGGCGGTGTCGCTGCGGCAGCGACCGACTGAGCGAGTACGAACTCGCAGAGCCGGAACCGGCACCGACCTGAGGCGGCCCGGATCGCACGACGACACTGGCCATTGCGGCGCGGTCGCCACGGCGGCGGTCGCGACGACGGTGTCACCTCCGGAACAACTGTTTATCCGCTCGGCGTGATACCGCCGGTATGGACCTCCACCCGACCGTCGAGACCACCGCGGAGGACATCGCGTCGATGGAGACGCGAGGGGCGGCGACCATCGGCGCGGCAGCGGCTGCCGCCCTCCGGGTGCAGGCAGGGGAGTCGGACGCCGTGACGCCCGAGGCGTTCCGTGCCGAACTCCGCGTCGCTGGCCGACGCCTCCACGAGACCCGGCCGACGGCGGTGAGCCTCCCGAACGCCCTCCGCTACGTCCTCCGACGGATGGACGGCGACGAGGTAGCGACGCTGCGCGCGAGCGTCGTGAAGGCTGCGACGGAGTTCGAACAGCGCCTCGACCGCGCCCAGTCACAGCTCGGCGCAATCGGTGCGAACCGCCTGCAGGACGGCGACGTCGTGATGACCCACTGCCACTCGACGGACGCGCTCGCCTGCGTCGAGGCGGCCCTCGACCAGGGGAAACACCTCGAAGCCATCGTCAAGGAGACGCGCCCGCGTCTCCAGGGCCACATCACCGCCAGAGCGTTGCGCGAGATGGGCGTCCCCGTGACGCTCATCGTCGACAACGCCGCGCGTCGGTACCTCGACGACGCGGACCACGTCCTCGTCGGCGCGGACGCCATCGCCGCCGACGGGAGCGTCGTCAACAAGATCGGGACGTCGGGGCTGGCGGTCAACGCCCGCGAACGTGGCGTCCCCATCGTGGTCGCCGCCCAGACCATCAAACTCCACCCGGCGACGATGACGGGCCACACCGTCGAGATAGAGATGCGCGACGAGCGGGAGGTCGTCTCCGACGAGGACCGGGCGGACATCGGCGACGTGGCGGTGGAGAACCCGGCGTTCGACGTGACGCCACCACGTCACATCGACGCCATCGTCACCGAAAGCGGCCAGTTCCCGCCCGAGAGCATCGTCACGCTGATGCGCGAACTGTTCGGTGACGGCGTCGCGGAACCGTGGGTCGAACCGACGAACGAGTAGGGGTCACAGCGGACGGGCGATGTAGCGAACGGTCGGCGAGTCAGTCGAGGACTGCGGACTCGCCCGGAGTGTACCAGTTCTGTGAGGAGAGGTCGACCGGGAGGGTGGCGAGGATGTGGGCGAGGTGTTCGGTCGGGTCGACCAGGTCGTCCTCGCAGGTGGGTTCGACGAGGTTCGCGTCGACGAGTTTCGGGACGTGGACGTGGTGCAGGCGAATCGCCGCGTCGCGACGCTGATGCTGAGTCGCTGCCGTCCTGGTAGCGTCGTCGCGGTCAGCAGAGAGGCGCTCGGCGAGCGTCGACTGCGTCGTCGCCCCGTTGGTGTGGAGATACTGGAGGACGAATCGCCTGTCGGCGCTCGACAGTACGTCGAACGTCTCGTCCAGCGTCGGTCGTCCCATACCGTCGTCTCTGTCCCCACACATCGATGTTGAACGGTTCTGGTCATCGAACGGTGATAAATACTTCGCCCGTTCTCGGTAGTGTATCCATCGGAGAGCGCTCCTACACGGTGTCGTCTCCGAAACCGTCGTCTCCACGGGTTTTTTCTCGCGACGCAGCGTCACCACGGACCGATGCGCATCCTCTGTGCCGGTCACGTCAACTGGGACGTGACGCTCCGGGTCGACCGCCTCCCGGAACCGGACGGTGAGGTGTCGATCGAGGAGCGTGCCCAGGCGGGAGGCGGTAGCGCGGCCAACGTCGCCTGTACCCTCGCGGCGCTCGGCGAGGAGGTGGCACTGTTCGGGAGCGTCGGCGACGACGAGGAAGGGAGGCTCACTCGCGACGAACTCGACGGGTTCGGCGTCGACACGAGCCACGTCGTCACGGTCCCGAACCACGAGACCACCACGAAGTACCTCGTCGTCGACGGGACGGGCGAGGTGATGGTGCTGTCGAACAGCGGTGCGAACGAGGCGTTCACCCCCGACGACATCGACCCGTCGGTCCTCGCGAGCGTCGACCACCTCCACCTCACCAGCCAGCGACCCGCCACCGCCGCCGCACTGGCCGAGGCGGCGGCCGGAGTGGGCATCGACGTCAGCTTCGACCCCGGCCGTCGCATCGCGAGCAGGGACTACGCGGCGACGCTCGTGAACGTCGACGTCCTCTTCCTCAACGAACGCGAGGCGCGCGTCCTCGTCGACCACGCCTCGTTCGAGTCGCTGGTACGGGAGGCATGCGTGGTGGTGAAACGCGGCGGTGAGGGGGCGACGGTCCACAACCCAGACGGCGAGGTGGACCACGACGGCTACCCGCTCGACCCGCTGGACACGACCGGTGCCGGCGACGCGTTCGCCGCCGGGTTCCTCGCCGCGCGCACCGAGGGGTACGAGCGGGCGCTGTCGGTGGCGAACGCCTGCGGGGCGCTGGCGGCGCTCCGGGTCGGAGCACGGACGACGCCGACGGTGGACGAGGTGGAGGCGTTCCTCGCAGAACACGCGTGAACGGCAGCGTTCGGCGACCGATTCCGGTCGGTGTGTCACGGGTCGTACCCTGAGCGGACATCGAAGTGAGCGAGGACGACGAGACCAGGGAAGACGAGGACGATGAGAACGAGCGGTCGGACGGCAGGACCATGGACGAGTCGTAGACCGAGACGAACCCGGTGGGGACGAGCGGTCCGCCGCCGTCTGGGCCGACCAGGGCCGTCTTACCGGTCGACCGACCCGAGCACGATGTCGAGGCTGCCGAGCGACGCGATGAGGTCCGGGATGTACTCGCCGTTGGACATCTCCGGGAGCGCCTGCAGGTTCGAGAAACACGGCGAGCGAATCTTGAACCGGGCCGGCGTGTCGGTCCCGTCCGAGCGGATGTAGATGCCGAGTTCACCCTTCGCGGCCTCGACGGCCTTGTACGTCTCCGTGTCCGGGTCCGGTTTGAGCGTCCGCGGGACGTTGCTCTGGAGCGTTCGCTCGTCGTCCGGCCAGTCCTCGAGCAGGTCGATACACTGGCCGACGATCTTCGCCGACTCCTCGACCTCCTGCATCCGGACGAGGACGCGCGAGTAGTTGTCACAGCCGTCCTCGGTGACGACGTCCCAGTCGAGTTCGGGGTAGTAGCCGTACGGGTCGTCGCGACGCAGGTCGTAGTCGACACCCGACCCGCGAGCTACGGGACCGGTGACGCCGTAGCTCTTGGCCACCTCGGGTTCGAGGACACCGGTGTCGATACACCGAATCTGGAAGATCTCGTTGCCCGTGACGAGGTTGTGGTACTCCTCCAGTTTCGCGGGGAGTTCGTCGAGGAAGTCGCGGACCTTCTCGTAGAACTCCTCGCTAGGCTCGGGGACGTCCCACGCGACGCCACCGAGGCGGAAGTAGTTGTACATCATCCGCTGGCCAGTGAGATCCTCGAGGATGTTTTGGGCGATCTCGCGGTCGCGGAACGCGTACTGGAAGATGGCCGTGAAGTCGCCGTAGACGTCCAGCGCGAACGTCCCCAGCGCGAGGAAGTGACCGGTCATCCGACTGAGTTCGACGCCGAGCGTCCGGAGGACCTGGGCGTACTCCGGCACGTCGAGGTCCGCGAGGTCCTCCGCGGCGCGCGCGTACGCCCACTCGTTGGTCATGTTCGCCGTGTAGTCCCAGCGGTCGGGGTAGGGCATGATCTGGTGGCGGTAGGTGCTCTGCTCGCACATCTGCTCCTCGCACCGGTGGAGGTAGCCGATGTCCGGTTCGACGTCGGCGACCGTCTCGCCGTCGAGCACCGTCTTCAGGTGGAGCACGCCGTGGGTCGCGGGGTGGTGGGGACCGACGTTGATGAACATCGTGTCCGAGTCGTCCTCGCGGTGGTCCTCCTTCAGCGGGTTGGCGTGCTCGCGGAAGGTGACGACCTGTGGCTGCTCCTTGTCGTAGTCCTGCCGGAGCGGGTGGCCCTGCCACGTCTCCGGGAGCAGGATGCGTCGGAGGTCCGGGTGGTCGTCGTAGCGGATGCCCATCAGGTCGTACGCCTCCCGCTCGTGCCAGTTCGCCGTGTCGAAGACCGCCGACCCCGACTGACTGCGCGGGTCGTCGTGACGCGTCGGGACGACGACGCTGACCTCCTGGGTCGGGTCCGCGTACTTCTTGAGGTGGTAGATGCTCTCGAAGCGGTCGCCGTACTCCTGGGCCGTCACGCTCGAGAGGTGGTCGAAGCCGGCCTGCTGTTTGAGTCGACCGAGCGCCTCCTCGACCTGGTCGGCCCGGACGACGAACCCCTCCGCGTTGAGGTGGGTCTCGCGACCGACGACGAGGTCACCGAGCAGATTCGCGAGGGCGTCGTGGTCCGTGCTGTGAATCTGCCTGCCTTCTCTCTGAACTGTAGGTTCCGTGCTCATGGTGGTCGCGAGAACTCGGGGACGAACCGACCGCAGCAGACGGTTCGGGAGTCTCACCAAGGGTTGAGGGCGAAAGGTGATGAGTCGATGGCAAGCGCTCGCAACCGGCACCCACCACGGAGCGTGCTGTGGTCGTTCGAGGTTCGGTGGGGCAGCGTCGGTCCGTCCGATATCGTCGACGGCACCCCTTCTGGGGTCTAGCGGCGCTTCTGGAAAGAAGTCGACGCCTCGGGGGTTGCAGCGGGCGGTGTCAGTCGCTGGTGACTGCCTGCCGGTCGAACTGCTCGCCGGCCTCGGTGACCTCTTCAAGCGACCCCTCCTCACGAAGCGACTCTTCGAGAAGGTCGGCGGCCTCCTCGTAGCCGAGATCGTCGACGAGCGACGTGGGGTTGCCGTAGGCGGCTATCCCGTGGTGTTCGGTCTTCTGTCCGACCGAGATGTTGTACCGGTCGAGGACCTCCTCATCGTACTCCTACGCCAACGGCTCGCGTTCACCGACGAGCGCGTACACGGCCTGCTCTTCTTTGGTCCGTGGTTCCTCGCCGAAGCGTCGAACACGTCTCCCAGACGGTCGACATGGTTCTGGGCCTCCTCACGGTGCTCGGAGAACCCCTGACTCGCCGTCTCGTCGCTCGTCTGGTTGGCCAGCGTCTCCAGCGCGTCGACGAGTTGCTGTTCGGTGTAGTACCGTCCCTATAGCCCTTCGACGAAGAGCTTCTCTATCGAGTCGGTAGTCATAGTGGTACAGTCGTGTGGGTTCGACCGGCGTCGTGTTGGGAACTGTGGTTGCACAGGAAGGGGACACGAGACGCAGGCGACCCGGGGCGGTACGACGGTCATTCGGTCGCCGCGCTGGTCTCGGAACGGGACTCCAGTTCGACCGCGTTCCGGTCGAGCGCAAAACAGTGACCCGGACAGCGACGTCTACGCACCGTCCGACGACTCGTCCCCGTCGTCGGAGGTGACGTACCGCCACAGCTCGCCGTCGCGTTCGACCCCCGGAATCGCCGCGAGCGAGTCAGTGAACCGGTCCGCGTCGTCGGCCGACCCGGTCTCGGCCGCGACCACCCGGACGAGGTCGGCGGTCCGCCGATCATCGGCGACGACCGACTCGAACAGCGCCGAGAGGACCTCGGTTTCCTGGCTGTCGGTCGCTTCGCCCTCGATAGCGTGTCTCGCACTCCCGTACGCGTCGCCGTCCCGGTCGAGCACGCGGCGGCCGTCGCCGTCCTCGTCGAGCGACGCGTCGTCGCCGGCGTACCGCCACTGCGTCTCGTCCTCCGCGGGCGGGACGACGCCCGGGAGCGCCGTCAGTCGGTCGCGGACGAGGTCGGTCCACCACGCCTCGGGGTCGTCGTACCCCGCGGGCGACTCGTCGAACACGCCGTCGACGAGTTCGCTGGCCGTCGACGAGTTCCACTGGCGGAGGAAGACGAGCGAGCGACGCAACGCCTCTTTCTCGTCGACGTCGAGGTCGAACGAGGCGACCACGAGGTCGACGGCCCGTGGGACGTCGGGGTCGTCCGTCGGGTCGTCGGCGTCGGTCGAGAGCAGTCGACGACCGCTCGACGTGGGTTCGTACTGCCCCGCCTCGCCCTCCTCGACGAGACCGTCGTCGACGAGGTCCGAGAGCAGCGACTCGACGCGTCCCCTCGGCCTGTCGACGTGGTCGGCGAGCGTCTCCGGGTCACCTTCGCCCCCGACGACCCGCCGCAGGACGAGGTCGTGGTCGCCGTCGACTGTCGTGGTCCCGCCTGAGTCGGTCATGCCGGGGTTCGGGGAGCTACGGGGGTCAATGCTCGCCCTGCTGTCGCCTCCTCGGCTCGCGACCCCTCGACCCGTCGGCCGGCTCTATCAGCTGAGTCACTCCGAGTCGCCGCGAGCGAATCCAGCCTATCGAGTGTCGTCGTCGGTAGATGCAGCGCGCGGGTGAGTCGTGGGAAGCCCAGACATTCGGCTAGGTCGTGTAACCCCCGAGAGCCACCTAACGCGGTGTCTCGGTGCCCCACTTCTCGATGGCGACGCCGAGTTCGGGGTGGTCCTCCGCGTACTCCTCCAGCGAGATACCCTCGACCGTCGCGTCGACGGCCTGCCGGAGCGCCTTCGCACCCGCGTGGGTGCCGTCGGGGTGACCGTGCACGCCACCACCGGCCTGGACGCCGACGTTCGTCCCGACGCGGTCGACGAGCTCCGGGACCAGTCCGGGGTGCAGACCACCGGAAGCCATCGGGAGCACGTCGTTCAGGCCGTACAGGTCGCCGTAGAGCCACTCGTTGATCCCGACGGTGTCCTCGTTGGCGAGTTTCCCCAGGTCGGCGGTCCCCGTGTGCAACTGGTCTGCTCCGCAGAGACGGGAGACCTGCGCGATGACGCGCATCGAGACGCCCTGCGTCGGGACGCGGTCGAACGCGGCGTGCATCGCGCGGTGTGCGTGGATTGCGAGGCCGTGTTTCTCACAGCGCTCGCGGACGGCCTGGACCGCGGCCCACCCGCACGTCACCACGTCGACCATCACGTACTCACAGCCCGCCTCCGCGACCCGGTCGACGCGTTCGAGCATCGTGTTCGCGTCCGCCGTGACGTTGACGAGGTAGCTCTTCTTCTCCCCCGTCTCGTCCTGGGCGTCGTCGCGGGCGGCCAGCGACTCGGTGAGGCGGTCGTCGAACGGGTTGAACTCCTGGTCGGTGAGGTTCTCGTCGTCCTTCAGCAGGTCGAGGCCGCCGGTCCACGCCTCGTAACCGACCTGCACGTGCTGGTCCGTCGAGAGACCGACCTTCGGTTTCGGCACCGTCGCGGTGATGGGGCGCTCGCCCGCGTCGAAGATGTCGTTGCGGACCGCGCTCCCGAACTGCGGTCCCGCGAACGAGGCGGCGAGTCCCTCGGGCCAGTCGCAGTCCTCCAGGCGGATGCTGTCGACGGCCTTCATCCCCATGATGTTGCCCGCGATGCACGACAGCACCTGGGGCATGTTGCCCGCCTCGAACAGTTCCTCGGGGTACGCGACCCGCACGGTGTCGCCGTCGATGTCGTACGCCGTGGCCGAGAGGTCGGTGATGGAGCCGTCGACCTGCAACTCGGCCCACGTGCCGTTGGAGGACTCGCTGGCGACGCGGGAGGCGGCGGCCTCCACGTCCATGTCGCTGGCGGGGTGGACGGTGAACGTACAGCGGAGTTCCGAGTCGGCAGGCTCGTAGTTCAGGTCGAGGAAGTCCTCGTAGGTGATGCCGGTCATGCCCTTCCGGTTCGAGTGGTGGGGTTATAAAACGGGGCGGCGGGCCCCCCGGCTCACCGGGCCCCCGAGAACCGCACCGCAGAGACGGTTCTGCCAGTTGTCGAACGTATTTGTCGCTGGACTCTCCCGTCAGAGACATGGTAACGTCCATCAACGGGACGGTGAGGGGGATGGCGACGCGGGCGAACCCGATGTTCAGCGTGGGAGCGCTCGTCGTACCGTTCGGGGCGCTCGCGGGCGTCCTGCTGTTCGGCACGAACCAGCAACTGACGTTCGTCCACGTGATGGCGGGCGTGCTCTGGACTGGTATCGACCTCTTCATGGCGCTGGTGCTCGGGCCGGTGCTCGGCGGACTCGCCGTTGAGGAGCGCGCGAGCGTGTTCCAGCGCTTCACACCGAAGATGACGTTCCTGATGCCCGCGCTGGCGTTCACGACCATCTTCGGCGGTATCACGCTGGCGTCCCGCCTCGGCTGGTTCGAGACGGCCGACCCGTGGATAGCGCTGTTCTCGACGGTGTCGATGGTACCCGCGCTGCTCGCCATCGGCTGGCAGTTCGACGCGTTCCGCGACTGGCGCTGGTGGGCCGCGTTCGCCCTCGTCGGCGGTGGGAGCGCCGTCTACCTCCTGCTCAACCTCGGCGGGTTCGCTCCCATCGACCCCGCGGTGCAGGTCGCGCTGGTTATCGTCACGCTGCTCACGTTCGTCGGCTTCGGCGTGCTGATGCCCGGCGAGGCCAGGATGTACCTGGAGATGACCAGCGACGACCCGGACCCGAACGTCATCGGCGCAATCGGCCTGCGCAACGCGAAGCTGAGCGGCGTGCAGGGCGTCCTCCAGCTCGGTATCATCGTCGTCATGGTGTACCTGCGCTGGGGCGGGTTCTGAGCGACGTTACCTGTCGAACCGTGCCAGGAGAGCCGAACCGACGACTTACTCCTCGTCGGTGGGTGCGTGGGCCTTCAGCGAGAACAGGAACGGTAGCGACGCGCCCGGCAGGTCCCAGAACCCGTCGTCACGCTCGACCATCCCGGCGACCTGCTCGAAGCAGGCGAAGGGGTGTTCGTGGACGAACTCGACGGTGAGGCCCGCGTCGACGAGGCTCGTCATGATGTCCCCGAGCGTGTGGGGCCACTCCCGGGTCTCCGTGCTGTCGAGCGACGCCTCGCTGTCGGCGTAACTGCCGTCGATATCGTACTCCTGGGACCGTCTCCGAAGTACGGCCAGTCGGAGTGGAGGCGACCGTCGCGGAGGCCGACGTCCATCAGGACGTGGCTGAACGGGTGTATATTGGCGACGTAGAACGTGCCCCCCGGTGCGAGGCAGTCGGCGACCACCTCGACCCATCCTCCGATATCCGGGAGCCACGTCAGCACGCCGTAGGAGGTGAACACCACGTCGAAGCCGCCCTCGGGCATCGCTCCCGTCCCGGCGAGTGCCTCCGGCGTGTCGTAGACGTTCGCCTCGACGAACTGCGCCCGGTCGGCGAGACCTGCGTCGCTGGCCAGGTCGCGGGCGGTGGCGATGGCCTTCGCCGAGAAGTCGAGACCCACCACGTTCGCGCCCTCCCGTCGTCGTCGTCCGACTGCTCGTCCATGTCTCGGCCCCCCGTCGTGGAGGCAAAACCGTTCGGTGGCGGTGAGAGTCGGTGACAGACACCCTCACGAACAGCGTGAGGCGCTCACTTCCAGGGGTTCGAGACGAGTTCTCGGTGGACCGCCGCGCCGACCCGCAGTCGGCAGTCGGAACGCGGTTCGGCGACACAGAGCAGGACGTAGTCGTCCTCGCGGTGACGTTCCTTCAGGGCGCGCGGCGGTCGTCGATGGTCGACTTCTCCGCGTTCAAGCTGTGCCGTGCAGGTGGCGCAGGCACCGGTGAGACAGCCGAACGGGAGGCCCAGGTCGGCGCGCTCGGCGGCTGACAGCACCGTCTCGTCGGCCGCGACCGAGATGGTCTCACGACGTCCGTCGGACCACGCGAGGGTGACGGCGTGGTCCGAGACTGCCTCGGTCGAATCGCTGTCCGAGGCGGTAGCCTCGCTGTCCGTGCCAGTAGGCACGCTACTGCCAGACGTCGCTCGTGCAGTCGCCGTCCGGCCAGCGAATCTCGTGGGCGCGCGCCGGGCCGTGGGGCAGCTCGCCGAAGTCGACCAGGAACTCCTCGTCGAGTTCCATCGTCCCGCGGCGCGGGTCCACGTCGGCCTTCAGCATCACCGACCCCTCGGCCCCCTCGTCGGGGTAGAACTGCTCGTCCCACGACGAGAACAGCGAGGTGGTCCAGTAGAGGCGCTCGCCGTCGAGGCTCAACTGGAGCATCTGCGGGCCGCCGTGGACCGCCCGCTCGCCGTCGATGGGGTGACGCGGGCCGAAGTGCCCGCCGGCCCACACCCGGTCGGCGAGTCGCGGGTTGTCCGGGTCCGAGACGTCGTACATCCGGACGTCGCCGTGGAGCCAGTTCGAGAAGAACAGGTACCGGTCGTCCATCGAGACGAGCAGGTCCGTGACGAGGCCCGGCACGGGCATGTCCCAGTCGTCGTGGTCGCGCGCCTCCACGTCGATGACCTTGTCGGCGCTGAACTCACCTGGGCCGGAACCGCTCTCAGCGCTCTCTTCGTAGAAGTGGAAGACGTTCGACGACAGCGCCGCACCGACGAAGCCGTGCGTCGAGACGGGCGAGTGCAGGAACCGCACTTCGAGGGGTATCAGGCCCTCCTCACCGAGGTCGATGGTCTGTTCGACCGTGCCCTCCTCCCAGTTCCAGACGTTGAGCTTCCGGCCGTACTTGCCCGCCTCGACGTCCTCCAGGTCGAAGCCGGGGTAGTACGTCTCGGGCGCGGCCCACTCGCTGGAGATCATCACGTTCCGCCGGGGCTGATACCAGTAGTCGTAGTTCATCCCGATCTCGCCGGGCGGGTCCCAGCGCCCCGCGACCTCGAAGTCGTCGTTCAGTTCGAGGAACCCGCCGGGGAGTTCGCCGTCCGCGTCGCCGAGCATCGAGAGCACTATCTTCCCGTCGGGGATGCAGTGGACGGTGTGCGGTGCGCTCAGGTCGTGTTCGAACACCTCCTCCGGTTCGATTACGGTCTGGAGTTCGGGGTTCCGTCGGTCCTTCGTGTCGACGACGTGGATGCGCGAGGAGCGCTGGCCCGGAATCACGAGGTGGCGTCGCTCCAGTCCCTCGACGTGACACGACGAGGAGCAGGCGTTCCAGCCGAAGTGGTGTAACTCGTCGCCGCGGTTGGGCATCTCCACGCGGTCGACGACCTCGCAGTAGGACTCGGAGTTCGGGTCCAGGTCGACGACGGCGAGGAAGTCCGGCGCGTCGACGTCCGTCCCGACGTAGAGGCCCATCACGTACGCGAGTCGCTCGGGCGTCGACTCCTCGATGGCGGCCTGCGGCGTCGAGTACCCCGGCCCCTCGTGGTGCTGGTGGTCGTGCGTGCCGACGTCGGCACTCGGGTCGTCAGCGTCACTCATGGTCGGCGTCTATGAGACGCTCCACAGCCCTGAGTCGTCGTATTGCGGGCACCGCCACCGCTACCCCGCACGGCGCCCTCCGCGCTCTACCCGTCGTTTACCCGACTACGAGCACCCATGACAACGAATGTCACGTTTCATCGTCGTGATAGATTTCTGCAACATTTGCCCCATCACGGTCGCGGTGACCGTCCGTCCTCCGAATCAGTAGGGCGATAGCTTCGTGGGGAACCTGTCCGATTCGTTACCGAACGAAGCTTCTGGAAGCACTGATAGGTCGTCGTACTCAGTTCCGAACGATGACGGAGACAGACGTCCTCGAAGCCCTCGCTAGCCTCCCGACGATGGCCCACGCGACGCTCTCACCCGCCGGCGATCGCGTCGCGTTCTACTACGACGTCTCGGGCCGCAACGAACTCCACGTACTCGACGTGGCGAGCGGCGAACACGAACAGGTCAGCGACGGGGAGGTCCCCCGCAACGCTCGCTGGGGCCTTCACTGGAGCGCCGACGGCGAGCAGGTGTACTTCCACCTCGACGACGACGGGGACGAACAGAACGACGTCTGGGCGTTCGACCTCGGGTCCGGGACGGCCGAACCGGTCGTCGAACTCGACGGGCAGACCGCCCTGAGCGACGTCGGTGACGATAGTGAGACGCTCCTCCTCGGGTCGACGCGCGACGGCCAGATGAACGTCTACAGCCACGACCTGCCGAGCGGTGAGACGACGAAACTGACGGAGTACGAGCGGGCCGCCGCTGGCGCGATACTCTCCCCCGACGGCGACCGTATCGCCTACACGACCAACGAGTCCGAGGACTTCGACAACCAGGACGTCTACGTCGTGGACGCCGACGGGTCGAACCCCCGGAACCTCCACGTCGGCGAGGACGGCGCGGAGTCCGGCCCCGCGGACTGGCACGACGACGGCACGCGACTCCTCTTGTCGGACAACTCCGAGGACCTCGGCCGCTGTGGCGTCTACGACCTCGCGGCCGACGAGGTGACGTGGTACGCCGACGGCGACGGACCCGCCCCCACGGCCGAGGAGTCGCCCGTCCGCTTCCTGGACGAGGACCGGTTCCTCGCGCTTCGCGTCAGGGACGCCGCCGTCGTCCCGGTCGTCTACGACCTCGATACCGGCGAGGACGAGGAGTTCGACGTGCCTGAGGGCGTCACGACCAGCGTCTCAGGGGAGGGACTGCTCGACGACGGGCGCGTCCCCATCACGCTCACGACGCCGGACCGTCGCCCCGAACTGCAGGCGTACGACCTCGAGACCGGCGCGACCGAGACGCTCGTCGACGCCGAGTACGGGCCGTTCGACCGCGAGGACTTCGCCGACGCGGAGTACTTCACGTTCGAATCGCACGACGGTGCCGAGCAGAGTTCGGCAGGCAGCCAGACGGAGTCCGGCGATGGGACGGAGATAGGCGCGCTCCTCTACGACTCGGGCGAGCGACCGTCGCCGCTCGTCGTCAACCCTCACGGCGGGCCGCGCGCGGCCGACTACAAGTCGTTCGGCCTCTACACCCAGTTCCTCGTCTCCCGCGGCTACTCCGTCCTGCAGGTCAACTACCGGGGCTCGACCGGCCACGGGAAGGCGTTCGTCGACATGCTCAAGATGGACTGGGGTGGCGGCGAACAGCGCGACATCGCACAGGCGACCGAACTGGTCAGCGACTACGACTGGGTGGACGACGACCGCGTCGTCGTCTTCGGCGGCTCCTACGGCGGCTACAGCGCCTACTGCCAGATGACGATGTTCCCCGACCTGTACGACGCGGGCATCGCCTGGATCGGACTGACCGACCTCGAGGACATGTACGAGAACACGATGCCCCACTTCCGGACGGAACTGATGGAGAAGTACCTGGGCACGCCCGAGGAGCACCCCGACCTCTACCGCGAGCGCTCACCCGTCGAGCACGCGGAGAACCTCAGCGCGCCCCTGCTGATGGTCCACGGCGTCAACGACCGCCGCGTCCCGGTCAGCCAGGCGCGCATCTTCCGCGACCGACTCGACGAACTCGGCTTCGAGGCGGGCGAGGACAGCGCGTACGAGTACGTCGAACTCGGCGAGGAGGGCCACGCCTCCTCGGACATCGACCAGAAGGTCCGCCTGTTCGAGATACTCGACGACTTCCTCGACCGGCGCATCGGGACGACAGTGGAGTCGCTGGCCGACGACTGAACTCTATCCGCCTCCACCGGTGGGTTCGTTCGACCGACATCTCTGCACCAGTTGGTCCTGACCCCGCGTTCCCCTTCACCGACGAGACGCAGTCTATCTCTCGTCCCACTGGAGACCGCTACCGACGACTCAACACTGTGGGTACGGTCTGAACCGTTCCCGTGGGTTCGACGGTGGCTGACCACGGCTACCCGGAACGTGGACGGCAACAATCGTGTCGAGTTGCGTCCTGGCGGACACCTCTGTCTCTGTCGTTGGCGGGACACCGCGTGGTGGGTGGGTCCAGTTGCGTCGAAAGTGCCATTCCATTCGACGCACCACTCGAGGAACGGATGCCGAGGCTCAGGTCACGTCTCCGATTCCATCGTCTCGACGCGGAGTAGTGCGAACAGGTATACCGCCCACACGACGAAGACTCCCCGCCACCATTCGAGTCCAAACAGTTGGAAGAGATACACTGCGGGTGGAGTGAGTGCAATGTGGATGCCAAGTAGGTCTCTATCGACACCTTCAGCGACGTGACCGACCCTCGTCTGAAGCGATTGGTCGCCGGCCCGGCACCCTGGTTCACCACGTCCCGAATCGTGACGTTCTTCAGGCATCGAATCAGCTCGGTGTTGGAGAAAACTAACTCTAACGGCCAGTCGTTACCGCCCCCTCAATAGAGTGCCGGGTTTTCTACGCCTGGCTGAACGTCCCGCCAGAGCACACGCGATAGAGAGGAGTGGCTTGCTTCTGGTTGGTGGACGCTCCAAACGCAGTGACCAGTCAGACGGTCATCGATCGATAAGTGGGCCCTCTCGCGGTGTTCAGTCGCCGCTCACCCACTGACGTACCGAGCCAGCCAAACGCGCTGTCCGCCCAGTTCGCCGTTTGGTCATGATCGTGATGTTCCCCGCCCGACGCCCGATCTCCTCGGGTATCGTTCCAAAGACGATCTGACGGAGTCTGCTGTCTTTCGTTGCCCCCACGATTGTGATGTCGTGTTCCTCTGCTTCTCGCAGGATCCGGTCGACAACGTCGTCGCTTTCCAGCACCTTCGTCTCGACATTCGACTCGCCTGCCGCGACGACAGCGCTGTCGAGTGCGTCCTGCGCGCTCGCTCGTTCCTTGTCACCGTCGCCCACGACCGTCACTATCGTACACGTCGCATCCTCAGTCCGTGCAATCGCGCCGGCTACTTCCGCCGCCAGTTCCGCGTGCTGGCCGCCAGCGGTCGGCACGAGAATGGAGTCGACGTCGTCACCGGTAGACGGGCCGACTCGCTCGACGAACACGTCGACGTTCGCGTTCCGGACGACCTCGTCCACAGTGCTGCCAATATCGACGTTCCCTCGACGGCGACCAGCGCCACCCCAGCCCATCAACACGCCGTCACAATCGTGCTGGTCTATCGTGTGGAGGATGGTCTCTTCGGGGTCGTGGCCGACCCGGACGAGACCGTGAACTGGCACATCGGTATCATCCGCGAGCGCCATCGCTTCGTTGACAATCTCCTCCTCGTCGTCGATGAACTGGTCGGCTCTGCTGAAGGGCGTCTGCTCTGGGACGGTAACAGCACTCATGACGAGCAACTCCGCATCCCGGTCACGAGCGATGTCGAGCGCTGTCCGCATGAGCTGTTCGACGTTCTCCGACCGGGCGATAGGGACGAGCAGTTGCTCATCGCGCTCGCGGTCTGCGACCTGGCTTCGGGCGGCGATCGTCGGTGCTGCCTGCTCGTAGTCATCTCCGCGATTTCGACGCATCCAGCCGAACCAGAACACGATGCCGATGGCCTCGGCGATGAGGCCGATGAGCAACGCCTTGAACTCGACCTGAGTGACGAGGATCAAGTTCGCGACGATAGCGACGATTGGAATCCACGGGACGAGTGGCACCTCGAACCCTCGGTCGAGGTCTGGCTGCTTCCGCCGGGACTGGATGAGCGCGATGTTCACGAAGATGAGCCCGGCGAGGAGCATGAAGTCGGCGAAGTGCGCGATAGAGTGCAGGCCGAGGTGGATACCCAGCGGTGTCGAACCTCCCTCGCTCCCCGGCGGCGTGCCGAACAGAACGCTGAACACGAGGATGTAGAAGAGTATGAGTCCACCAGTCAGCAAGACTGACGCGTATGGCGTGTTGAATCGGTCGCTGAGGTCGCCGAACACACTCGGGAGGTGACCGCGGCGACTCATGGCGAGTTTCACGCGCGAACCGGCGAGGATCGTCGCGTTGGCGGCCGAGATCATCGACAACAGCGCGCCAACGATAATGACGTAGAAGCCGATGTTTCCGAGGTAGTACTGGGCGGCGTACGCCATCGACACCTCCCCATTGTCGGCGACGTACTGGGTAGCGGCCTCGACGCCCGATAGTTCGCCGACCTGTTGGACGAGGAAGGGGAGGAACCCGTTGGTATCGTTGATGGCGATGACGATGACCAGCACGACGAGCGCGTAGACGACAGAGACGACGCCCATCGAGATGAAAATCGCTCGTGGGATGTTCCGCCCTGGACGCTCGATCTCCTCGGCGTTGGTCGCGATCGCTTCGAACCCGAAGAACGTGATGAACACGAGCGTCGTCGTCACACCGATCTCGGTGAACTGGGAGAGGTTCTCGGCGAACGAGGCCTGAACGACAGAGGGGTCGAACGCTTGGAGACCCCCGAACAGGAACAGTGCGATCAGGGCAACCTTCAGCCCCGTGACGACAATCTGGAACATTCCAGTCTCCTCGGTCCCCTTCAGGTTGACCGCGACGAGTAGCCCCAGGATGAAGACGCCAAACGACCAGTAGGGAATCGCCGCCGGGATGTTCAACGCCGGGTAGATGAATCGTCTGAACCAACTGGCGAAGCTGGCGAGGTAGAACGCGGCGCTCGCGGGATACCCTAGAATGATCGACCAGCCGACGATGTAGGTGAGGTCGCTGTCGAAGACGTTGGCGACGTACGCGTAGCCACCGCCGCTCTCGGGATACAGTGCCGAGAATTCGGCGTACGCGAGTGCGGTGAACCCAGCGACGACCCCCGCGAGGAGGAACGAGATGATGGCTGCCGCACCGACGTTACTGACGGCGAGCCCCGACAGGACGAAGATTCCGGCGGCGATCATCGTCCCGACGCCGAGTGAAATGGCACCGATCAAGCCGATATCACGATCGAGTTCGTTCGAGACAGAACGCTCGCTCATTATATGACAACCGCATGGGCCACTGGTAAACCTTGAGCTTGATTGAAAAGGGGATTGCGCTAACTGTACTGACGATGCCAGAAAATTCCGGTTGTCTGATTGGACGGGGGCTACCTGTAGAGGGTACCAGCTACGACGTGAAGCGTCGGCCCGTGGTCTATCGGTGGACCACGTCGCCACCGAAATCCTCGAGTACAGACTCCGAGAGACCGTTTCTGAAGAGAAGTGAGACGATA
This sequence comes from Halomarina salina, assembly GCF_023074835.1. Classification (NCBI taxonomy): domain Archaea; kingdom Methanobacteriati; phylum Methanobacteriota; class Halobacteria; order Halobacteriales; family Natronomonadaceae; genus Halomarina; species Halomarina salina. Next base: position 2,713,281 of record NZ_JALLGW010000001.1, read on the forward strand.
TCACTCTCGTGGAACTCGACGTCACCTTTGGGCGTTATCATCGACTCTCCACGTTCGATGGTGACGACGAGGACGTCATCCGAGAGGATATCCGCGGCGGCGGCTTCTCCGATGGTCATTCCGACGACAGGGGCGTCTTCCAGGAGGCGTAGATCGGTCAGTTCGGCGTCACCAGCCAAGGTCATGAACCCCTTTCCAGTGTGACTGTGTTCGTCGCTCGGACCGTAGGGGGAGTACGGCTGGAACTGCTCTTCTTCTACCAGGCCCTCGTGCTCGACCTCGAGGCCGAGGTCGGTGAGCTTCCGGCTAATTCGCCCGATGTCTCGGGTGTCGGTCCCGACGGCGACGACGTGGAGGTTCTCTCGACCGATCATCGCTCGTCGGACGTTGATCACACCTGGGATCTGGAGCACTTCCTCTGCGAGTCGCTCACGGTCCGAATTCGGGGCATGACAGATGTATATCCTCGTGAGCAGGTTGTCGGCCTTCTCGTAGTTGATGTCCGCGTGATACCCCTCCAGGATGCCGCTCTCCTCGAGCCGTTCGATACGATTTCCGATCGTCCCTGCGGAGACGTCGACTTCCTCGGCCACCTCTCGAGCGGTCGTGTTACGGGCGTCCTGTGCGAGGTGAAAGAGGATGCGCTTGTCGATTCTATCGAGTCGGTACCCCATATGGCCGTCTCTTCCCAGTGTGGGGTCGAAAAGGTACTGCACTCACTCCCGTACGCTACTGTCGGACTCGCTTGTGCACCCCTAGAGTAGTTGCTATCCGGAACCCGGAGGAAGTCGCCGCAGTAGTACCGTGATTCCGGCGACCGCTGGACTACGAAACCCGAGAGGACCGCTCGCTTACTCGTACAGCCAGGTCTCGTCGATGCGCTCGTAGTCGACCAGTTCCTCGTCGTCGAAGAACAGGTCGATCTCGCGCTCGGCCGAGCCCTCCTCGGTGTCGGAGCCGTGGATGACGTTCCGGCCGAGGTCGAGGCCGTAGTCGCCGCGGATGGTGCCCGGGTCCGCTTCGAGCGGGTCCGTCGCGCCCATCATCCGGCGACCCTGGGCGACCGCGTCCTGGCCCTCCCAGACCATCGCGAGGACGGGACCCGACGTGATGAAGTCGGTCAGGTCGTCGAAGAACGGCTTGTCCTCGTGTTCGGCGTAGTGCTCGGCGGCGAGGTCGTCGGAGATCTGCATGAACTTCGCGCCGACGAGTTTCAGCCCGCGCTCCTCGAACCGGGAGACGATGTCCCCCGCGAGGCCGCGCTGGACGCCGTCGGGCTTGACCATCAGGAAGGTGCGCTCGTGGTCGCTCATTCCTCGTCGTCCTCCTCGTCGTCACCCTCGACCTCGGCCTCCGCCTCCGCTTCGGCGGATTCGAGGTCCGGCGTGCCGTCGGCCTCCTTGCCGCCGCCGGCGTCGACGACGGGTTCCTCGTCCTCGTCGCCGCGAGCCTCCTCGTCGGGGGTCTCGACGTCGCTCCCCTCGAGTTCGTCGGTGGCACCGGGCTTCTCCTCCCCGGTGGTCCCCTCGGGTTTCGTCTCGGCGACGCTCTGGGAGTCGGGCGTCGCGCCCGCCTCGCTACCGTGCTGGCGGTCCTCGTCGCCCGTCGCCGTCTCCTCGTCGGGCTGGGCGACGTCCGAGGTGGGTTCGGGCTCGTCCATCTCGGTCGAGCCCTCGTCGGCGACCTGCTGTGCCTGCTGGCCGCGGTTCGCCGCTCGTGCGCGGCGACCGGCCTCGGTCCACTCCAGGTCGCGGGCCTCGCGGCCCATCAGGTAGTTCTTCTCGGCCTTCGAGTTCACGAAGTGCAGGACGGTGCCGTCGTTCTTGACGTACATGACGCCCGTGCCGGGTTCGATCTCTTCGCCCGTGTAGTCGCAGGTGCGATTGGATGGCATCTACCGTCCTCCGATGGAGTCTGCCTCGCGGGCGGTCTCGCGCAGCTGGAGCACGTCGCCGACGCGGACCGGCCCGAGGACGTTTCGCGCGATGATGCGACCCTGGTTCTCGCCCTCGCGGATGCGACACTTGACCTGCATGGCTTCGCCGTGCATGCCGGTCTTGCCGACGATTTCGACGACCTCGGCGGACGTCGCACCGCTCTCTTCTTCGGCGCTCATCGGTCTAGTTGAGCTCCTCGAGCTTGTCGGCGATGTCCTCGACGTCGCTCTCCGCCTCGCCAGCGTCCACGATGGCGGCGGCGGCGGAGCCGACCTCGAGACCGGCCGCGTGGCCGATGTCGTCCTGCGTCTCCACGAAGAGATACGGAATCTCCTTCTCCGTGGCGAGCTCCGGGATGTGCATCACGACCTCCTCGGGCGTGACGTCCTCGGCGACGTAGACGAGCTGTGCGTTGCCTCGCTCGATGGCCTTGGTCGTCTCGTTCGTTCCTTTCTTCACCGAACCTGTGTCCCGGGCGACCTGGAGCGCCTCGATGGCGTCGTCCTCGAGGTCGGCCGGAACGTCGAAGTCTACGTATACTGGCATGATTGGATCAACCTCCCACGTGGTGGCTCGCGCCCCCTCCGCCTCGGTGGCGAACGGCCCACACGACCGTTCGACCCACCTACCGGCGCGTACCGGCGAGAGTCCCTGGCTGGGGGCATCATCAACCCCACGCGGGTTGTACCCCGTCGTTTCGACGGAGGGCATAAAAGCGCTTCCGAACGCGTCCGCCCGTGTGTCGCCCCCACACGGGTCCTCCGACCAGTTCTCGGGGACGACGGTCACGGAACGAAAGTTTTGCACGGTGACAGTTACCGCACGGTACGTCGGGCCGCCTCGCTCACTCGCGGTCGGCGACGTGGACGACCTGCTTCCCGATGTTGACGCCGTCGAAGAGCCCGAGGAACGCGTCGGGCGCGTTCTCCAGGCCCTCGGTCACCGTCTCGCGGTACTGGACCGTCCCGTCGGCGACCCACCGTCCGAGGCGTTCGGCCGCCTCCCCGTACCGGTCGGCGTAGTCGCTGACGAGGACTCCTTCGACCTTGGCACGCTTCTGGATGAGCTGTGCCAGTTTCCGCGGCCCGGTGGGGACGTCGGTCGCGTTGTAGAGCGCGATCTGCCCGCAGACGACGACGCGGGAGCGAACGTTCAACTCCCGGAACACGGCGTCCGTGACGGGCCCACCCACGTTGTCGAAGTAGACGTCGACGCCGTCGGGGCACGCCGCTCGAAGTTCGGCGTGCACGTCGCCCTCCTGGTAGTTGATACCCGCGTCGAAGCCCAGTTCGTCCGTGAGCCAGTCGATCTTCTCCTCGGCCCCGGCGACGCCGACCACGCGACAGCCGGCCTCCTTCGCGACCTGGCCGACGACAGAGCCGACCGCCCCCGCCGCGCCCGAGACGACGACGGTGTCGCCCGGTTTCGGTTCGCCCACGTCGAGCAGGCCGAAGTACGCCGTCATCCCCGGCATCCCCAGCACGCCGAGAGCCGTCGAGACGGGTGCCACGTCCGGGTCGACGGGCGTCAGCTCGTGACCGCCCGCGACGGCGTAGTCCGCCCACTGGAGTTCGCCGTTGACCACGTCACCCTCGGTCCACCGCGGATGGTTCGATTCGACTACCTCGCCGACGACGCCCGCCTGCATCGGGTCGCCCACCTCCCACGGCTCGGCGTACGACTCGGCGTCGCGCATTCGACCGCGCATGTACGGGTCGACGGACATGTACAGCGTCCGCACCAGTACCTCGTCGCGGCCCGGTTCGGGAACGTCGCGTTCGACGAACTCGAAGCAGCCCTCGTCGGGCCGACCGTCTGGTCGCTCTGCGAGCAGCCACGTCCGGTTGGTGTCACCCATGGGCGGTACTCACACGCCCCCTCCCTCAGCCTATCGGCGGCGGCGATTCGGACGGTCGACGGGACCGTTCGGTGACCGCAGGACGCAAGCCCCCCCGGCGTCCACGACCACCATGCTCGGTTCGCTCGCTCGCACCCTCCGCGAGGAAGCCCGTCGCGCCGACGAGCGACGGCTCTGCTGTCTCGCGGGGGAGGCCGACCCGGAACCCGCGCTTCAGGAGGTGCTCGACGCGGCCGACCTCGACGACGCCGTCCTCCTCGGCCACCGTGACCTCGCGGCCCTGACGCGCCACGAACCCCGGCAGGCCGGTGCCCTCCTCGGGACGACCCGCGACTGCGTCGTCGTGGACCTGCGCGACGAGTGTCGCCCGAACGCCCTCGGCCGCGCCGTCGGTGCCGTCGACGGCGGGGGGCTGCTCGTCGTCCTCGCACCGCCGCTCGACGACTGGCCCGACCGTCGCGACCGGTTCGACGAGACGCTGGCCGTCCCGCCGGACACCCTCGACGACGTCGCCGGGAACTTCCGACGGAGACTCGTCGGGTTGCTCCGCGCCCATCCGGGCGTCGCCCTCGTCGACCTCGATTCGGGGACCGTCGAACGCGACGGCCTGACCGAGCCCGCACCCACGCAGCCGACTTCCCCGCCTGCACTCCCGGACGACCACGCCTTCCCTCGCGTCGCCTACGAGTCGTGTCTCACCGACGACCAGGTCGCCGCGGTGCAGGCGTTCGAAGCGCTCCGGGAGGGGAACAGCGCCGTCGTCTGCACCGCCGACCGCGGGCGAGGCAAGTCCAGCGCGGCGGGTATCGCCGCCGGAGCCCTCGCCGCGGCGGGCCGGGACGTGCTCGTGACGGCGAGCGACCGGCGCGGCGCGGGGGAACTGTTCGCCCGTGCTCGTGCCGTCCTCGACGCCATGGGGCTGCTCGCCCACGGGGAGGAGACGGTGCAAGCGACCGACGGTGGTCGGGTCCGCTTCGCCTCGCCCGCGGAGGCGACCGACCTGCCAGACGACCCCGACGTCGTGTTCGTGGACGAGGCGGCCGGCCTCCCCGTGGACCTGCTCGCCGCCTTCCTCGGTCGTGTGCCGGTCGGCTACGCGACGACGGTCCACGGCTACGAGGGCGCGGGACGGGGGTTCGCCGTGCGATTCAGCGAGCGACTCGCCCGGAACGACGTCGACGTGCGGGAGGTGACGATGGCCGACCCCATCCGCTACGCCGGGACCGACCCCGTCGAACCGTGGGCGTTCCGGGCGCTGCTGCTCGACGCCAGCCCGCCGGTCGAACCGCTCGTCGCCGACGCGACGCCCGAGTCCGTCGAGTACGTCTCACCCTCGTCCGCGGACCTGCGCGAGGACGAGCACCTGCTCCGTGAAGCGTTCGGGTTGCTCGTCCTCGCGCACTACCGGACGGAACCCGACGACCTGGCGCGACTGCTCGACGCGCCGAACCTCACGACCCACCTGCTCACGCACGACGGACACTCCGTCGCCGTCGCACTCGTCGCCCGTGAAGGCGGACTGGACCCCGAGACGTGCGCCGAGGTGTACCGCGAGGGCCGCGTCCAGGGCAACATGCTCCCGGACCTCATGACGGGACAGTTGCGCGACCCCGACGCGGCCGGACCGGTGGGACGCCGGGTCGTCCGCATCGCCGTCCACCCGCAGGTCCAGTCCCAGGGACTCGGGAGCCGACTTCTCGACGACCTGCACGGGGAGTTCGACGATGCCGACTGGTTCGGGACGAGTTTCGGCGCGACGCCGCGACTGCTGGCGTTCTGGCAGGACAACGGCTACCGCCCCGTCCACCTCTCGGCGACGCGCAACGCCACCAGCGGTGAACACTCGGCGGCCCTGCTCCGTGGCGACGACTCGCCGCTCGTCGCTCGCCACGCGCGCTGGTTCCGCGAACGCGTCGGCGACGTGCTGGCCGACACGCTCCGGGAAGTGGACGCCGACGTGGTCCGGCGAACGCTCGCCGGGACCACGTTCGAGGAACCGAACCTGACCGACCGCGAGTGGCGACTCGTCGCGGCCGCCGCGTACGGCCCCGGCCAGTTCGACATGCACCCCGGTCCGTTCCGGCGACTCGCGCTCGCGGTGCTCACGGACCCGGAGTCGGACCTGAGCGCCGACCGGGAGCGGCTGCTCGTCCGTCGCGTCCTCCAGTTCCACGACTGGGAGGTGACCGCCGAGGAACTCGACTACTTCACCGCGAGCGGTGCCCGGCGCGAACTCGGTCGGACGTTGCAAGTGCTCGTGGAACGGTACGGTTTGAAGGCGGCCCGCGACGAACGCGACCGATATGGTTGAACCGCTCGGCTGGATCGCTCTCGGGCTGCTGGTCCTCGCCGTCGTCGGTGCGGTCGCGCCGCTGATTCCAGGTGCGTTGCTCTCCTTCGCGGGGATCCTCCTCTACTGGTACTCGACCGGGTACGCCTCACCCTCGACGTACGTCGTGGTAGTGCTGTCGCTCGTCGCACTCGGGACGGCGGCGGTCGACTACTTCGGCGGAGCGCTCGCGGCGAAGGCGGGCGGCGCGTCGACGTTGAGCACGCTCGTCGCCTCCGTCGTCGGTATCGTCCTCCTGTTCCTGACGGGGCCGGTCGGACTCATCCTCGGCGTCACCGTCTCCGTGTTCGTCGTCGAGTACTGGCGGAACCGGGACGCGAGGCAGAGCGCGCGAGCGACGCTGTACGCCGCCATCGGTATCCTCGCCTCGACGGTGGTGCAGGTGCTCACGACGCTCTCCCTGCTGGTCGCGATGCTGTTCGTCGCGTTCGCGTAGCTGACAGGCGACGCGGCGTCTATCGATGGTGGTTCACCACCGTATCGACGTCGACGTGGGCGGGTGCGCCGCACGGTACGGGCCGCTCTCGGCCCCGGAGTCGCCCACGGGTCTGGTCAGGACATCGGCGACGCTGGCCGCGGCCTCCTATATGAATCCTCGCCACATGGCGAAAGTGGAGATATTCGTCTGGTCGAGGGGTGGTGTGGTCGAAGAGAGGTCGTCGGAGTCCCGAGGTGTTACGGAAAATTCGAGGCGAAAGCCTCGTCCTTCAGGGCGGGGATGAAGCCGACCAACAGTATTTAACCGCCGACGACACCACAGACGGGGTTCCAACGCAATGATTAAGCCGTCCGACCGTGATAGTATACATAGATGGTAAAGAGCACCCGTCACGCGGAATACGAACTCTACTACCACATAGTGTTCGTGCCGAACTATCGGCGTTCGCACCTGACGGGGAAGACGAAGGAACGTCTCGAAGCCATCTTCGCGGAAATCTGTGAGGACAAAGACCTCGAACTGGCCGAGTCCGAGGTCATGCCCGACCACGTACACCTGTTCATCGGGAGTCCGCCCAAGAACGCCCCGTCACTCATCGTCAACTGGGTCAAGGGCATCTCGGCGCGGAAGTACAACCAACGCTACGACGACCGCGTGAAGTGGACTCGTTCGTACTACGTCGGTACGGCGGGAAGCTCCTCGAGGGGCGCTGTCGAACAGTACATCGCTGAACAGGAAGGTGACGACGAATGAAGCGCGTCAACACCTTCGAGGTGGTTCCACAGACCGAAAACGACAAAGAGTGCCTCCTACGGCTACTCGACGCCTCCGCTTCCCTGTGGAACGAACTCACCTACGAACGCCGTCAGAACTACTTCGGTGACGGCGACGTGTGGGACACCTCCGAGTACCGAGGACGCTACAACGGCGTCGTCGGAAGCGCGACCGTCCAACAGGTCACGCGCAAAAGCTCGGAAGCGTGGCGGTCGTTCTTCGCCCTCAAGGAGAACGGCGAGTATGCCAACCCACCGTCGTACTGGGGCAACGAGGAGGACGGACACGAACTCCGTACCTACATTCGGTGCAACCAGTACACGATTCAGTGGGGCAAGCGTAGCCGTCTCGAAATCTCTGTCGGGCAAGAACTGAAAGACGAATACGGACTCGGCTACCACGAACGACTCAGCCTCGAAGTCCGAGGCAACCCGAAGTGGAACGGCAAACAGGGTCGTCTGGAACTTGAGTACGACGAGGTTAGCGACACGTTCAGGGCTTTCCAACCAGTCACCGTCCCTGATTCTCGACTGGATTCACCACTGGCTTCTCACGAAGCCGCCCTCGACGTTGGCGCGAACAATCTCGTCGCCTGTTCCACGACCACTGGGAACCAGTACCTCTACGACGGTCAGGAGTTGTTCGGACGGTTCCGCGAGACAACTGACGAAATCGCCCGCCTACAGTCGAAACTCCGAGAGGGACGCTACTCCTCGAAACGGATTCGACGGCTGTACCGACAGCGGACAAAGCGTCGTGATCACGCACAGAACGCGCTGGTACGTGACCTCGTTCAACGACTGTACGACGAGGGCGTAGCGACGGTGTACGTGGGCGACTTGACCGACGTGCTGGAAACGCACTGGTCGGTCAGGGTCAACGAGAAGACGCACAACTTCTGGGCGTTCAAGAAGTTCATCCACCGTCTCGCGTGCGTCTGTGAGGAGTACGGTATCAGCCTCGAAGCCGAGTCGGAAGCGTGGACGAGTCAGACGTGTCCTGTGTGTGGCGACCATGAGGAGACCGTTCGCCACGGGGAGACGCTGACGTGTCCGTGTGGCTTCGAGGGGCACGCCGACCTCACGGCGTCAGAGACGTTCCTTCGAGAAACCAGCGATTGCGAAATCAGGCCGATGGCACGGCCCGTGCGATTCGAGTGGGACGACCACGATTGGTCGGGGACACCATACCCTCACGACAGTCCCAAAGAAGTGCGCACAAACCCGCAAGTTGCCTCCGTGGGTCGGTAGCCGAACCCCCAACGGAGGAATCCTCGTGCTTTACCACGGGGAGGATGTCAAGGGTGTGCGAAGTACGCGACGTGTTCCTCGTCCGGGGCCTCCGGGACCGAGTCGACGCGAGCGAACCCGATGCGCTCGAACTGGACCACGTCGTCCGGGTCGTAGTCGTGGAACCCCGGTTCGGCGAAGCCGGAGACGTCCCCCTCCATCGTCCGTAACGTGACGGGGACGCTCTCACTGGCCGGAACCCAGTGGACGACCGGTACGTCCTCCTCGCGGACGGCGTCGATGTCGTCGTCGGTGAACTCGAACGCCGGGTCGCCGTCGACCGGGTCGGTGTAGCGGACGGGGCCGTACCCCTTCAGCCAGACGCGGTCGCCGACGTCCGGGACGTCCTCCAGTTCGATTCGGACGGCGTCGGAGACGGGGATGTCCCGGTTGCCACGGTCCTCGTGGTCGGGGTGGAGCGGCGGGTGGGCGGCGTCGGGTCCGCCCTCGACCGGTATCTCCGCCCCCTCGCGGACGAGGAACCGGCGGTCGGCCTCGTCGTCGACGAGTTCGCGGTTCTTCGCGTAGACCGTCGACATCGCGAGGTCCACGTCGCTGGTGGAGGTACCGAGTTCGACGATGGCGTCGACGACGGCCTGTCCCTGGATTCCGCGGCGCTTCACGCTGGCGAGCGTGGGGGCGCGCGGGTCGTCCCAGCCGTCGAGGTCGCCCGACTCGACGAGCGACTTGATGGTCGAGGTGCTCATCTTCACGTCGTAGGCGTCGATCTGTATCTTCCCCCAGTGGACCACCTCGGGGTACTCCCAGCCGAAGTAGTCGTAGACGAATCGCTGTTTCTTCGCGGAGTCCTGCAGGTCGATGCCACGGACGATGTGCGTGATACCGAGCAGGTGGTCGTCGATACCGCTCTGGAAGTCGAGCATCGGCCACGCGCGGTAGTCGGCCGCCTCCTCGCGCGGGTGGGGCGTGTCTATCATCCGGAACGCGACGAAGTCCCGCAGCGCCGGGTTCTTGTGGTCGATGTCGGTCCGCACGCGGAGGACCATCTCGCCGCTCTCGTACTCGCCGTCGACCATCCCCTCGAACTCCTCGCGGACCGTCTCCACGTCCTTCTCGCGGTGAGGGCACGCCTCGCCGGAGTTCTTCATGTCTGAGAACTCGCCAGCCTCACAGGAGCAGGTGTACGCCCCACCGAGGTCGACGAGGTCACGGGCGTGGTCGTAGTACGTCTCCATCCGGTCGCTGGCGCGGACCACCTCGTCCGGTTCGAAGCCCAGGTAGTCGATGGCGTCGAGGATGGCGTCGTAGGCGTCGAGGTCCGGGCGCTTCGTCTCGGGGTCGGTGTCGTCGAACCGACACAGCATCCAGCCGTCGTAGAGGTCCTTGTACGTCCCGATGACGGCGGGCATTCGGGCGTTGCCGAGGTGCCACGGCCCGTTCGGGTTCGGCGCGAGACGCATCCGAATCTGGTCGTACTCGTCGGCGTTCGGGAGGTCGGGCAGTATCTGGTCGTCCTCCTCCTCGTCGGCGTCCAACTCGGCGACGGCCTCGGGGTCGAGTTCTTCCAGTCGCTCGCGTTTCTCCGCGTTCGAGAGGCCGTTGACGCGACCGACGACGGGCGCGACGACGCCCGCTATCTGGTCGCCGTGCTCGCGGAACTCGGGGTTCTCGCCCATCAGCGGCCCCATGATGGCACCGACCTGTGCGTCGCTGTCGTGTTTGAGCGCGTTGAAGAGGGCGTTGACCTCCGCCTCGCGCTCGACACGCTCGCGAATCTCGTCGTCCATTACGCCGGGATAGCTGCTTGCGGGTGAAAACTGCGTGGGATTCGCTGCTAGGAGTTGGAGGTGGTTTCGGAGTGGGTTTGGGAGACACGGCTGTGAACACCTCGAAAGCCCCCGTGCTCTCGTGAGGCGAGACGACGTAAGCACGCGACCAGCGGGAGCGCGCGCAGCGAGTCGCAGCCCACGAGAGCACGGCCCCTTTCAGTCCGCCCGCGCCGACTGATTCGCCAGCTATCGCGGGTGGACTGAAAGGGGCGAGGCGCTGGGCGAAGTCGCGGACGGGTGAGCACCGCAGCGACCGAAGGGAGCGAGGAGCACGCCCGCCGCACCGAGTCCAGCGCCTCGGGGCTTTCGAGATGTTTGCTACGCTGGCAGTCACTCGATAGAAGGTACGAGAACAGAAATCGGAGAGTTCGACTCCCTTACGCTGCTGCTTCCTGCTCGGGGTCTTTCATGCGCTCGACGATGTCGTTGATGAGGATGACGTCGCCGACGGCCCGGACCCAGCGGTACGGGATGATGACGCCGCGTGCGCCGCGGACGCGGTCGTCGAACAGTTCGACGTTGAGGTCGGCGAGGGCGAGTCCCGTCACCTGCTCGGTGTCGAGGTCGAGTCGGAGGTCCTCGACCTGCCCGATGAACACGCCGTTGTTCGAGTAGACTTCCCGCCCGACGAGTGTCGTAATCTCCTGTGGACCCGCGTCTGCATCCATACGCAGGCGGTGGTCCGGTGGGGTCTTAACCCTTGGCTGACCCGTCTGACGCTACGGTGACGGGAGCGGGTCCGCAGCGTCCCAGTGCCGGTCGATGAACGACGCCGTCCACGAGACGGCCTCTGGAGAGTCGTTGGTGACGAGCCCGCGAAGCCCGTCCGGGCCGTAGACGGTGAGCGACGCGACCTGCTCCCCGTCGCGCTCGTGGAGCTTCACGCTACACGGCAGGGTCTCGGACGTCTGTCGGACCTCGACGATGTCCCGGTGGAACACCGGGTCGTCGGCGGTGCCGTACTCGCTGACGAGTCGTTCGAGCACCGCCGACGGGAAGACCATCTGGACCGAGGTGCCCCCGTCTATCGCGTCGCGGTAGTTGTCGACGTACTGTTCTGAGACGGCGCTGATGAGGCCGTTGACGTTGTCGGCCCACGAGAGGAGCTGGGCGTTCGTCTCGGCGGGTCGGTGCGGCGCGATGGGCGACGGCCTGACGACGGTCGCTCCCGCGAACAGGTCCGGCGGGAACGGTGCGTCGTGCGGGAGCACCGTGAGCACGTCGAGCGCGGCGTCGATACCGCGTGTTCGCTCCTGGAGGTGGTCGAACGCGTCGAGTGTGAGTCGCCCCGCGAGCGTCGTCCGGTAGCCGTCGTCGGTCCGTTCGACGAGGTCCTGTGTGGCCAGTTCACGGAGCGCCCGGTCGACGGTCGAACGGGAGACGTCGAGCCTTGCCGCGAGGTCTCGCTTCCGGACGGGGTCGTTATTTAACTCTCGTAACACCGATGTCCGGCGGGTGAGCAGGTCGAGAAGAGTGGAGGGCCTCGAATCCATCGATGTTTCGTCGTGGAGCGACGCGTATCAATCCACCGTTCCGGAGTCGGTTTGACATAAATACTGCAAAGAGATATATAGTGTTGGTCGCACCGTGACCAAATCTGCGAGGCGTGCACTCATAACACCCGCCCCCGTACAGCGGCCTGCCGGAAGCCTCTGACACTCCCCGGCACGCGCGTCGTTCGACGCGCACGGCCACCGGTCGGCCCGGACCGGTGGTGCTCGGGGGAGCACTCTCCCCCGACTTCTCACGAACCGATACGCGCAGCGTCCCGTCCCGGCCGTGCGGTCGCGGTCCCGACGGGTCGTACGGTCGTGCGGTCGTCGGACACAGGGTCGGGAGAGCTAAATCGCCTCGCAGCCGTATCTGGACACATGACTGACGACGAGCGCGAGGCGATTCGAGCACGAAAGCGCGACGAACTGGTCGAGCGAACGAACGCCGAGAACGCGAGCGATGGGGGTGCCAACGGCGCGGACAGGCCGACCGAACCGCTCCACGTCGACGGGCAAGCGGGCCTCGACGAGGTACTGAGCCAGTACCCGCTGGTTCTCGTGGACTACCACGCCGAGTGGTGCGGACCGTGCAAGATGCTCGAACCGACGGTGAAGACGCTGGCCGCCGACTCACCCGCCGTCGTCGCGAAGGTCGACATCGACGAGAACCAGGCGCTCGCCCAGCAACAGGGCATCCGCGGGGTCCCGACGCTCCAGCTGTACGCGAACGGCGAACGGGTCGAGCAGGTGGTCGGTGTCAAGGACGAGTCCTCGCTACGGTCGCTCATCCAGCAGCACGCCTGACGCAGACGACGCGCTGCCGCTCGGCGACGGTCCTATAGCAGTTCGATAGACACTCGGTATCGGTTCGGAGCACCAGCCACGGTCGCGGTCCGTTCGGGCGACCGACCGAGTAGGCCTGGCTGGCCGCAGACTTACCACCCGACTCCGAGTAGCGGGTCGCCATGAGTACGTTGAGTCAGGCGCTCGGCCTCCTCGCGGGGGTCGTACTGTTGTTCGGGAACGCCTTCTTCGTCGTCTCAGAGTTCGCGATGACCCGCGTTCGCCAGTTCGACGAGAGCGAGTTCCAGGGGCACCGCGGGCTGGAACGCGCGTGGGAGATGACCGAGGAGCTGGAGATATACCTCTCCGGCTGCCAGGTCGGCATCACCATCTGTTCGGTCGGTCTGGGGTACGTCGCCGAACCCGCGCTCGCGGCCATCCTCGACCCCGCGGTGAAGGCGGTGGGGTTGGGCGGCCTGCTGGGTGGCGGTGGCGAGGGCGGTCACACTGCCATCGCCGTCGTCCTCGCACTCCTCGTCATCAACCTTCTGCACATCGTCATCGGCGAGCAGTCGCCGACGTACCTCGGTGTCGAGCGCTCGAAGACCGTCTGCAAGTACTGCGCGTACCCGTTGTACCTCTGGGCGACGGTCATGAAGCCGGTCATCCTCGTCGCCGACCGCATCGCCAAGGCACTCCTGCGCCTGTTCGGCGTCTCCATCGAGCGGTCGTGGGCCGACGAGGAGATGGAGGACGGCGAGGACGGCGAGGCGACGGACCGTGCCGACGTCCGCCGACAGATGGGCGAACGGCTCTCCGGACTCGGACTCACCGGCGAGCGGAAGGAGGAGGTGCTGGCCGCCATCGACATCGACCAGATGACCATCTACGACGTGATGGTCCCCGTCGAGGACGTCGTCACCCTCCGAACCGACGCCTCGTTCGAGGAGAACCTCGACACGATGCGCGAGGCGTCGCTCTCGCGGTTCCCGCTTGTCGGCGACTCCATTCAGGACTTCCGCGGCGTCGTCCACGCCCCGGCGGTCATCCGCGAACTCGACGGACTGCGCGACGGAAGCGTGACGCTATCGGACGTCGCCGCCCCACCGATGACCGTCGAAGCGGGCGAGGACGTCGCCGACACCATCGACCGGTTCCAGGCGGAGAACCAGGAACTGGCGCTCGTCACCGGCGGCTCACCTGACGACGAGGAGCCCCTGGAGGCGCTCGACGCGGGCGACGACGAGGTGGTCGGCCTCGTGACGGCGACGGACTGCTTCGAAGCCATCACCGGCGAACTCGAAGACCCGCTGGACGCGGAAGAAGAGTCGGCGACGGGGTCGGCGCACTGACCGCTCGGCGTCGATTCGTGGGCGTCGAGAGGGGGAACACGCAGGGTGAAGATGTCCCCTGCGTGTGACACTACGGAGCTCGCGTGAGCTCCGGATGCTATCGATCACCCAGAAACATAACCGTTCGGCGTGTATGCGTGCGGTCCACACGCCGTATCGAACTATCAGTTCTCGGCGAGGTCGAACACCGCGTCCACGTCGACGCCGTCGACGACGAGGTCCCGCATGCGTTCGACCGTCTCGGCGTTTCGGGCGCGCCCCGAGCGGACGACCTCCTCGGCCCGGTCGACGGTCGTGATGGTGTCCGAGCGGGAGAGCAGGACGGGGACGCCCGCCTCCTCGGCCCGGCCCAGCACCGCCGCCGGTGGGCGATACCCGCCGGTCAGCAACAGCGCCTTCACGCCGGGCGCGTCGAGCGCCGCGGTGGCGATCTCGGGGCGGTCGCCACCGGTTATCATCGCCGCGTCGCGAGTCCGGCGGAACTGGGCGAGCGCGTCCTCCGCGCTCATCGCGCCGACGGTGAACCGCTCGACGAACGCGTCGGTCGGGGCGTCGCTCGTCAGTACCTGCGCGCCGAGTTCGGCCGCGAGGTCGGCGACGGTGACGCCCGCGAGTTCCTGAACGCGCGGGAGCGCCCCGAAGACGGGGATTCCCTGTCCCTCCAGGAACGGGATGGCGTCCTCGACGAGGGCGTCCAGGTCGGCGTCCGCGACGGCGTTGAACAGCACGCCGTCGAGTCGGTCGCCGAGGTGGCGCGCCGCGGAGAGGACCGCGTCCACGTCGGTTGGGTCCTCGTAGGTGGCGACGAGCACCGCCCGCGCGTCGAGCAGGTCGGCGACGTCGGCGTCCGTGAGGTCGGCGACGCCCCCAGTGGCGAACGACCCGCCGCCTTCGAGGACCATCAGGTCGGTGTCCGCCGCGAGGCCGTCGTAGCTCTCGCGGATGCGCTCGTGGAGTTCGTCGGGGTCCTCGCGGCCGCGCATCGTCTGCTCGACGAACGTCCGCGAGTAGACGACGGGTTCGAGGTCGGCCACGTCGGCGTCGAGGTCCAGCAGCTCCCGCGCCAGCAGCGGGTCCTGGTCGAGCGTCTTGCCGACGGCGCTCTGCAGGCGCGTGCCCTTCGGTTTCATGTAGCCGACCGTGTGCCCGCGCTCGCGGGCGATGAGCGCGAGTGCGAGCGCGATGGCCGTCTTGCCGGTGCTCTCGTCGGTCGAGGTGATGAGTATCGGGTTCATAGCTCGTCGGGGTCGATGGTGAGGCGCACGTCGACGGCGGCCGCGCCGTCGTCGGTCGCCACGAGGGGGTTCACGTCCAGTTCCAGGATGGCGGGGAAGTCGGTGGCCAGCTGCGAGAGGCGACCGATGGTGTCGACGACGGCCGACTCGTCGACGGGGTCACGGCCGCGAGCGCCCCGGAGGAGCGGTGCGGCCTGCACGTCGTCGATCATCTCGCTCGCCTCTCGTTCGGAGAGCGGCGCGACGCGCACCGTCGTGTCCTCCAGCACCTCGACGAAGATGCCGCCGAGGCCGAACAGCACCAGCGGCCCGAACTGCGGGTCGCGGTTGACGCCGACGATGGTCTCGACGCCCTCGTCGAGGTCCAGTTGCTCCTGGACCTGCACGCCGAGGATGTGCGCGTCGGGCTGGTAGGTGCGGGCGCGCTGGACCAGGTCGTCGTACGTCGCGGCCACCTCCTCGTCCGGGACGCCGACCCGGACGCCGCCGATGTCGGACTTGTGGAGGATGTCCGGCGAGACGATCTTCATCACGACGTCGCCGCCGATGGACTCGGCCACCTCCTCGGCGTCCTCGGGCGTGTCGACGACGCTCCCCTCGGGCGTCGGGATGCCGTACTCCGACAGCAGGTCCATCGCCTCGACGCCGAGGCGGGTCTCGCCGCGGTCGGCGGCGTCAACGAGAATCTCGCGAGCGGCCTCGCGGTCCACGTCGTCGTACTCGGCCGGCGGGTCGTAGGTTCGCTGGCTGACGTCGCGGTACTCCCGCAGTGCGTCGAGACTCCGGATCGCCCGCGCGGGGTCGAAGTACGCCGGGATGCCCGCCTCGTTGACGGTGCCCATCGCGTCTCGCGCCGAGTCGCCGCCCATGAAGCAGACGGCGACGGGTTTGCCGTGTTCGGCCTGCTTCTCGACGACCACCTCGGCGAGGTCCTCGAACGTGAGGACGGCGACCGGACAGGAGACGATGCAGCACGCGTCGACGTTCGGGTCGCCGAGCACCGTGTCGATGGCGGCGGCGAACCGCTCGACGTCGGCGTCGCCGATGACGTCCACGGGGTTGTACCGGTTGGCCGTCTCGGGGAGTTCCTCGGCGAGTCCGTCGAGCGTCTCCTGGGTGAACGACGCGAGCGAGAGGCCCGCGTCGCCCACGGCGTCCGTCGCCATCACGCCCGGACCGCCCGCGTTCGTGACGACGGCGACGCCGTCGCCCTCGGGGAGCGGTTGGCCGGCCAGCGCCTCCGCCGAGTCGAACAGCTCCTGTACGTTCTCGGCGCGGAGGACGCCCGCCTGTTCCAGCCCCGCCTCGTATGCCGCCTCGCTCCCGGCGATGGTGCCGGTGTGCGAGGCCGCTGCGTGCGCTCCGGCTTCGGTGCGCCCGGACTTGACGAGGACGATGGGCGTGTCGTCGGTCACCTCGCGGGCGGCGTCGACGAAGGCTCGCCCCTCCTCGACGCCTTCGAGATACCCCAGTATCACGTCCGTCTCCGGGTCGTCGCCCCACGCGCGGACGAAGTCGCGTTCGTCGAGGACGGCCTTGTTGCCGAGCGAGACCACGTCCCGGAAGCCGATGCCCCGGTCGTTCGCCCAGTCGAGGACGGCCGTGACGAACGCCCCCGACTGGCTCATGAACGAGATGCTCCCGTCGAGCGCCATGTCGGGGCCGAACGTAGCGTTCATCCCGACGCCGGTGGCGATGACGCCGAGGCTGTTCGGCCCGACGAGGTTCAGGTCGTACGCCTCGGCGACGTCGCGCAACTCGCGCTCGCGGGACGCACCCTCGCTGCCCGTCTCGCCGAACCCGGCGGTGATGACGACGACGTTCTCGACGCCAACCTCGCCCGCCTGTTCCACCACGTCGATGGCGACGCTCGGCGGGACGACGACCACCGCCAGGTCGACGTCGCCCGCGCTGGCGAGGTCCGGCACCGTCTCCCGCCCGAGCACCGACTCGGCGTTCGGGTTGACGGGCACCGTCTCGCCGTCGAACGTCGCGAGCAGGTTCTCGACGACGGCTCTCCCGACCGACCCTTCGCGTTCGGTCGCCCCGACCACGGCCACCCGTTGGGGGGCGAACAGCGTCTCCAGTCCCATTCGTCGGCTGGAAGTTCTGGGGCAGCGTGGAAATACGTGCCGACGGTAACGTTCTCTCGGGGGAGTATCACACGCTTCGACCGGTCGGGGAATTCAGGAGCCTCGCACGCGATGACAGTCGTCGTTTCGTTGACTTTTCACGCGTGGAGCGAAGTTGACGGTCAGAGAGCCGTAGTGACAATCACACAGTAGTCTTTGACATGTTTCCCACTCTGTGCGGCAAGGAGTTCCCTTTGCACGTTCATATTGGATATCTCTGGACATAGGCCAGCACCTGCTAAGTGAACGTATTGGTGAACCGCCTCGGGAATCAAGCCCTGAAGCACTTGGCCCGCTTCGCCTGTAGAATACCTTGTCGGCGACGAGAGCTCCCCGTTGAGCGATAATCGCTGCTCCTCAAACGGGAGGGGTTGAGCGACGTACCTATCGCAATACCTATCTAATAATTATACTGATGGGTCCTCGTCCGTTGGCGTCTTGAGGGCGATTCACCATGGGATGCGTGGTCTTCTTGGCTATTGGACCGGCGATACCGGAAACGCCAATGGACTTTTCTCCATCGCAATTTTCCGATAAGCCCTCGTTCTGTCAGCTTACTTGTGGTTCTCTCAGAATGTATCGGTAGAAGCCCTGCCAAGCAATAAGCGTCTTCCACTGCCGAAAGCCGACATTCTCGACGATACCAGATCCGAACAATGAGAGCACCTTGTCTGGTGTCTCATACCGTTGATGGCCCCATACCTCTCGATAGACACCGAGCCATGAGAGGATGAGTCCGACACATACGATGAGACCGAAGTAGGTGACTGCGAACCATGGATTGATGAGTCCGATTACGACTCCGACGACGATGATGAGATAACCAACACCCCTAATGAGTGGGCCAAGAACTTCAGCAAGGACGAACGCGAAGAGGACAACGCTGTCGAGACAACGATTCTGTCGAGTAGCAATAAGTGAACGGTGGGTCCATAGCGTCTGGATAAGCCCCTGGAACCGTCGGGGTCGTTGCCTCCGAAACGCAGAGACTGTTGACGGAGCTGCAACCTCGACAATATCGTCAGGGACGAACTCGACCCGATATGACTGGCCAGCAGCCGAGAGATGGCGAGAGAGACGCATGACGAGATCGAGTCTTCATCGAGTGCCGTGGGGTCGTAGCCACCAATGTCCCGGAGGACGTCGGTTCGAAAGACTCCGAATCCAGCGGAGATACGGAGAAGGGAGCTCAGGCGGCCGACATCGGACCGGGCTAGTGAGGATGGGCGGAGACCCTCTGAGACCTGTACGTATCTCAGCAACCGTCGTGGAAGACGATTGTGTGGGAGTTGCTCATTCTCGATGGAAAAGCCATTGCTGAGACGGTTTGCTGCACCTGTTGCGACCATCTCCTCAGGATGCTCGAGGAACGGCTTGACCATCGAAAGCAACCATTACCGTCGATGATCGCATCAACACCAATCGCACCGAACAGTGGCTTGGAAGTCAGCCACAGTCCTGCGTTGAGTGCGTCCGACTGGCCACCAGCAGCCTTATCGATAACACTCAGAGAAAGGCGGTCTCGAGAGCGATACACCGCATGGATCTGTTCACATGGCATCTCCAGAGGTATATCGGCCTCAATCGCCTCCAGATCGAACACATCAAGTAGCTTGCTGAGTGTCTCATCCGTCGCTCCATCGTTAACGACAATCACCTCTGAATCGGGATAATTCGAGTCGAGCAATGACTGAATATTCTCGATGAGATCCGGCGTGTACGCGTGAACGGGAACGACGAGTGCGATTCCAGGATAGAATGGCGAATCGAGTGGGTGAAACAACGGGCCCCACGTCTTATTCCGCAGTACAGCTCGCAATTTGAACAAATCGGCGAACACAGCGAGGATGGATGCCCCGGTAAAGAGGAGATGATACCCCAAGATGACGAGCGCCGTCGAGAGAAGAAGCCTCGCCACGTCCTGATGAATCACTGGCTCACCTGTGCCTCTGCGGTCACCCATTCGAGTGCTAGCGATTCGGCTGAGCGAGTGGACGTCGGATGACGATTTGTCGTACTCGCGCGCGGAGAGTACGTATCACTTCTCGCACTTTGATCGCTTCTCGCGTTGAAGAGTGCCCGAGGGGCCCCGACTCGTGCTTGATCGTCAGGTTTAGTTTGGAGGGCAGTTCGTAGATGGGTTAGTGTGGCACTTGTCGCCCAGTTCCCAAAGATCTGATAGACAACACTGCGGACTTGAGGAGAGGGATCATTGAGGAGACGGTCACAGATGACGGCTTCCCGCACGTCTTCACGCCATCCATACGCCGAGAGTGCGTGTAGCGCTGCACTTCGAATTCGAGGAGAGTCGGCCGTCAGTTGTGAACACACCCATATGAGTGGCGTCTCTCGCTCGCCGGAGCAACAAGCACCGAAGTCGTGCAGGTGCTGGAGAGTCAATGAGAGTTCCTGCTCCTCGTTTTGAGCTACCAGACGTGCGAGTTGCTCCGGTGAAGACTCGAATAGCCGATACAGAGTGTCGACTCCGAGAACTGATAGCGGCGCACCCGAATCAAGCAAAAGCACACTACCGACATCGGTGGCATCGGGGTGACTTGTATCACTGAGTAACCGAACTCCAGCAGCCCGAGTATCTGGATGTTCCCTGCAATCGTCGAGCAAGGCATTGGCATCGACCGAGAGGTCCAGTAACGAGCACCACGTCATGCCGACCAATCGTTGGTGCCGAGCAGAGTCATCAAGCAATGCCCGGGCGCCCTCGTCGAGGCCGAAATACGACGCCAACTCCTGGAGACTCTCTCGGTCTGGTCCCTTGACCCAGCGAAGTTGCTTGTCGAGCAGAGTCCGGACAACACGTTGATCGATACGGTCGAATCCGGCCACCCACTCTGACCATTGTGGGTCCTCACTATACAACCGCGTCAGTAGTTCCGTCCGGAGTTGGTCGTAGCGATGAGCGTTTTGTCGATGTGGGAAGTGGCGACGAAGCTTTGGCCAAGTGTTTCGATGGCTATCGCGACCACAGGCAGGATCATGGAGGTGGCTGTAATCTCAGAACACCGCGCTATCTGTCGAGAGACTTCAGATCCAACGATAACACAGTCTACTGTGTCGTACCGATGCTCAGGCGTGAGTTCGAGTACCTGAATCTCGCTTTCGAGTTGGTCGAGGGACTCACACAAATTCTTCAGGACTCTCTCCTCGATTCCCATTACCCTGATCCGGACTACACCCACCCCGCTTGGCATACCTGTCCGACGATAAATACCAATTATAGTTTAAAAATTCCTACAATTTCAATTTATGAGGGTTGGGTCGGCTATAATCAATTCCTCACCAACAGCGACCTTAGGTAGACACACGCCAGAATGTGTCAGCTGTGACCGCGATGTAGCAATATTGTATCACAATGGAGGGAGCAACCACACCGTTTGAGTTGGAGCCTTGGTTCTCACTGGCAACGGGATAATCGAGTTGCGTAAGAGACGAAGGTTGGCCGCAGCTGGTCGTGATGGAGAGTGATGTTGAGCGTGCTTTTATTCTAAAGGTGGAGACACCCAGCTCGGCCAGCAACACATCACACGATAGGGCTGCGCGATTGAGACGGATATATCAGTTCGGCATTCAAGACGGTACACAATGGAGCAATGGTCTCTGTGAGTTACCGACGTGCTCTTCTCACACGTTGGTCCAGCAGGGACCGGCTTGCAGTACTCATCGTAGCGGTCGCGACCGCATTCCTCGTGGGAGCAGTCGTCGTATTGCTCGCTGTCTCAGGGTACACGACGACGATTGCAGGCAATCTTGGATCGGAGACAGCAGTCGAATTGACCAGCGATGCTGCAGGTGCAGGTGATGGTACAACGTTTCCAATCACAGCAGTCTCGGTCAATGGAGAGCCCTACACACTTCTTGGCGTGCCCACTACAACGTCACAGGACATTGCAGTTCCAAACGGTGTTGCCGGGCCACTATCCGGTAGGACCGTCACAATCGCTGGCGAGCAAACCACGCTCGAAAGGGGGGTGGTCAAGCGCAGTGATGACACGCCTTTCCCCGATTCATGGCTCATCACGGATGCATCAACGGCTCGGGAACTGGGAGCTGATCGGGCCCTCGTCATTCGCGAGTCATCCGATCCAGTTCCGCAATCTGGTGCTCCACTGATTGGCGCTCTTGCGTTCTTTATCGCCGGTACACAGCAAGTACTCGGCCTCTTGACCGTTGTGTGTGCTGGCGCAGCCGTTCTCATCGGCGTCATCATCTTCAGCGTAACCCGCATGACGGTTCGCGAACGTCGGGAAACACTTCGCGTGTTGCGCGCGACTGGAGCGACTCAACGTACCGTCCTCATGCTGGTCGCCGCTCGGGCAGGACTCCTCACACTCATCGGTATCGCCCTTGGCTATGCATTCGGGGTGATTATTCCGAATGCAGCAGCGAACATCGCCATTACGCTCGGGTTCCCGATTGGCCTTCCGATGGCGATGAGCGCTCAGACAGCGCTCGTTGTTGCCGGAATGCTTGGGGCACTCGTCTGTGTTGGCATCCTTGCAGGTGGGCTCGCTGGACGGCAGGTCGTCAGCGGAGAGCCACTTGATGTGAAGAACAATTCATCCCGACGATGGCCCGGTGGCCCCTCGTTTCTGCCGAGTGGAGCGGTCGTGCCAACGACGGCAACGCTCGCTGTCTTCATCGCGTTCGTACTTGTCGTCTTCTCGCTTGGTGGAGTCGTCGGCAGTGTAGGCGCGACAGACCAGCAGGGCGGGACGATTGTTGCGCCGAATGCGGTCCACCCAGTTGCAAGTCAGGTCGATGTGGCCTATGCTGAGGCACTACAGCGCGCTGGCACAGCCGCAAGTCCGGAGATACTGCTCTTTCAGGTGTCTGATGGCCATCCGTTCCCCGCCCGAGGCGTCCAGTTTGACGCCTATCAGAATGTCACAGACGCCAAACTCGTGGCAGGCCGAGCACCGAATGCAACTGACGATGACGAGGCAGTCATTGGCACCGACCTCGCCACGACTCTGGGAGTTGGCCCTGGAGACGAACTCGCACTGGGGGGGTCCACGAAAGCCGGGGTGGCGACGGTAGAGATCGTCGGGACGTTCTCGGCGAGTGGGGCAGCTGATGACCACCTCCTCGTGTCCCTGCCGGTCGCTCGGCATCTCTCGACGGTCCGACAGGGGAAGGTGAACCTCATTCGCCTCGCTGATCGGCCCCAGCGTGGGGCGCGTGGGGGTGTCGCCGTTCTCGACGTGAGCACCCCCAGACAGGTCGTTGCGGGCGAACAGCTACCAGTTCGAGTGCAGGTGCGTAACGTAGGGCAGGACACGACGACCGAGACGCTCCGAGCGACGTTTGGCTCACAGGAACAGTCTACACAGATATCGCTCACAGCCGACCAGCAACGGACGGTGACATTCCGTTTCACTGCGGAAGACCCGGGTACACAGACGATTCGCGTCGGAGAGACGAACCAGTCGGTTCGGGTCGTCACACCGACTGCATTGCGATTGTCACAGGTGCCGAAAACAGCACCACCAAATGCCACGTTCGAGCTTCGAGTTACGACGGCGACTGGGCAGTCGGTTTCGAACGCGACGGTCACACTCGGTGACCGCTCGGTGGGCACGACTCCCAAAGGAAGGGCCCGGGTCCAGCTACCAACTGCCGATGGGACCTACAGCCTCCGTGTCGTGGCCGGTAATCGCTCAGTGTCACGGCAACTACGGGTCAACGAAGACGTACAGCGAACCCCGACCGTCCAACTCTCGATGGTGAACGAGACCGGAGTGTTGACCGCTCCGACAGCGCGCGTGCGTGTCTCGAATCCGTGGTCTACTCCACAGACAGCGTCGGTCTCGGTATCCGGGCCTGGCGCGACAGTCAACCAAGCAGTTCGACTGGCACCAGGCGCATCCAAGGCGGTCGCTGCAAATCTCGAGCGTCGGCCCCCTGGAACCTACACCGTAGAGGCGACGGTCAATGGAACCACGATCGAACAGCAGTATCGAGTGACGGGTGATGAGCGCCTCGCCAGTGCAATTGCATCGAGTGGCCGCGTCTCAGGCGGCGTGGGAACGAGTGGGTTCATCGCCAGAGCCTTCGGGAATATCGGGCTCGTGTTAGCGACACTGCTCGGCCTCGGTGTTGTGATGACCGTCGGGAGTACCATCGCCTCATTTGCAGACGCCGTGCAGGCCCGTCGCCGTGATATCGGCGTGCATCGAGCTGTCGGTGCTGGGCCGCTGCAGGTGGGCAAATTGGTTCTCAGTGATGCACTGCGAATCGCCATCCCTGCCGGTCTCGGTGGCGCGCTGCTTGCGGTCATCACGCTCACCGCATTGTCGTGGGCTGGCGCCCTGACCGTGTTCGGCGTCCAGCTTGCCCCGCAGGCTCCGCTTGCTCTGATCGGTGGTATCGTACTCGGTGCACTCGGCCTCGCACTCGTCAGTGCGGTCATGGTCGTTGCTCGGTACGTAAGAGCCGACCCATCCCGACTGTTCGGAGGTAGCCAATGAGTCCACGACGCCGTCTCGACCTGGTACTCGTGCTTGCTGTGATCGCGGTCGGAGTCGCGACTCGACTACTGCCGTTGCACTTCTCGCCGCTGCCGTTCAACACTGATGCGTTTGTATTCGTTCGGTATAGCGAACTGATCCTGCAGAACAATCACCTCGCGTTCAGTGGCCCCGCAGCACCATACCCCGACGAGTACCTGTTCGACATGCTGCTCGCGATGGTGAGCGAAGTGGTCGGGATGTCGCCTCTCTATCTCGTCCAAATACTCATCGCCTGCCTAGCTATCGTCCCCTCGCTTGTCGCAGTCGCGTATGCGCGGTCACTTACCGCAGATCTCCCACGGGCGCATCGGCGAGGGGCGATGGCACTCGCCGGGATTGGACTCTCTGTAGAGGGGCTCTATCTGTGGCGAACAGCGACGATCAGCAGCGAGGTCTACGGTCTATCGTTTATCGCATGCATCGTGCTCTCGCTTCATCGAGGGCTCCAGACCGGGTCGCGACGCTGGCTCGCTCTCACAGCCATTCTGAGCGCGCTGATGCCCATCGTCCACAATGGGAGCACGTTCGTCGTGGGGCTCATCGGTACCGTCCTAACCGCACTCGCCGTGGGTCGTCAGTTCACGATTCGTCGTGCGCTCGGTGGGACGATTGGCGTCGTTGGATTCTGGGCGCTCGCGTTCGGGTATTACGAAGTCGTCGAGCTACCGAATGCCGCGACCATCTCTGCAGCGCCTGGGCTGTTTATCGCCTGGACGATTCTCATCGTTGGGGTGGCCCGATGGCTCGACCGAACATCTCCACGAGTGCAGCGTGGAGTCCCGGTTACTGTATTCAGCCTCGGCGTGCTCGTGTTCACGTTCAACGCGTTCGTCCCTGTGTTCCCCGGGATGCCGACAACATCGATCTGGTTACTGATCTACACCGTTCCGCTCGTCACTCTCCTGGTTGTGGCCGCTGTTGGCATTCCCTGGGTAACCACCAAGCAGAGTCAGGGCATCGCGATGGTCGCAGTCGTCATCGCTCCTCTCGCTGCCATTGGATTCGCACTAACCGGGGGGCGAACGCCCGAATATCAGGCACTGCTCACTCGCTCGACGACGTTTATGCATCTGGGAGTGGTTGTCATCGCAGCCGTCGCACTCGCGATACTCGCTCACCGACGACCGACGCTTGGTCGTATGGCTACAGTCATCGTCGTGATTGCAATACTCATCTCCGCGCCATTTCCATTCGCTGGCCTCGGGACGATTCCGTTCGAGGCCGTCACCGAGCCGACCGAGTTCGAGACGGTGATGTTCGCGACCGAGCACATGAATGGTACGTGGGCAAGTGACGATCACTTCACTCACATCGGCACGAAGTACCGGGGTGCAAACGTGGTCGATACTCCGACAAGCGCCTGGCTTCGGGGGGACGCTTCGCAGCCTGCTTGTCCAACGATTGGCCGTGAAATATGGACGACGCGGGGAGCGCCAGCAGTACCGAAACCGCTGTCACTATCCACGGCCGCATACGAGCAGTGGGTAATGACAGGGGACATCATCTATAACGGTGGAGGGAGTGAGTCGACGGTCGTTCGGTGGGTGAACGGCCAGTGTGAGCAGTCGGTCCTCAGTGAGGGGACGCGATGACCGACGATACCGTCATCACTGCTCGCGATATCTCCGTCTCACGTGGTGGCGAACCAGTCCTCGATGAACTCTCACTTACCATTCCGAGTTCAGCTCGAACCCTCATTCAGGGTGCGAGCGGGGCCGGGAAGTCTACGCTGTTCTCTGTGCTCGGCCTGCTGTCGACCCCTGATTCTGGAACTCTCAAGATAGATGGCGATGACGCCGCGACGCTACCCGAACGAAAGCGAGCGGCCCTTCGTCGAAATCACCTTGGGTTTGTCTTCCAGGATTTCAAACTCATAGATGATCTCACAGCGTTCGAAAACGCTCGGGTTCCACAGGAGCACGCTGGCGAACTCGATGAAGACTGGCTCAACTCATTGTTCGATCAACTGGGGATTGCACCGCTCACCCATCGACTCCCACCGACGCTCTCTGGAGGGGAACGCCAGCGAGTCGCGATTGCCCGTGCGCTCGCCAATCGACCAAGCGTCATCCTCGCAGACGAGCCAACGGGCCAGTTAGACCCACAGACGACCGACGACGTCCTCGACACGCTGTTTTCTGTTCACGAGACGTTCGATACCGCAGTCGTCGTCATCAGTCACGATACGCAGCTCAGTGGTGCATTCGATGAACAGTATACCCTCGCCGATGGAACGCTCAATTCGGGCGGTTCGTGAACTGCCTCGGGGTCAAGCTCCGAGGCACTCGGCCTGCTCCGCCTGTAGATTACTCTTCAGTCCGGCGTACTCGGGTGAGTAACCACCGAAATCCAGGGTAGCCATCATGCACCCACAACGCTCCCGCAGCAACAGTGAGTGCTAAGCTTAGCAGATTAGCGTACGTCAGTCCAAAGAGAACGTCGTGACTGAGAAACACCCAGGTCGCCCCATTGGCACTGAGCAAGAGGCCAATCAGCGTATAGAGGCCCTCACAAGACATAGTCGGTGCGTGAGTTGTTAGTAACAAATATGCATCGATGTACTGCTAGGAATCTATCGGGCTGTTCAGCGAGCCGCTCAGAGTCACCTCCTGAGGGATTCGCCTTGCATGATTGGTGGAAAGTCGCGAGGCGCAAGCCTCGCCGTTCACGGTGAGGAGGATGTCATTAGCGTACGAGCCATCGAATCCCTGGGTATCGGTCATGAGCCCAGAGGCCCAGTACAGCGAGGGTTAATGCGAGGCCGAACAGGGTGAACGGGTCAGGGGTGACGTTCACGAAGTGTTCGATAAAGCCTGAGTCGTTCTCATAGGGGGGCGGGGGTAAGAGCGGCCATGCGAGAAACGTGAGGAACTCCGTGTCTAATTGCAAGATTGGCAGTAAGGCATCCCCGAGGAGATGGGCACAATAGCCGATCGAGAATGCCCACGCAGGCGTTCTGTAGCCATATCGACGGGACACCACGATAGCGATGCTGCAGATGATTGTTGCAATGAAGATCGAATGGGCGAACGATCTCCCCGAGGGGAGCACATTGAGAGACCACGCAAGCGGCTTGTCGATGAGGTCTGGAAACTGCGTGCCGAGCGCCACTGCAATCGCTGGACCGTCGCCTGGCGGCCATGATTGATCACGACTATGCCGAGCGACCCGATAGATGAGATAGCCGAGCGCCGCATGCCCCCATGGCCACATTAGCGAATGATTCAGCGACGAGACTGATAGCTGTTTATACGCGCTAAGCCCCCACCCTCAAGGAGCGACCAACGGGAGCGAGTAGGGTGGGGATACAGCGTCCCCAGAACGCAGAGCGTTCTGGTGTGCGGACGAGAGCCGTGCTCTCGTCAACGCCGTCATCAGTTGTTCACGTCCTCGGTTGCTGACTCACAGGCTCGCCGTGAACTGTACATTCAAGTTACAACACGACGATAATTTGAGTGTGTCGGAGCCATGAAATACAGTCCACGCTACCGCGCACTCCCGTCCACGGAGCAACGCGGACTGATGGGCTGGCAACTCGACACGCTCCGGCAACTGAACAACGACGCCCTCAAGCGATTCAAGGAGATACTCGACGACGCAGGCACGGTCAAACAACGCGTCAGGATGGTGAGTGACGAACTCCCCGACCTCAAGCAGTGGTGGCCGAGACTCAGCGACATCTACTCGAAGGTGTCCCAACTCGCCATCTAACGCATTGCCAAAGCCATCAACTCCCTTCGCGGGTTGAAAGCCGCTGGCTACAACGTTGGGTCGCTCAACTGGAAGAAACCGCGAGAGTATCGCTCGTTCACGTATCAGCAGTCCGGCTTCGAACTCGACAAGAAGAGTGGTCGGACTGGCCGAGCGATACTCACGTTGAATAAGGTCAAAGGCGAGACCATCGAGGTGCCGATTCGGTGGCATCGTGACCTGCCCGAAGACGCGACCATCAAATCAGTCACGCTCAAACGCGAGCCCACCGGCGCGTGGTACGCATCGATCACCGTCGAGGCTGACACGTCAGAGAAACCCGCTATCGAGGACATCAACGCTACGGACTGCGTCGGGCTCGATCTCGGGGTGCTGAACCACGCCCACGACTCGAACGGAGTGTCTGTCGGCAGACTCAACCTCTCAGACGACCGCGAGCGCCTCGAGCGTGAGCAACGCTCGCTGTCACGGAAGGAACACGAGTCAAACAACTAGGAGACTCAGAGACAGCGAGTTGCTGAGGTTCACGCGGAGATGTCCAACAAGAAGCAGGACTACAAGCACAAGCTCGCCCATCACTACACCACGACGTTCGACGCGGTGGTTCTCGAAGACCTGAACGTCAAGGGCATGTTGGAAGACATTTCAAACGCCCGAACCAAAGCGGAGGTCGGCTGGCGTGACCTCATCAGCATCTTCGAGCATCACGGGGAGAAGAACGCGTGTCACGTTCTTACGGTCGACCCCGAGAACACGACGCTGGAGTGTGCGTCGTGCGGGTCATCGGTGTGGAAGCCGCTGTGGGTTCGCGAGCATAGGTGCCCCACGTGCGGGTTTGAGACGGACCGGGACTGGAACGCGGCGTTGAACGTGCTTCAACGTGGTTGTGAACCCGTCGCTCGGCGTCATCGTTCCAGCCCGCAGCCCACGATGACTGTTACTCGCCGCGCGTCCGCTTCGGTTCGAATCCTCGCGCTTTAGGGCTGGGAGCATATTACCCGAGGTAGATGAGGTTGCAACGTCGCCAGCGGTTTGTCTTCGGTCATTTGACGGCGACGTGTTCGGCGATAATCCTTCTGGCAGCACTGGGAAGCCTGACACTGGAACTCGTGTTTGTTATCTCACTGATTGCGTTTCTTGTGCTCGTCGAGCTGACTGCACCTATAGCAGTTACCCCTCGCTGGCGGTCACGCCTGAAGTGGGTTATCGCCGCTGGGTTGCTCGTCTTTGCGTATCTCGTCATCAAGCGAATTCTGGAGATCCTCCCTCCAGGGGTGATCTGAGCCGATGCGGACAGATCTCCCACGGATCGCACTGTGGGTACTCACTGGAGTCGTTCTCCTGGGGGTCGTCGTTGGCGCTAGTACGTCGGGAGCAGCGTACGGTGCGTTCAATCCCTCGTGGGACGGTGGTAGTTCACTTCGAACAATCGCCGAGAGCCAGGGGACCGATGCGGTCTACATTCAGGAGGCAACGGAGTATCGCTCGCTCTCCAGTGAGAGTGTCGCGTTCATACTCGCGCCCGATGAATCTTACAGTCCGAACGAGTCTGCCCAGGTGCAATCGTTCGTTGAGCGTGGGGGGACAGTCGTCGTTGCTGACGACAGCACGGGCTCGAATAGCCTTCTCGCATCGGTCGGGGCATCGAGCCGTGTTGATGGGCGACTCGTCCGTGACGAGCGACGGTACTACCGCGGGCCCGCGTTACCAGTTGCGACGAACGTGACAGCACTGAATCGCTCAACGCAACCGGATGAGTCAGCCACTGCATCGAATCTCACGGCCTCCATCGACCGACTGACGCTCAACTACGGGAGTGTCTTGCAGCCTGGGAACGCGACCGTCCTCGTCTCCACGTCGGAGTTCGCGTATCTGGACTCGAATCGGAACGAGGAACTCGACGATACGGAGACACTGGCCAGTCGGCCTGTCGCAACGGTCGAATCCATTGGTGAGGGACACGTCGTGACGGTGAGTGATTCGAGTGCGCTCATCAACGCGATGCTCGACCGGCAGGACAATCGTGCGTTTATCGAGAATCTCATCTCCGGGAGCGATCGCGTCGCACTCGACTATTCGCATACAGCCAGTCTACCACCACTCGCGTACGTGCTGGTGACGTTTCGGGCGTCACTCCTGTTCCAGCTCTGGGTGGGTATCCTCTTCATCTGGGCGATTGCTGTGTATCTCTACTGGCCCACGCTACGTGAACAGCCGGCACTCCGCCGACTCCGACACCGCATTCATGGTACCAATGAACAGATCTCACCTCGCCTCGATGCAGAGACAGCGGCAACAGCACTTCGACGGCGGCGACCAGACTGGGATGAAGACCGCATTCAGCGAGTCGCGACTGCGCTCGGTGGTGAAGGACCACGGGATCCATGGCGCGGAACTCGAACGAGTCGAGCTCAGCGTGGGGAAGACCCCTCCGATGAGCCATCCGAGAATTGAGCCCCTCCAAGTGCGAAGAAGTTGTACTCCTTGTTCCAGCCCTCGGGGTGATGTAAGAGCGTTTTTACATCGTGGATTGGTAAAGTGGTAAAATGAGTGCGCGCGACCCTGAATCGCTTTACAATGCGCTCCGGAAGGAGATGGGAACGGTCCTCATCGGGAAAGACGACGTAGTAGAGGGCCTCACCATCGCGCTTCTCACACGTGGGCATGTTCTGCTGGAAGGTGTCCCAGGCGTCGCGAAGACGACGATCGCCAATCTATTTGCCCGAACGACTGGCCTCCAGTATACCCGTATCCAGATGACGCCGGACGTCCTTCCGGCAGACGTGGTGGGAACGACTGTCTACCGCGAATCCACCAGTGAGTTCGAACTTCGGAAGGGGCCGATATTTGCCAACGTAGTCGTCGCCGACGAGATCAACCGCGCGACGCCAAAGACGCAATCTGCACTCCTGGAGGCGATGGCAGAGCGAAACGCGACAATCGACGGCGAGACGCTCAGCTTGCCCGACCCGTTTGTCGTTGTAGCAACGCAAAATCCGATTGAGATGGAGGGGACCTTCGAATTGCCAGAAGCACAGCGTGACCGCTTCTTGTTCCAGCTTGACGTCTCGCTACCAACTCGCGACGAAGAACGCGAGCTCCTGAACGAGTTCGACAGAGCTCCTACACTCGGCCCCGACGCAGTTGAACGAGTCGTTACCCCGAATGACCTGCTGGAGGCCCGAGAGATGGTCGAGTCCGTTCACGCTGCTCCAGAGTTGAAAGAGTACATTCTGGATATCGTCGGGGCCAGCCGCGACACTGCGGATACGCGTCACGGTGGATCACCACGAGCATCGCTGGCGTTTTTGAACGCTGGGAAAGCTCGGGCAGCGATTCACGGTCGTGAGTATGTGATTCCCGACGACGTCAAAGCGCTCGCCCAGTCCGTACTCGCCCACCGACTCGTATTAAGCACGGACGCAGAGCTCAGCGATCTCAGTGCCCGGGAAGTCGTCGATGAAATCGTTGGGTCGGTCGAACCACCGGGAAGCGATACCGAGGCAGTAGAGTCCGTTCCGGTCAGTGATGGCGGCGATGCTTCGGAGCAATAGGTCCGAATTGATAGACGGGGAGACGCAGACCCTCGTCTCACAGACATCGAGTGTGAATCGGGGACCGAGTCAGCTTGAGCTGGCCTCTGCTCCCTCCCACGTGAAGACGAGGCGCGCATCGTACCGGTCGTCATCCGACTTCTGGACAGTGACCGCTATTGGGGTCTCGAGCTGGGTTGTGAGCCCGACAGCGACCAGTGACGTAACTGGATGGTCGAGTGCGGACAGCGGTGTGATTTGTGCCCCGGCACACCCGATAGCGAGGCGGCCCGATTCGACGTCAGGCTCAGCCCTCGCGAGGAGTTCGAACTGTTCGATGGCTGCATCCGTGAGTGCCTGTGCAAGTGGGGCTGGCCCCTCCGGGACGGGCCCCGAATGCGCGCGCTCGAACGACTCGTACAGCGTGTTCCCCGTCGGCTTGAGCGACAGTCCGCGTTCACGAGTGTTGTCCGTCGTGACAAAGGGCGTGCTGAGCGCATCGGCGGCCGGTAGTTCATAGTCGTCATACTGCGGGAGGTACAGTCGGGTGTCATCGCCCGCTCGAAGGTACACGCGCTTCTCGCTCAATCCCAGATCAGCGGCAATAGCGGCCATGTTATCGGAGTGCGTCCGGGAGACCGCTTCACCAATGCTCGCCGGAACGAACGACTCAGGAGTGAGGTAGAGGGTCATCACGGCCGCGAACAGCCCCGTACCACCAATAGCGAGTAGTATCGTTCGAACGCCGGGAAAGAGTGTCCCACCAGCAAGTGCGAGCAGCCCAATTACTCCAAACCCGACTGCAGTTCGGCGATAGCGCTGGCGCTGTGCGTCGTGGTATGCCGCTCGGAGCCGCTCGTTTTCTGACCGAAGGGCTTCAACCTGCGCGAGCATGTCAGCCCGGTCGAGGTCGTCGTGGTCGCTCGCGTCGGTCGTGGCCGGTCGGTCTGCAGTGGCTGACTCACTCATGAGGGCTCCTCTCGCTCGCCGCTGTCAGTGACGAGTCCCAGCATCACTCGCTCATACCGGTGGGCCCCATATCCGAGTACTGCAATCGCTGTCACGGTCGCGAGCGTGGCGAGCCAGGGTGGCCAGTTCATCCACGCCCCATACGCGAGGCCAGCAATCACGCCTGTGACTACCGAGAACACAAGGACGCCGAGAAGTGGACGTCCTGTACTATCGAGTCCTGCGACTGCGATGAGCGCGAGCCCACCTCCGGTAACGAGGAGTGTCAGGGTACTGGAGGGGGCGAACAGGCCAACGAGCAGCACACAAACGGTGAGTGCAACAGGCGTGGCAAGCGTTACGGCGGCGATGATTGCGACTGGCATCGCACCCAGTGCAAGGAAGTCGCCTGACAACGCGAGTCCGCCAGCAACAGCGAAGCCACCCAGCGAGGCAACCATCGTCCCCCATGTGGTACCCGTCCGCCCCACAGTCGATGTGCCGTCTCGCAACTCGCTCGTGATTGGACTCATGCAGTTCGCCCCCGTCGCGACCGTCGACTGTCAAGTACGGCAGCAAGCCGTGCCCCCGGTGCAATCTCGTATGCTTCCACGCGGTCGAGACCAGCTAACGACCGTCTGAACTCCTCGAACTCGAGATACGAATCGTAGGCAGACCCCAGATCGGCGAGTCCCCCCGATTCGAACAACGTTCGGGGGGCGAGGAAGACAGTCACGAGACTGTCTGCCTGACGAGCCAGCTTGACTGTCTCTCGGATCTCACTGCGATTGCTATCGGTCGTGAAGATGACCGTGTGCGTGACGCTCTTCGCCGCCCGTCTGGCCGCCGCAAACAGCGGGTCCTGGCCGATTCGCTCGACATAGCGTTCGCTCGCCTCGAAGTATGGAGCGAGCAGTTGTGCGAACTGGTCTGAGTTAGTTGTGGATGCAGAAAGTGTCGTTGCAGCTCGTCGAGCCGCTGCTGGTGACCGGCGCTCCTGTGAGGAGTCCAGTGCAGTGTCGTCGAGCGCTGTCGGTTCTGTCGGTGTGAGCGTGGTCAGATGCCGACGAATCCGGTTGTAGCCCGACTCCGAGGCCGAGACCGGGAACCGACCGGTAATCCCCGCATCTCCGACTGTGAAACACCCGACCGGGTCATCGACAGTGTCTGCCTTCTCGACGATGGCGAGTGCGACTTCGCGGATGAACTCTTGGGCCGTCTCGCCGGGCTGACCAACGACCGTTGATCCACGGTGATCGACGAGAAGCATGGAATCGCGATCCGTTTCTGCCTGATACTCTCGGACCTGTGTGGTCTGGGTTCGGGCAGTGGCCTTCCAGTCGATTTGCCGGACTGAATCCGTGGGGACGTACTCCCGAATCGACTCGGGTTCTACGCCCCCACCAGATGGGCGGATAGCTTCGTGTTCGCCGTAACCGGATGCAATCTCCTGGCCTCCCTGGCCGATGTGGATATCATCCGGAACGCGTGGCTGAACCTGGATACGACGGCGCTCGCCGCGAGTAATCGACTCCCAGAAGAGGTCACCATCTGTCACCACGATATGAGGGCAATCGAACGTCGCCACTCCGGCGACCGAGAGGCGGACAGTGACTGTCGTCGCTGCGTCTCGGTGTGTGTCTGAGAGCTCGATTCGCTGCTGGCCTTGCGATGGCGTCTCAGCAACAACTGGTGGCTGGAGCGTGATGGAACTGGTGAGTGCTGTTGGCCGCTCAATGGTTGCACTGAGCGTCACTGGCGTCTCCGTGTCTGGTCGTACTGCCGATGGAATCGACTGCCTGACTGTCAGTGCATCGTCGAACGTCGAGAGTGCTGTAACGAACAGTACGGCACGAGCGAGCAGCCACGCCCCTAGGAGGGCTGTCCCTGCGAACAACAGCCACGACCGGAGAATCACGGCGAACGCGGCGAGACCACCGACGAGCCCAATGGTGGCCCAGCCGCGACGCGTGAGATGCATACGCGGTGGTAGAAGAGAAGACGATTCAACGTTCTGGTACTGTCGCCACGTTTGACAGCGATATGTTGATTCTCATATACGAATCGACGAATCGAAACCCCCCGAAACGAGTCCGGGGCTCATCGGCTCGGGACGATAAGTACAAGTATATTTGTGTTATTCCCCAATCCAACATGGGGATTGGAAAAATAAAGTGTTATCTAAAATACAACGAATAATGTATGAATTGGGTTTTATAGCATATTATATGCAAAATTTCCACTATAAATTTCCCAGTGCGTGCTAGTTCGCCCCTTATAATACCAGTTCCCGACTGTTTCTTATAGCTGGTGTTGTACTCGAACAGCAGATTTAACCCATATTACCCATGTTTGATGAATTTATGTCCACGAATAAATAGGCAGGCACCAGCGAACAGTAACACGAGCCAGATAAACGAGTCGGTCAAGTCCTGTTCTCCGGTAGGTTCCCCTATCGCGTCGACCACACGTCTGGCTGATAGCCTCCTGGGTGTACTCCGTGTGGACCCACACCAGCGACGATGAACGGAGGTTGGTCAATAGCTGAACGACGGACCGAAGAAGAACGAAGCGATGGGCGTACGGGCGCCAATATTTCCGTTCGCCAACTGAGAGTCTAGCTATGAGCAGCAGTCGGTTCGGGGGGGCGATCACCACTCCAACGCGCAATGCCGCGCTTGGCTGGTCAATCGTAGCGATGCTCGCCGTCCTCATGATCACGCAAGTAGCTATCGAGTCCTATCGCTGGGGGTTCTTCCTTGGCTTAGCACTCGCGTTGATTGTTCTCCCGGCAGTAGCGCTGCGGGACATCTCCGCCATGCCCCCCTGGGAGCTGCTGGTGTTGGTGGCGATACCAGCGGTCGATGCGATACTCCTCGGCGAGACCGTGCTCTCTCCGGTAACAGTGTATCTGGGAGTCGCAGCGGTTGCGCTGATCGTCGCCGTCGACGTGCGTACGTACACCCAGGTCCAGATGAATCGCTCATTCACCGTCGCGCTCGTCGTCATCGCGACGCTGGCTACCGGTGCGACGTGGAACGTTGCGTTGTGGATTGCAGATGGCGTGCTCGGAACCTCGTACTTGCTTGGCGGGCGAACGCAGGACGCTGCCAACCACGTGATGATGATCGACTTCCTCTACGCGGCGAGTGCGGGGCTGCTCGCGGGCATCCTCTTCACGGTCTACCTCAGGCGTCGGTCGTTCGAAGCGACCTCACACGCAGAGGCCCCCGGCGGAGAAGCGGGAGAACGCCCTGAGCCGACGCCGTCGCTCACCAGAGGCCGATTCAACCTCTCAGAGCGCCGAGTCACCCAGATCACCGTGACGATGCAGGTCATCCTTGGCGTGCTTCTTCTCTATGGGTTGGTGGTTCGCGACGTTCCGACGATCACCAACGCCAGTATCGCACTGTTGGTCACCTTCCTCCCCGCCGCCCTCGAGCACAACTACCGACTGCCAATGGAACCGGAGCTCGTTATCTGGCTGACGACGGCGGCGTTCCTGCATACCCTTGGGTCTGCTGGGCTCTACGATCTTATCGGGCAGTGGGACAGCCTCACTCATTCCCTATCAGCATCGATCGTTGCGGCGACGGGCTACACGCTTGTCCGCACGATAGACCTGCACTCCGCTGACGTGTACTTGCCGTCGAGAACGATGTTTGCGTTCATCCTGTTGTTCATCCTCGCCGTTGGCGTCGTGTGGGAACTCGTCGAATTCGCGCTCGACCTCGCTGCCGATCGATACGGCTTCGACGCTGCTCTCGCCCAGCACGGCGTGAGCGACACCGTTACCGACCTCCTGTTCAATCTCGCGGGGGCCATCATTGCTGCGACGCTTGGAGCGACGTATCTGACGAACGTCTCTCACCAGATCGCCGAACGGTTTGGAAACTGACGCAAAGGGAGCTACTAGCGAATCTGCGCAATAGAGGCCTTCCTGATACTCCCCCGATTGAAATAGCCCCTACTCAGCGTCAACGACCTGAGCGTTCGGAGCACGCTGTTTTACGGTCTGGATTCCGCGTTTCGCCTCCTGTTTCGAGGGGTATCCCTCGCTACTATCTGCGATGGTACCTCCATCAGAGACAATCAGCTCCCATCCCCATTCTCCAGACTCATCTTGGAAGAGTTCGAACCGTGCTGGCGTTGGCATATGAACTCCCCACACGGGATTCGTATGTGCGTTTGGGCCGGTACAGGTGGCAACAGCGGCCAACTATCCTGGGCAGCAGGAGCTAGCTGATAATCAAGTCAAACCCTGCTCTCGGTGGCTAAATGTCCGATAGTAGTGAATTCAAATATACAAGAGGGGAATAGCTTCAAAGGTACACAATCCGTGACTCTATCTCCGCTAATAAATGTTGTTTAGTGTGTATAATGGCGAGTCTCACCTTGTTCTTCGCATTTAGGTTTCATTAAGAAACATTGATTTTGAGAAAGTCAGCAGCGATTTCAACAGTATTGGCAATGAGATTGGAGTCCGTCTGGAGCGGCTGCTTGAGT